>CAZYOE010000004.1:0-80492 GCA_964648725.1 uncultured Pseudobdellovibrionaceae bacterium | reverse complement strand
GAACTTTTTTCAGCGTTAGGCCTCAAATTGGGGATTCGGTAATGTGGCAGGGTCTTTAAACACTGCAGGGACATCAGCGGGTAAAAGCGAACTAAGAAAGCAAAGTCCAGGTCCAGTTGTCTTCGAACCGCAAAAAGGCTTTACTGAATTTATGAAACAAATAATTTTTATTTTGATGATAACTTTGTCGAGTTTCTGCGCAAAAGCTGAACCATTTCAGGATGCGTTTAGGTATGGGACTTATGGTTTGGTGGCAGGCGCACTTGGTGGTGGAACTTCGATGGCCCTCTCTGAAGATCCAGGGTCCCATTTAACACCTGTGGCGAGGGGAGCTTCACTTGGTTTATATGCTGGGCTACTCATTGCAGTCGTAAAAAACATGGGTAGTTACAAAGAGCCTAAGTTTGATATTCAGCCTATCGGTGTTGGTTCTTCTGGGGAGCAAGGTTGGGGATTGGCGTTCTACAAAAGATTTTAAGAAATCCAAATAAGACTTTCGACCGTTGGTGCAAAGGTTACCGATCAGACCGCCAAGATAACCAATAAAAAGGAACTGTGTTTGCGCACTGGCACCTCTAACTTCTGGTGATTCAAAATGAGACTGGTGTTTTTCGAAAACCGATCTCGTCAAGGAAATCAGTTTAATCGTCCTAAAAAAAGTGGCATACTTAGATTGACTTGGGAACGCATACGCTCTTCGAAACGTCTTATTGGAAATGTTGACTGGATGTTCGCAAACCCAAAAGGGGAACGGATTTCATGCTTAGCTTGGTTAGACATTTTTTTTATTTACGATTGTTGGTGTTGGCGATTGATTTTCTAGTATGGCCGTCCCTTGCCTTCGCTACCAATCTTCCACGTCTCTCCGAACGGGAGATTCTACAGAGGTGTTATACGCAATTGACAGGCCATAGGCTCGGATCTGGGAGTGATCTTTGGAGTAAAGTTAAGAGTCAGAGTGCGCCATCAATTTGCATGAATTTGCTGAATAATGTGAAACTTACCGCAGAAGGAAGCCTCGTTGAGGGCGGCACAGAGGTTCATAGGTCTATCTTAAAACAATTCTTAGATTTTCATCGGACTTGGTTTGAGCAACAATGGGCTTTTCAAAACTCTTTTCCTGATGATTTTTGGGGGGGAGTGGATATTTATGATCCCCAAGAGCCCGCATTGTTCTTAACAAGAAACTTAGTAATGGGCGAGAATTATTCTCGCGTGCTGACTGGTAGTGAAACGGCAGTGGCCTTACGAGATGGTTCGAAACTGGCAACTCAATTGCCTGCCACTGCAAGCGGCTTTTTGCGAGTGTCACGCAGTACCTACAATAGTACAGAAGGATCACGTCTTAATTCTAACTCAATCACGTTCAGTTCAGCAGCATCATATAACGAATCGACTATCCAGACTCTTGCAACACCACTTGTGCAAATGGGAGACCTATACGGAATAAAATTACAGTCCTATGCTGGAGCTCCATTGCTACCGGTGGTATGGACAGAAGTCTATTCGACGGCACCGACAGCCAGTACACCAGGTGTGTCGGTGCCGCAGGCATTTATGGCCAATCGTGGAGGTGGTGCACTTGGGTCAGTTCCGTATATCATGATGAATATCGGTCATGGATTTGACTATAAAGCTGATGGCGCAGACAAGCTTCCTCGACGATATATTCTTTCAGTTTTTCAAAACTACTTATGCCGACAGGGACCCTTTGTGAGAGCGAGCGATGTTGCGCCTTGGAAAACAACTATTGCCGCTGCCCCTGCCTTTAGAAAATCTGATGCGTGTATTCGGTGTCATGCAACGTTGGACCAGGCTGCCATGGTTTTGCGAAACATTCGATTGGGTGGTGTGGTCAATATGCGTGGTGATAACATGTTTTTAGATTTTAGAACGCCGGCAATACTTGTGAATTATAATGTTGATCAAAGCCTCCAGACGCCAGAGTTTTGGCCATCAGTCTCTGAATCCAATTTCTATCGTACTCGTCCTGACGGAAAACTCTATTTCCGATCTATCAATGGTCAGATAGTGGATGTGCCCTTGAACAGTCTGGAGAATCTAGGGCAAGCACTCACAAATACGGCTGATTATTATGCTTGTGCTGCTAAACGCTATTTTGAATATTTCACCAAGAATAAAGTTGATCTGTATGATCCCTATGATCCTTCGAATTCGATTTTGAATGAGGGTCTCACCGAAAAAGAGCGAGAAATGCGTGAATTTGTATTTTCTCTTGGGCAAGAGCTGCATTCCGGCGGTAATTTAAAAAAGTTGGTCCGACGGATTCTTGAGTCAGATTACTATAGCAGTGGAAATTTTGGAAAGTAAGGGGCGAGATGATTAAAAAAAATCGAAGAGATTTTCTCATCAAAAGCAGTTTAGCCATCGGAGGTGGCACTTTGTTCTCTCAATGGCCTCCCATTGAAACACTGATGCGATTGATTTCTGATCAACTCATTCGCAAAGCTATGGCTTCAGGAGAGGATCCGCTTGTAAAATATCTCTCTTTCAATCTATCAGGTGCTCCTGCTCGTTGGTGCTTCGATCAGTTAGTGAAAACAAGAACAGACCAAACCATTGTGAGTAATCCGTTGGTGCAAACAAAACTAGTTGGCAATGGCGGAACTTATACGAATACTAAGTATGCGACCGTCGATTATAAAGGTGTCTTAGTGCCTTGGCTCTGGAAATCCAGTGTGAAATCAGCGGCGGGCCCGGCTCGAGCATTAAATGATTTGCTTCGGCATTTAATTGTTTTCCGAGGCTATGGAAGTGGCGTTGATGGCCATCCTTCCAACTTAGCTCGTCAATCTAATCCCGTACCGTCAGCCGGAAGCGTGACGGGACATGTGGCCGACAGGTCATCGAATCTTTTCCGAGCACTACAGTTTCCCCCATTTGGCTCAGCATCAGGTTATTCATCGATTAATGGCACTGGGCTCAGTTTAATTTTTGGTGCCGGTAAAGCCAACTATGCCAAAAATCTCATGCAGCCATTTACCGATCGAGAAGACACCAAAGTAGTTGAGTCACTCAGGAATCGATACGCTCAGTATATTAACGAAACTCAGAATCAGATTCGTTTTTTTGCCAGTCAGAAGACTTCGGGGCTTGAACCTTTGACCTTGGATTATGAAAACTCTTTGAAGACCTTAAAAGAGGGAGTGGGAGACCTTGATGCCTCTTGGACTCAATTGTATACAAAATATGAAAGCATAGTTTTAGCAACCATTCGTGATCGTACGGTGCCTGGGCTTTCGGATAAGCCTGTGTTAGCGCAAACGGGTGATGTCTGGAATGTCAATGTGTTGGGCGGAGTTCAAAATCCTAATGTAGGAAGTGATCTTCGCGATTGGTATAATGCTGTTGATTGCAATATGTTGATTTCATCTCTAGCACTGGCGGAGTTTGCGCTGACTCGTAACTATAGCAGTGCGATGGAGTTTGGATCTTTAGAGCCCGCCAATCTCATCGGTTATTTTTCTGGATCAGGAACTCCAACCACTTTTTCACAGGCCTTCGATCAGCACAACACGGGTGCAGTGCCTATGACCTATATGAACTCCATGTTTTTTAGAGCTTTAGGGGCTGGCTTGCTGGAGTTGATTGATCAACTAAAGAACAGTGGTGAATTCTCTAGAACTTTTATTCATATAGTTCAGGAATTTGGCCGAAGTCCACGATCGACTGGAACAGGATCAGATCACTCTTTTGATGGAATGGTGTCTTCAGTTCTGACTGGTGTCATTGATGACAAGCCAATTGTTTTAGGAAATATCGCTCGTTCGGGGGGACCGGACACCGCTCTTTATCCCGGTACCTATGGTTATAAGGCTCTCACCAATGTCGCGGGTGAAAAAGTTTATCTGTCACCAGCCCATGTGACTTCGACTTTAGCGAGTCTGATGCAAATGTCGAAAAATCCTTGGGGAAATGTGGCGGCGCCAATGATTGTTAGATCCGCCTCGAATTTGGAGATCAAAGGAAGTGGAGAAATCGTATGAAAAATCGAATTCTCTACGGGATTTTGTTTCTGATTTTTTTTGTTGTAGGCTCAACTTTTCAAAACTGCGCTAATCATAGTTTTGTTGAAAATTCAGTCAACCTGTCAAGTTTGTCGCAAGATCATCCCGACCCGCAGCCAGTTTTAGAAAAATCAACCTCGGAGCTTTTGCTAATTGATCGGGTAGGAGTGCATTCGCTCCTCTCGGAGGTTTTTTTAACAAATGTATTAAATGCCACAGATATTGCGGCTTTCCATGGTTTGTTCAACGCCGAGGTATTACTTCAGCAACATATGTATGGTCACCCCTGTGACATTATTGCCAGTGGCTCGACCCTCGATTGTGGATATAATTATGCCAATTTAACGATTGGCATGTCTCAATCCAGTTCAACCATCAGAGAAGCTTCGCGCGTGCAAATGTGTCGTCGGTTAGTCGCTCAAGACGGGCTTATGAACACCCTTGTGGCACGAATTAAAGGTGAGGATGTAACGCCGACCTCAGAATCTCTACAAAGAGCGATTCAATTGTTTTATCCTTCTTGGGAAGACAATGGTGAAATTATAAGTGAATTGCAGAGTTTAGATTATAAAATGGCCATGAACTCAGAATCAACTAAGGACCGTTGGCGAATGATTATTTTAACGATTTGCGAGTCCCCTTATTGGGAAATTCTATGAGGAGTGCGCAACCATGAAGACCGTCTACGTTTTATCAGCTTTGTTAGTTTCGATGACTTTGCTTTTCCAAAATTGTGCCCGGCAATTTCGGTCGAGCGCATTGGAAGCTGGTTCTAATGTGATAAGTTTCAGTTCGAGGGGTGTAGGCGCTGATTTGTCTTGGATTGTCTCTGAGGACGTTTCGTTAATGAAACTGAACGAGTATGGTCGGATCGAGAGATGGTATGATGTGACCGGTAAGTTGATTCCCCTCTACCCACCGCTCATTAGTGGGAGTCAGACGCTCGATAGTGATCATTCGGGACTCTTAAAAGATACGATCAATGGAAAACGCCTGAACTTTGGAAATAAATCTTATTTAACACCGGTCAGTCAGGATACGTCCGTTTTTCTCGCAGACGAGTATACCGTGCTTATTGAATTCAGTAATATAGAGTTGCCAAATGCTGATCCTAAAGTGGTTCGAACCTTTGGGTTGATGCCGCTGAATGGTGAGGAAGCTGGAATACTCGTGCTGGATGTGAGCGACAATGGCGATAAAGTCAACTTCACCGCTAATCAGTGGTTCAACTCTACAAGCTATTCTTCCAATATGATTTCAATTCCCAAGGCTGACCTTAAAAAAGGTTTCGGTGTTGCTGTTCGATTTGGCAAAGCGGCCGATTCATTAAATTTGGCCATTAACGGTGAGTTGAGCACCACAAAAGCGACGATTGTTGGAACAATTCCAAATTTAGGTTTTGTAACTCGGACCTTTGAATTGCATTCCAGTAATTGGGGAAGTGGCGGGAGTTTTGATTTTGCAGAAGTTGGAATTTTCAAAAAGGCTCTGACTGATAGCGAGTTAATGGAATATTCGCTGGGGCTTTACAGAACACATGAACTGCATGAATCGACTACGATAGGCGGCGGTCCTGACATCGGTGGCACGACTGATTTAACATTCGATTCGATCAAATCTATTTTTCAAAAATCGATTGGCTCAGGAACTTGTTTGGGATGTCACTCTGAGGTGGTTTCTCAAAGTGCGATTGTTGCGGCATCGAGTGGTAATGGGAAATGGATTGTTTCTGGGAATGCTGCTTCCTCAGTCCTTATTAAGGCCGTTCGACACCAAACTGGTGTTCAAGCTATGCCCAAAGGCAGCGGTCAAATGGATGAGGCGGACATTAAAAAACTTGAGGATTGGATCAATCAGGGAGCGAAGTAGCTTAGGGAACTATGCGCCAACTAAAAATAAGTTATTGATTCAACCATCTCTTGAGAAAGAATCTTTTACTTACATCGAGGAGTGAAGTGAGCAACCAGCCAAGAGCGCAACTCCCCAGAACGGCAGCGAAGACGAGGTCGGTTCGCTGTTGAGTTCGCGCTGAGTCGATGAGGCTACCCAGTCCGCCCCCTCCGATAAACTCGCCAACGAGACTGCCAACAACACCCAGACCCATAGCAATCCTTAGGCCATTAAAGATCCATGGTATGGCAAAAGGAATTTTTAGTTTGTGATAAACTTCAAACTTGGAAGCATTATAAAGCTGAAAAAGCTCGATAGCGGATTTGGGGGTTGATTCCAGACCTTGTAACGTTGAAGCGAGGATTGGGAAAAAACTCACAATCGTGGCCGCGGCAATAACGGTGGGCGCGCCAAAACCAAACCAGATCACAAGCATCGGCGCGATGGCAATGATGGGAACCGTTTGAAAAAACATGGCCAAGGGAAGTATGCCGGCTCTTAACCATGCGGATAATGAAATTAAAATGGCAAGCAAAATGCCGCCCGCAAAACTGAGCAATAGGCCCACAAAAGTATGAGAACTGGTTTCCCATAAGGCGTCCCAAAGATCGGCTTTTGCCTCCCAAAAAGTCTGAAATACTTGTGAGGGTAATGGTAGTAAATAGTCAGGGACAGCCAGAGTTCGTAGCGCACATTCTGCAATTAACAATAAAAGGAAAAGTACTAAAATCGACTTGCGATTCATGGTCGTGCTCCTCCTGTCGTTTGCGCATGATATAAACTTCGGACCTTATTGAGTTCCGCAAAATACTCATTGGACAATCGGGTTTTAGCATTGCGGATGCTTTGCAGGTTTAAAACCAAATCGGTTGTAATTGTGGATGGCTTACCATCCAAATAAATAATTCTGTTGGCGAGAAACACGGCTTCTTGAATGGAATGAGTGACAAACAGTATGGTAGTGGCTTGAGATTCCCAGATCTGGCGAAGTTGTTCCTGGAGTTCCTCGCGCGTGGGTTCATCTAGGGCCGCAAAGGGTTCATCCATAAACAATAAACTTGGTTTAGTGACTAAGGCGCGAGCGATTGAAGCGCGCATTTTCATTCCACCTGATAGTTCATGAGGGTAGAGGTGGGCGGCTTTTTCTAAGTGAACTAAATTAAGAGCTTCCAGGCCCATTTGTTTATCAACAGTTTGACCCGTCAATTCTAGTGGAAGTAGAGTGTTTTCCAGAACCGTTCGCCATCCCAATAGGTTTGGCTCTTGAAAAACAAAAGCGGAGCGCGAATGTGCGTTCCGCTTAAAGTGGCCATCAGTCCATTGATCGAGTCCTGCAAATAATCTTAAGAGGGTTGTTTTTCCTGATCCAGAAGGGCCAAGGATAGATACAAACTCTCCCGCTTTAATTTCGGCCTTCAGTTTGGCAAGAATGGTTGTATTACCAATTTTCTTAAACCCATTTTCAATGGATAAAATTTCCTGTGACATAGACTAAACGCTAGTTTTTTCAGAGCGAGTTGGCAATGTAATTTCTGTTTAAAAAAATCTCGCTATACTTTGAAAGAAACCACTTTCTGAAAGCTAGTGAGGCTCCAATGCAACAACCCATTGAGATTAGAAAAGGCGAATACATTCTCCGTGAATTTGAAGTTGCGGATTGTGCTTATGTCATTTTGCAAGGGGAAGTTGGAGTGTTCAAGCGCGGGCCGAATGATGAAATTATTCCTCTGGGTATTGTGAAGGCAGGAGAGTATCTTGGTGAACTAGGCATCGTTTCTGGTGGAACACGATCAGCTGAAGCGATTGCTCTCAATGAAGTTACGGTTGTTAAAATAACCAAAGATATTTTAGAAAAAGAATTGAATAAAGCACCAGCTTGGGTTTCCGCACTGCTGATTGGACTGGCAGAACGCCTTGCAAAAGCGGATGAGTTATTACGAAAACATCAAGCTTCCGATCCAGTGTTGCTCCAGAAGATTCAACCCGTCGTACAGTTGCATTTGACTCAAGGCAAACGCAAGTCGGGCTAGCTTATCAAGACCACCCAAATCATAAACAAATCTACCTGTGGAAGGGTCATCTCAGATTCTATCTGACCATTGTGCGTCATAACTAGTAGTCATCTGCTAAGAATTGCGCTTAGAGTGTCACCAACTCTTGGAGACTCATTGACTAATTCAATAGATCCAAGATTCAATGGGTGACAACTCGAAGGAAGGAGTTCTTGTGGCCAGTTTTGACCTTATCGAAAAACACGGTGGACATGAGGAAGTAATTTTTTGTCATGAAAAATCGGTTGGATTGAAAGCCATTATTGCGATTCATAACACCTCTTTGGGCCCTGCCTTAGGCGGTACCAGAATGTGGAATTATAAAACTGAAGAAGACGCTTTGATTGACGTGCTCCGACTCTCAAAAGGTATGACCTATAAAGCTGCAGCGGCCGGCTTAAACCTTGGCGGCGGAAAAGCGGTTATTATTGGAGATCCAAAAACACAAAAAACGGAAGCACTGTTCAGAGCTTTTGGTCAGTTTGTTAACTCGCTCAACGGAAAATATATCACCGCTGAAGACGTCAATACCTGTGAACAAGACATGGAATACATTTTTATGGAAACTCCTTGGGTGACAGGAATTCCAAAGTCATTAGGTGGCTCGGGTGATCCAAGTCCCTATACAGCGCATGGAGTTTTGATGGGAGTTCATGCCGTCGTTAAAGAAAAACTCAATCAAGATAGTCTCAAAGGCCTCACCGTAGCAGTGCAGGGGCTTGGTAATGTGGGCTCTAATTTAGTGAAATATCTGGTGCAAGAGGGTGCACGAGTGAAGGTTGCTGATATCGATGCTCAAAAGGTTAAGGCGCACGTTGAAAAATATGGCGTTGAGGCAGTGAGTTCCGAAGAAATCATTACCACTCAGTGTGATGTTCTTGCACCTTGTGCCCTTGGCGCAGTTTTTAATGACCTCACGGTTGGTCAGTTAAAATGTAAGATGATTGCGGGCGGAGCCAACAATCAATTGGCAGAACCTCGTCATGGAGAGGCATTGCGCGAGATGGGTATCTTGTATGCTCCGGATTACGTGATCAATGCCGGTGGGTTAATGAATGTGTTCGTTGAGTTGGAAGGTTACTCGTCGGATCGAGCGTTTGATAAAACAAAAAGAGTTTATGATAATTTGATGCGCGTTTTTCATATTGCGATGGAACAAAATATTCCAACCAATGTGGCGGCGGATCGTTTGGCCGAGCAAAGAATCAAGACCATCGGCGGACTGCGCCAGCGCCACCAAGGTAAATCATCAAGATTGTTTACAACATTGAAAGAAATGTATAATCGATAGGCTGAATAAAGGGGAATATAGAGATGAGCCATACTATTTCGAAAGATGAATTGCGAAGACCCGACCAATTAACGGCAGTTGGGCAAAACCTTTTCTATCACACTATGAGAAACCAAAAGTTAATTCTTGGCGTCTTTGTCCTTCTTGTGTTGGCGGGCGCGGGATTTGTACTTTGGGAAAAAAGCTCTCTAAGCAAAGAGCTGCAAGTGCAAGAAGAGTATTATACGATTGAAAAGACTTATCTCAAAAAGAAAGAAGGCTTTGATAAAGCTGAGGCTGATAAAAAAGATGCCACTGCAAAAATTGAAGATAAAAAAACTGAAGATAAAAAATCTGAAGCGGCTTCTGGTGATCTGGCTAAAGATTATGGGTCGGAAGTTGAGGGTTGGTCAAAACTCATCGATGCTCACGCCAGTTCCAAGGCCGGAGCCATGGCAGCATTGGAACTCAGTCAGTTGTATTTAAAATATAATAAAACAGCGGAAGCACTTCAGGTGTTGTCTAAAGTAAAAAGTCAGCAAAACTCCGATTCTCTTTTAGGTGCAATGGTATTTCATGCATACGCGGGTTTGTTGTCGAATCAAGGTCAGTGCCAAGAGGCCGTCGGCATTTGGGAAAACTTGGAAAAGAAGAAAAAAATGGATTTTATCGTTGAGCAAGCTCAGTTGGGAAGGGCCTTATGCCTAGAAACCTTAGGGCAAGTTGAAAAAGCAGAAACTGTTCTTAATGATCTTGTGGCAGGTAAAGCGAGTACAGAAAAGCAGGCTCAGCCTAAACCGAAGAGTCAAGCACAGCGTTTTGCTGAAAAATATTTGCGCTACTTAAAATTTAAAAAGAACGCGACGGCAACAAAAGCCTAATAAATTACCACGATCAATGCCGCGTCCAGTGAACGGCATTGATTATGAAATAGGTGTGATATGAAGACTAGATTACGAATATTGGCCCTTGGAGGCCTCTTTTTTTTAGCAGCGTGCTCTCATTTCGAAAAATTGACTTCACTTCAAGGTAAATCTGAGGAGTCATTGACTCTCAAAAAAGTTTGGGTGCGCTCAACCAATGAGTCATCAGATATCGGTTATCGCAAAAGTGTGCGAATGAGTCCTTTGGTGTTAAGTGATCGAGTGATTCAGGGAAACGGATTTGATGGTTTGGTCGCTGTTGATCGAGAATCCGGAAATATCCTCTGGCGTATTGGTGTTAAGGGCGGAGTTGAAGGCGGAGTGAGTGTGGTCAAAGATCACCTCTTTTTTGGTGGCAATGATGGTCAATTTTATTCGGCCTCCGTCGGCACTGGCAAAATTTATTGGAGCATTCCGGTGCGCTCAGAAACTTTGGCGGCGCCGTTGATTGAAGATGGAGTTGTTTACTTTTTAACTGGCAATAATGTTCTTCATGCCATTGATGCCAGTGATGGGCACGAAATGTGGATTTACTCTCGCGTTGACAGTCAAAGTTTTTCCATTCGAGGTGCTTCTTCCCCGACGGTCGTTGAGGGTGTTTTGATGCTTGGATTTAGTGATGGGTATTTGGTGGCTCTCGATGCCAAGTCGGGAAGCATGAAATGGGAAACTCTGCTCAATAAAAACAAACGTTTCAGAGATATCGACAGCACGCCTGTCGTCGATGGCGAATTTGTCTATGTCACCGGTTATGACAGTCACCTTTATTGCGTGAAATTCCAAACGGGTGAGTTAGTTTGGAAGTCAGAGCCAGGCGGCTTTGGAAAAGTTCTGATCAAGGGTGATCGTCTATTTTATAGTTCGTCGGCAGGTGAAGTCTTAGCTATTGATAAAAAGAGTGGAAGCCCTATTTGGCGGTATAAGTTGTCCGAGGGAATTGCAACAAGTCCCATGGTCTATAAAAACTATTTAGCCATTGGCGAATCACAAGGAGCACTCAGACTCCTTAATATGGATACGGGGGCTGAACTTGGCCATATCTCTCCAGGGCACGGGATTTTCTCTCCGATTGCAGTCGATGAAAATAAAAACGAATTTTACTTTCTATCAAATAATGCGCTTCTTTACAAAATCAAAGCGCATTGGGATAAAGAAAGGGAAGATCTACCATGGCTCTTATAAAAACGTTTTTAACGATTTTAATGTTGGGGACATCTTTGATAACTGGGTGCACGAGCACCCATTGTCGTTTAAAGGAGATCGAACAATTGCAGGCCAAGCAGGATAATAAACCCAAGACGGTTAGAGTTTACCGCTATGACGGCACTCTTCAGTGCGGTATGGGTAAGCGAATTCCCCTGGAAGACATGCAAAAGGAACTTAAAGACATTCCAATTTTATCTTCGGCTCACCTTAATGATGGGCTGATGCGCATTCAACTTTGTGGCTCTCCCACAGGGGATGCCAATGTTTTTGAGATTGAAGAATCTCATTTGGAAAAAGCCAAGGGTCTTGGCTTTCGCGAGTGGACCTTCGGGGGCAGCACTCGATGAATCCCTTTGCTGTCTTGCGCATTCATGAAGTTCGAGAGCTGTTAAAGCTAAAGAAAGCTTCTCCCGTCGAGATTTTTCGGGCTTATCGGAGGCAAGCCGATAAGGTGAATCCTTCCATTAACGCCATTGTGGCGGATCGATGGGATCAGGCTTTTCTCGAAGCAAAAGCTCTCGAAAAGCAACTTCAGGATGGTGGTGAGGTGCCTCGATTGGCGGGACTTCCATTTACCGCCAAAGAACTTTTTGAAGCGGAAGGCATGCCCCATACTTTGGGTACTGAGAAAAGACGGGGTGTCAGGGGGAAGGTGAATGCCACCCAAATCGATCGTTTGATCAAAGAGGGCGCCCTCTTCGCAGGAGTCACTAATGTTCCTGAGATGGGACTCTGGTTTGAAACCTATAATGTTATCTACGGTGTTACCAATAATCCCTATGATTTGCGACGTACTCCAGGAGGGAGCAGTGGCGGTGAAGCGGCGATTATTACAGCCATGGGCTCTGCCTTTGGAGTTGGTTCTGATATTGGCGGCAGCATTCGAATTCCTGCAGCCTTCTGTGGCCTTTTTGGACATAAACCTTCGCGCTTTGTCGTTCCTTTTTCAGGGCATTATCCGTTGGTGCGAGGAACCGAAGAACAATTGAGTGGTGATGGCACAAGGCTCACTGTGATTGGGCCGATGGCTCGATTTGCTGATGATCTAATTGAGCTCTTTAAGGTCATGGCAAAACCCGATGGCTTGGATCGTGATACCAAAGAACATCATTTTGATTTTACGCCAGTCTCTTGGAGGGATCGCAAAGTTTTTATCATGAAAGATCCTCACATTCGTTGGGCGTATCCAACCGATAAGAGTTTGCAAAATTCCGTTGTGAGGGCCGCAAAATTCTTTGAAGAGCAAGGTGCAATCATTGAGGAAATAGATTCGCATCTTTTTAGAGATGCTTTTAGCCTGTGGAATGAAGCCTGTGCGATGATCAACGGGCCCAGTTTTAATGAGTCTTTAGGGCAGGGTGAAGCCACCGAATTGGGGCGCTCCTTTCTTCGAATGCTCACGGGAAAACCTGATATGACCTTCCCCATTTTGGTTTATGCGATGGGGGATAAATATTTTAAAAACCTTTTTAAGCCGGGTCAGCAGTTGCATCAAATTGCTGGATTGAGAAACTATTTTTCTGAAATTCTTGGAAGTCAGAATATTATGCTCATGCCGCCTCATCCAAGAACCGCGTTTCTTCATTACAGCGGCAAGTTGAGACCCATTGATTTTACCTATTCTGCGATTTGGAATGCTTTGGATTTTCCAGTCACTGAGGCTCCCACCGGATTTGACAACCAGTCGCTGCCTTTGGGAGTGCAGATCATTGCCAATCGCTGGAATGATTCTTTGAGCCTGCTTGCAGCCAAGGATATTGAAAAGGCCTTCGGAGGGTGGAGACCGCCTTCATTATAGAATAAAGCACAAAGGAATTACGGATGCGTTACCAACAAATCCTTTTAGGTATTCTTTTTATAGTCTTTGCCCTCTGTGGTTTTGTAACGCTTTCCTTTTATCAAAAAAGTTTGCTGACCTCTTGGGTCCAAGTCGAAGAATCCGATGAAATTCTAAAATCCTTTCAACAAACCTACCGGCCCGTGGTTGAACTCGATTTGGATGCTATGTATGGTGCCAGCGGAAAATTAGAAGTTTTGCATCCTTTGTTGGAGCTTCAAAATCGGTTGCGGAAACGTCAAAAACTGAGTTGTTGGATTCATTCAGAAAGCGAGGAGGGCGCGACTGATTTTCAAGAGGTGGCGCAGGTTAACTGCAGTGAACCAGTGGTTCCCTTTGAAAAAGACACGGAAAACATTATTTTTGGAAATGCATCAGCTTTAGCTCGGCAAAAAACCCGCATTCTTAAAGAAGCCTTAGCCACGGGAATTAGTCCCGCTCCTTCATTCTTATCGACTCGCCCCTTGATTGATGAAGATGGTCGCTCCTATGCCCTTTGGCTCGTAAATTCCGGCCTCAAACCTTACAGTGATAAAAAATGGATTGAGCAGCATTTGTCTTATTTTACGCTCGCAGAACTCAAAGGAATTATCGAGTCTCATCAGATCCAGCATCCCGTTTATTCAATTTTAGCCCAGCTCACCGAAGGGGAAGTGCGAGGTTTGATCAAAGGTTCCGAGTTGATGTTAACCAGGGACTATTTGTTTTTACGCGATCACCCCCGGTTGGGATTTTCGCCTTTGAGTTTTTGGGTGTACCGGACTTCAGATGTTAATGAGTACTTACGTTCCTTGGGTGGGAAGTACGAGCTAGAGAGAGAATCAGCTGATGGAATTTGTTTACTCAAGGTCGGAAATGCCTGTTGGACCTACAGTGCTAATCATTTCCTGAATTTCCTCTCTCGCTATTCACTTCTTTTGCTCTTTGCGGTGGGCCTATCCTTTATGCTTTATCTTTGGTCCTACATCCGCAGAGTGCGCCATCAACAGCAGGAACAAAATAAAAAAAGGTTAGCCCTGCAGGTTCTCAGTCACGAATTTCGAACGCCGGTGGCATCAATGCTACTGAAACTAGAGCGGCTTCATCAAACCTCTACTTGCGAAAACCAAGAATTTCAGGATTTAGTCTCCCTTGTTTCGCGGGATGTATATCGATTGCAGAGAATCATTGAAGTCAGCAAAACGTATTTACAGGCCGAGGGAAACAGAATTCATTTTCATTTTACTGAAGTTTCATCCGTGAACGAATGGATCACCGACTTCATCAGTGACCTCGATCCTGATCTGCAAAAAAATATTCAGGTTCAGCTGCTCGATAAGGATCAGCCCTTCAAGGCCGATCTGTTTTGGCTCAAGTTTGCCCTGAATAATCTAGTGCAGAATGCCGTTTTGCATGGTGAGGCTCCAGTTCGGATCCACCTCGATAGCGTTGGGAAAGATTTAAAAGTGACGGTTGAGGATCGGGGGACCTGTGAATTTGAATCACTCGAACAAATGACTGACCCCTTTGTTAAAAGCGGGCGAAGCAAGGGCATGGGACTCGGCTTAAATATTACCAAGCACATTGTTGAAGAGTGGGGAAGTCGTATGAGCTATTCATCGAATCCCACCGCTTTTTCATTGGAGCTTCGATCCTTGGATTGAAAGGAAAGATTCATGGCGCGATTACTATTAGTGGAAGATGATGAAAGCCTCCAACGGTCGTTGTCCGATTATTTGCAGGGAGAAGGATATCAAATAGACTTGGCCGTTAATGCCAAGAGTGCCATGGAAAAACAGGAACAGCCAGTGGACTTAATAATCCTTGATTGGATGTTGCCCGACGGGCAAGGCCTCGATCTTGTAGCGCATTTCCGCAAGCTTGGCCCACTAGTGCCCATAATTTTTTTAACAGCTCGTTCGGAGCTAATTGAT
This sequence comes from uncultured Pseudobdellovibrionaceae bacterium, assembly GCA_964648725.1. Classification (GTDB taxonomy): domain Bacteria; phylum Bdellovibrionota; class Bdellovibrionia; order Bdellovibrionales; family Bdellovibrionaceae; genus CAUJGP01. Next base: position 65,374 of record CAZYOE010000004.1, on the reverse strand, counting down.
AAAGTACTAGCACTGGAAATGGGTGCCAGTGATTATTTAACAAAACCCTTTGAGCCGCGCGAGCTACTAGCACGAATTCGAACCCACATCAGAACACACAGTGTGCTGAGCAATCACACGGTTAAAAGACAAGAACCCGCCTCTGAACCCAGTGCGCTTGAGGTTGGAAATTTACGCATTGATAAATTAAAACATGAAGTAGTTTTTCGTGGTAAAAAAGTGGACTTGGTGAAAAAGGAGTTTGATCTCTTGACCTTGTTAGCTGAAAGCCCAGAGAGAGTTTTCTCTCGTGATGAGCTTCTCAATAAGGTTTGGGGTTATGATGTGTTTCCCACGACGAGAACAGTGGACACTCACGTGATGTTAATTCGTCAAAAGACCTCTGAAACTCTGATTGAAACCGTTCGCAGTATTGGTTACCGCTTTAAGGTTATCTAACTAGGCCTCCCATGGCGCAGGATCTACCGCCTCCGTCCCTAAATACCCAGTTCCGGACTCTTGCATAAACTCTCATCAAATAGTCTATTCCCATGACCAGGGAATATTGGGGGGCCGCGAATTTTTTGAGTTGGACTTTCGATAGAGACTTGCGGGTATAAAGCTGTCAATCAAGGTGCAAGATTTCTGACTTTTACGGCAAGGCCTCCGCGACCATCCCGTAACACTCCAACAATTACCAGTTTCGTTGTGGCACTAAGAATGGATGCAGGAGCTTGCCATTCTGTAGATGTATTTGAATCTGAACGTGATGATTCGATCACTCCTTCACTGACAAACCAGGAGACTTCATAGCTTTCTGTCATTGAACGATATTGCCCATCACCAGTTAAAAACTGATAAGACTCAGGAGTGCTCGCAGTTTCCAATAATAACTGCTTTGTCCCTTCGGTAGGGCGGGTCGATGCAATAACTCCATCAACTTTAATGTCAGAAATGGTGGGGTTAGTGTTGGCCGTCTTGTTTGAATGTAAGATACGTCGAAATGAGGAGACGCTCTTTGAGCCAGATGTGGCTTTTAAGGTAATTATATAGCTCACTCCGTTGTGTTGATAGCTTGCAGGAAACAAGTCTAATAAATTATTGGGTATTGTAAGAGGTACGGCTATTGCTCCTGATTGGGGTGAACCTGTGCGTTCGGGATTTCCAAAAAGCCCTTCAGTGACCGTTGAAGTACTTGATACACTAATTGTTTGAATAGACGAAGCCGTTGGTGAGTTCTCACAAGTGGAACTTGCACCGAGTTCTACACCCGGATCTAAACAGGACTGTAGCTCTAACTGTACGTCGCCAGAACCAGAGATATCACTGATATAGGGAGTAACTTGTACGTTAATGATACCTGCGCTTGGATTTTGAATTTCTGGAGTATCCGCTACTATGGCAAGAATTCTTAGGCGGTCGAGCGTTGAATATTTGGGGAGGGTATCTTTGTCGCAGCCTGCACCTAAAATGCTGAAAGCAAATAATGCGAATTTTATTTTTTTCATTAGAATTCTCCTTTCACACCCACAGAGGGTAGGACGGGCAGGCCAGTGATTGGTTTCTCTTGAGAGTAGTCATAAGAATAGGTGAGACTCTCTTGGTTTTTTGTATTGGTAATGTTTTGTATATCTAGGTAAGCTGAAAATATCCATGTGTCGTAGATCCATTTTCGATCGGCCCGCACGTCCAATTGCAAGAAATTTGAATTTCTTGCACTAAAGAGTTCGCCCCTCGTAGGAATGTAAACATCATTGTCAGCATCAAAGGTTGCACTTACTATTGGTGTGTATGGGGTGCCCGTTACAAATCGAAGCCTAGAGCCAAGTTGCCAATTCGCCCACTGATAACTTGATAGCAGATTCACTGAATGAGTTTGATCATACTGCGAAGGTAGTTCGGGTAAACCGGGCTGTTTACGTCTGCTACGGATATAAGTATAAGTTCCTACCCACTGAATGTCTCGTTCATCTTTGTACTTCACCTGAAATTCAAAACCTTGAACATTTCCTTTTCCTCGGTTCGAATAGTTTTCATAAGTTCGAATTCCATTGCGTTCCACTAACTGTGACGACGGAATGACAAGCCGATCCAGCGACTTATAAAATAGGGCGCCGCTGATCTGCAATCCGTTCTGTCCACCCTCGCGCAAGTCATTTTCAAACCCCAATAAATAATGAAGTGCTTTTGCAGTTTTTAAATCAGGATTGCCATAGTAAGAGTCGTATTCCTGGGGTTGGGGCAGTTGGTAATAAACTCCTGAACTTGCTTTTAATAAGAGATTTTGGTTCCATTGGTACCGAATGGCAAGACGAGGCTGTGACAATATTTCATTTGTCGGAGAAAAACGGTCCATTCTAATTTGTAGGATCCATGTTGTAGGAGCGTCCTCCGAAGTTTTCCATTCGTTGCGCCAATATGCTCCCCATAAATTATCATGGCCTGTGACTTTTGTTTCTTTGACCTCTCCTGTTGCAAGCGGGTTGGCAATTCCCCCTTCAGAGTATGTAGAGGGAAGTCGAAGCTGTACATCGAACCAGTCGTCCATTGTGTCTAGTCCTGCAGATAAATTCCAAGTGGCGTTTATTTGTTTTCGATATTCCATTCTGGAGGTAAGAGCTCTATTTTTTAAATAAAAATAATTTGTTCCTATATCTGCTAAGATATCGTTATTTCCGTAGGCCGCCGAGAGATTTAGATTCGTATCTGCAGCAATTGTATGCTTCCATTGTGGAATGATTCTTTGAAACTGAGTTTGTTGAAAAAAATTGCCTCTTAATTTAGGATCATTTCCGATGGGTTTATTAAGCACGAATTCCAGTTTATCTTGAGATGCAATGCTGAAGAGTCTAAACTCGTTATTTTCATCGAGGTCGTTGCGATACAATATCCCCAGATCATAGAAGGAAGGTGCGATGGTGAGGTCAAAGTCTTTGTTATCTTTCATTACCTCTTTCAATACTGTTCCAATGTATGAGTATCGACCGGTTACCAAAAAAGAAGATTTTCCGTTTATGGGACCTTCGACCAGTCCTCCAGAGTTAAATGAGTCCATAAAAGCCAATGAGTGAATCCTGTCGGTTTTTGGATTCCTCACATTGAGTCCAATATGCCCGCCGATAGCCCGTCCCCATTGAGAGTCATATCCCGCAGAGAAATAATCGACGCTATCGACAGCTTCCGGCATGAGCACCGACGTGATTCCACCAAAGTGAAAAATAAGCGGTACCTCATGGCCACCTATATTATAACGAGTGTCTTCGGGTTCAGAACCCTGAATGACTACTCTTGCATCTCCACCAGCCGTTCTATTGACCCCGGGCAAATTTTGAACCGCTTTTACTGGGTCGCCTCCGGAGCCGGGAGCAGTCAGAAACTCCTCCTGTTTCAAGGTTTTCTGAGCTTCTTTCTTTTCTCGCAAGCCAGTAACGGTGGTCTCGAGATATTGGTAAGATTCTTTCTCAATAAATAAATTCAGTTCATTTCTTTGGCCAAGCTCTAACTGTTGAGGGGTCATTTTTTGGGAGTACTTTTTATATCCAGAAACATTGATAATGATTTCGTTCTCAACTTGTGGATCTTCATTCAGTAAGAAAACACCTTGATCATTTGTCGTCGCTCTCCATTTTTGAGGTAAAATGAAAAGATTCACGTCTTTGAGTGGACGGCGAGTGCCTTTCTCAAGAAGTCGCCCTCCCCAGTTGGCAGAGCTCCATATTGAATAAAAAACTAGCGATCCAAAAATCAAAACATTCCCGAACGTGGTAAAACTTGAAGTTGTTTTTTTGATAGGGGTAGACATTAGGAACCTCACATCATTAAACTAGTTTAGAATAAATCGATAACCATATTTAATTTTAACAGGTACTGGTTTTTGATCTATCATTGCCGGTGAAAATTCAAAGTCGTAAATGGACTTTAATGCAGCCTCATTGAGCCCAAACCCTGGTCCTTCAATTAAATTGGCACTACGGACCTTGCCATTTTCATCAATGAGTATCTCTAAGACGACCAAACCTTCGATGTTGTTTTTTCTGGCCTCAGGAGGGTAGGGAATTTTAATGTCTGTTTTTAGCTTTGGCATATTGCTGATGAGGTACTCCTCAGCTGGGATAGGCAGTGACGTTTCGTCTTCGGGCCTCATAGGTGTTTGATCTACTTCTTTGGCGATGGTATTTCCAGCTTTGATTGCTACGGCACTAGCATTGCCTTCATTGGTCAAAGTGTTTTTGTTGATTCCAAATATCTTTTTGGGTTCAATGGGGTTCGTTTTAGTGTTCGTTAATTTAGGGGTCGTAGTCACAACGATCGGTATATCTTCGGGAGCTTCTTTAGGCAGGGTCACTTCTTTGATTTCGACTTTGAGCGGTGGACTAACTTTTATCGGTGGCCTATGGATCACAAGAGTCAAAAGAAATACGCCGCCTAGAATTCCATGAATTAATAGAGACTGAACCAACGGAGACGCCGGTAAAGTCATTTGGTCTGCTTTTCTATTTGGATTGCAAATTGTGAAATTCCAGCCGACTTTACAAGGTCGATGACTTTGACCACGTCGCCATGAAGGGCTTCAACATCGGCACTAAGGATAGCTTGAATTTGATTGTTCTCTCTAAATGCTTTTTGACACTGCACTAACAAAGTTTCGGGATTCGTCAATTCTCCGTTTAAAAGGAACTGACCATTTTTAGTTACTGCAATGGCTAAGGTCGAAAAACTTTGACTATCAGAAGAGGTGGTTTTCGGAAGATTCAGACCGATGATATCTTTCATCATCATAGGGGCTGTCACGATAAAGATTACTAATAGAACCAACACAACGTCAACAAACGGCGTAATATTGATTTCATTAATGCCTGCACCGATTTCATTGGGATCAAAACCACCTTGACCAGCCATGTTTATCTCTCAGTCAATTGTGAAATAAGGGCATCACGAAGGGCCTCACTCTCTCTATAGAGTGAGAAAAGGCGTCTTGAAAAAAAATTAAATGCGACAACCGCTGGAATGGCAACGCCAAGTCCCACTGCTGTTAGTATCAAAGCTTCGGCCAAGGAATACATCACTTTTTGGGAGTCGATCATTCCTGCTGATAAAGCTCCGAATGAAACAATGATTCCAAGGATGGTTCCGAGCAAACCAACAAATGGCGTCGTCGACCCAAGGGTACCTAGAATTGGCAAACCAGTTTCAAGTGATAGTCTCTCTCGAGCCCAAAAGCTTGAAACAGCTTTCTCAACCAATTCTGGCTGATCCAATTTGGGGTGATTTAATATTGTTCGAATTGTGCCTGCACGTAGTCCTTGGTTCTTGAAGGCCCAGTCTTTAAGGGTCTGACTTTGCTGTTTCTCGATCCACTCGAAGAGATTGGGGTTTTGATCTTGATTTGAATATTTCTTAAAGTAGCGGCGGCGCTCGATGATAATAGAGATTGACCAAATTGAAAGACCAACCAACCCCATTAATATTGCCCGGGCAAGCCACTCAATGACAACGATCCATGTAGCCATAAGTTCCTCATTTGTTCCCTCAATGTTAAGTCACCAATAAGACCATGACAATCTTGGTTACAGGAGACTTTCGTCATTAACGCAAGTGAACAATCTTTGATTCTGAGGAACGCTAACTCCAAGGACGGCTGAGATTCAATAAGCACCTCGACGAAAGCCTAAGTGGCAAACTCAGCGATAACAATACGAATTATTTTTTGGAGATCAACTTAAAATAATAACAATAGCTGATAGGGCCTTTTCGGAACCTCAGCATTTTGCCTTCAGAATTATCATATATTTTATTATTATCGATCTTGTTAAAAATTTCCGCCACAACGTACGTGCCATATTTGCGAAACGTTTCCGTTCCATCAATATTGCCATTTGGCTCTTTATCAAACTCGACGACAAGCCCGGCGCTGGTGCTATAAACTGGTAAGTATCGTTTAGTAATCCTTTCGTTCATCAAATTGCTCTCAGAGATGACCCTTAAATTGGAATAGGTTTCGTTATCAAGGGCTTCTGCTGGAATCGATCGGTTTTGAAAGTCACCTCGGGTCATAAGTGCTGTGTAGTTTTTTACTAGAGTTGCGACTTGGGCGACTTGGGGGACGCGACTTGGGGGACGGAGCTGTTTTACTGTGTTTTTATAGGATTAGTCGCAGGCTCTTCATTAATGTGGTATTTTTTTATACAAAAAGGTTATGAGCTAGTTTTTTAGCGGTTATTTTTTTTCGTTAGTTCGCTTGAGCCTCTAGTATTGAGGTATTTCGAGCCAAACTTTATGCGTCAATTCAGTAGATAGTGGTTTAATAGAAATTTTAAGTAGACGGCGCCAGTGCCATTTACTTTTTTGTAAATGAAAGTATTTTTCTAATGGTGTTTAGGAAATGAAGGTCTCTAACTTGTGTTGCTCTCATTATCAAATTTTCTGAGATCGTTGATTGTGACGTCGGTTCGTTTGAGTTCGGAAGATAGAAAGGAAGTCACTCGGTCAATCCAAGAGAGATTACCAATAAATCGCTGGTGAAATTGTTGGGGATCGTTGATTTCGTCCGCCCCCAAATAATTAGCAAAAAGTGTTCTGTATTTTCGTTGCCTTTCAGTGGCCGTTTTTCCCAAGGCCAAGTACCACTCAGGAATGGATAAAAGTTTAGTAAATTCACTTTTCTTGCCGTATGCATAAAAGGGATAGCTTGAATAAATATAGGAAGACAGGGTTTTGAGAGTCTTGATGCCGGCTCTGATGGGATTCGCCTCGACGTAAAAATGCACACGCATCTGATGTTCTGGGTCTTGAATCCTAGGGGTTTTAGGGCGCCCTTCAGCAACTTTTCCACTCCTCTTTGTAAGTTTATTATAACGGGCTCCGAAAAGCGAATGAGCGTATCGCATAAAATTGGAAAGATTGGTTGAACCGTTGAAGTATGAGACGCACTGATGGAAATGGTTTCCCATGGCGCAGAAAGCATGAATCTTACAATTTTTCCCAAGCGATTTATAGTCAAGAGCATCGGCAAGACACTTAAAATAGAGCTCTTTTATGTTTTTCTTATCAAGATAAAACTCTCGATTATGGCACCTCCAGAAAAGGTGAACTGTAGCCTCAACCGGCCATAGTAGAAAAGAACGTTTTATCCGCATAAGAGTTTTGACATTCAAAGTAAAGGCTAGGACAAGCTTAAAAGTAGGGGGTGGATAAGCTAAGTGGATCGATCTTCGGACTCCGCCCTAGGTACCCACCTAGGTCCTCCAACGAAGTTTTGCCTCTATGTTCTCTTTTTCAACCATCCACAACTTTCTAAAATTTCTCGGGTTTAATTTCTCTTAATGGTTGCGAACACAATGTGGGATGTTTGCATAGCAAAATCGTTGGCTGCACAAATATGTAATTCATTATCCTTTTTATCAGGAATGGTACATGCGATAGGTATATTTCCTCCCCAAACATGTTGTCCCGGATCTTTAACTGGATAGGTAGGCAAATAGATTCCTTGACTTGATCCAAACCCATGGAAGTTGTCGGGTAACCAACTTCCACTTATTACTTGAGGTTCATAAGTACAGCCATTGTTCTCAATGCTATCTTTGAGCACGATAGTAGCCACATCACCATTTACACTGACTGATGGTTGAAAGTTGTCGTGTAGCCCGTGCCATTCTCGGAAAATAGTAAGATATCTGTAGCCCCAAACTCCACATTTAGAATTTAAGGTCCAATCCCAGTTAGCTTCATAAGTAACCATCAACTTGCTTATATCAATTTGAGGACTCTCTCTAAGAGTAATCTGCAAAACTAAATCGCTGGCGTTTGCTATTGCCGAATTGCAGACAGTGACATTGAATGTCAAAATTAAGCTAGCTACTGATAGAAACTTGGACATAAAATGCTTCCAGCCTTCCTTAAATAGGATATAAGAAATTTAAGCAAAGGTTGTGCCAATCACTTGGCCTGATCAACTAAAAAATAGTTTTAGTAAGATGGCTTATATTTGATCTTGGTATTTTGAAGCAGCGGCAATCAAAAATTGTTTAAACGGAGTATATTTTTTTAATGACTTCGAGTCTGGCATTTCCATTTTTAAACATTGCCCCAAACAGTATTGCTTTTTGAAGTTGTGTATCTATCGGAAAATGAAAATCGAGCATCGGACTCCGTCCCTAGGCCTTGAGTTTAAGTGCCCGCAGACTTTCATGATTTTAAATCATTTGTTTGGGTAGTGGCACTTGGTTACTTTATTGAAAGCATGAGTACGGCAGGCGCTTTGGAAACAAAAAGTTCACAAAGAATTGACTAAGATTTTTCAAACTGCTGACACAATCTAAAATGACTTCCGCTAGATTCAAAAGCAGGAGGAAAAATGAAATCAATACTAGTATTTTTTACGACACTCTTTTTATTTGGCTCACTAGGAGTAGCCGCGGGTTCAGTAGAGCAAAACCATGCCCCCCTCGTGATCGAGGAATTTGCAGACTTCGAATGTACCTATTGTAGCCAGGGTAACGATACCATGAAATCTATTGCAGCAGAATATGGCGAACAAATTAAATTTGTTTTTCGAAATTTTCCCTTGTCCTTTCATAAGTACTCCCTGATAGCCGCAAAAGCCCATACCGCCATCGCCCTTCAAGATCCCACCATCGCTCAACGCTGGCGGGATCTAGTTTTTGCTCAGCAAAAGCGGCTCTCTGAAGAAGGGGAGACCTTTATTTTTGAAGTTGCGGCAAAAATTGGTGTGGATCTTGAAAAAATGAAAGTCGACATGGAGAGTCCGACTGTCACTCAAATCATCGAAGGCAATCAAAAAAGAGCGGCTGATTTAGGCTTTAAAGGCACCCCCAGTTATCTAATAGGAACTGAAAGAGTGCAAGGCGCCAGATCTGTGAAAGAGATCAAACAGATTATCGATCAACAACTGATTCCAAAAACTCGATAGCGACAACGATCGAGTCCCCCCTTCCCCCTCTGTTCCGTCCCACTCCCTTGGGGACGGAACAATCTAATTTTTCCTATAGAAACAAAATGTAAAATCTGCTGGCTTGGCCTTATTTTGCCCATAAACCATATTTATTACCGAAGGTTAAAAACTGATTCTCATTCGCTTTGGGCTGTCGTAGATCGATTGGAGTGACTGCGGAAATCACTGCAAAATTGGAAGGACGATATGCGAATTGGAATTTTGATTTTTTTGACGGGTTTGTTGTCAGCGAACTTAACTCTTGCTCAAGAACGCAAAGTATTGCGTATGAATCTGATTATGTCTGTTGACTGGGAAGGGTTTTCCTTAGAGCCTCAGAATCTCGAAGCCTTTCAACAATTCCGCAATGACTATCCCGAGATTAAAATCGTTCATTTTTTAAATGCCGCTTACTTTACCAAAGAGGGTGTTGATGCCGATGCGGTAGCTAAGTCGATTCGCTCTGTGTTTCGTCCTGGTGATGAGTTTGGTTTGCACATTCATGCTTTTGAGAGTTTGTTAAAACGTTCAGGTGTTGAATTTCGTGATTCCCTCACTTATTGGGGGCATTCTCAATCCAAAGAGATCAATGGGGATCGCGGCCATGATGTTCCACTATCATTATTTAATAAGGATGAGTTACGAAAGATTATTCGTACCAGCTTGCAAATTCTCAAAAAAAATGGCTTCACTGAGATTAATTCATTCCGAGCAGGAGGATGGATTGCCACTCCGACCGTCTTAGAAGCCCTTCATGAAGAGGGTATCCATACTGATAGTTCGGCTGTTTCACCTGAGGTGGTTGGGCGCGTCGCCAGAACTGAACAACCTTTATTTCAGATCAATCAGGAACTTTGGCCGGAGCAGACTCCCTTCAAAGATGAGCCTTATTTCATAAGAACGAAATCCGGTGTTATCACTGAGTTTCCAGACAACGTGGCCTTGGCGGACTATATCACAGGTGAAGTAGCCTATAAAATTTTTGAAGACTTGGTGATGGCTCATGCAGAGAGCGATCGACCGATCTTTTTTCATTTTGGGTTTCATCAAGAGACAGCCAATTTATTTCTTCCGCGAGTAAGGGAGCTGCTGCAAAGGATTGAGCAGTTCACTCAAGAGTATCTTATGGACGTGAACTCTGTGACCTTTAAAGATGTTCCGCTCAAGTTCACCAAAATACGAAACTCTAGGGTCCTGTCTTGTGCGGCAGTCCTTCTGTGAATGGTCTCATTGTGGTTGGGTACTAAAATACATCCTTATTGAAGATGCGGTTTTCCGTGGGTGCCGCTAACTCCACATCAAAGTAGATGCGGCCGATTTCGCGTTTATCAGTGGTTTCCACGCTCACACGCCACGAACCAGGCGAATAATTTTGTTTCACGGCATAACCGCGAAAGCCCTCGCGTCTTCCGCCCACAATCGACATGGGTAAGCGATCCGTGCTGATCCAGCCCCGTTTAGGATCATCATAATACCAGTGCAGGTAAACTGAATCACTAAATCGGGCGGGTGAATAAATTCTGGCAAAGAAGTAAACTCTATCTCCAGGCTGTGTTTGGAAATCCTGATCACCCGAATGCCAAAACTTCCAGCCTGGCCGTTCGTGATGGAGAACGTATTGAGAGCCGACCTTCTCGATTTTATGATAAATCCCCATGCTTTGTATTGAGAGAGGAACAGGGGGAATCCAACCCATCAGATAACACAGCAATATGAGTCCTAGGACTGAGTAACCGGGAACTAAAAACTGTGATAGAATAGTTTTGTGTGTGGGCATTTTCTTTTTTACGTGTTGATAGATACCCCAAATGATTCCTGCCACAGTGAGAAGTGAAAGAGTGAAGGGAATATAACCAACGAAGCCCAACACGATAGAAAAAACTATCGAGAAAAAGCAAAATAAGCACAGAACGTGCAAACTCACTTTCACATTGACCTCTCGTTCTTGTACAGCCTTGAGTTCCTTGCCAATCATGATCGCTACAAGCATAAGAACAAAAATCAAAGAGGAGAAAAACGAACTGCTTTTGAGAAAAAACAACGAGTATATACTCAAAAGACTACCCAGAAAAAAATGAAAGAAGGGGCGGCGGTAGTCCCAAATTTTATCCAACCAACTCGGCACTTTTGCAAGGTCGTATTTGACGAGAAATTCAAAATACAAAATCCATGCGGTTATAAATAAATAAACCACTTGCTGAATCAAACTAAAGGTATCGTCTATATCGGACAAGGTTAATACATCAAAGATAAACCCACCTATGAAGAAAGCCAAATCCGCCTGTTTTTCGTTTTTTTCGTACCATGTAATCAGCTGATCTTTGTACTTCACCATCTTTGACACCCAATGAGTTTTGTTTAGGTATTTGGATCTCCAGTCTAGGTTGAACAAAAGAGCTTTTCAAATGCTATCCGGCAGAAAAATCAGGATCCAGTGAATTTTTTTCTTCGTCAAAAAGGCCAAATCCAACTTTCTGGGCTTTTTCACAAAGTGTTCTTTTGGTCCCCAAAACATTTTGGTGACAGATGAGCTGGAATACCGTCCAGGAGCCATTTTATGGACGACAGCGGGGTTTCTCATCCATCGCGATTGGGAACCATCAGGATATCATTCGACGGTGAGCCTCTATTCGGCTGGCAAAAAAATCCAAGAATTTGATCATAGCCATTTTGGCATCAAGACGGGAGTAGTAATAGAGCGCCCACGCCTCTCTCCTGATGGGAACATCTTGAACTTTAATTTAGAGAATAAGGATTCCAATGGGGGGGCTTTTTCTTTATGACCTGCAAAGTGGTTTGACTCACAATTTGGGTACCTAATCGGATAAGCATCCCACATTTAGTCCTGACGGAACACGGTTGCATTTTCACTATCAAGAGATTATAGAAAAGCAGGAACGTTCGCAGCTGGGGTACTATCAACTTGCCTCAGAAGGTGAGCCAACGACGGGGGCGAAAAGGGTCTTATTGACTTTATCGACTTCATTGACGACTGAATACATCTACGAAAAACATCCCACCGAACATCAGTCGTTGAAGTTAGTTTTCTTTCATGGGCAAGAAACTGCGAATGGCAATAAGTTTATCGGTGTTCGCGCGCTCGATATTCCTGATCGTGTTTTTAAACTTCAGATGAGTGTGGGAGGAAAAAAGTTGAAATCAGCAAAACACCCGACAGCTGCATACACTGAGAATTCTTCACTTTACTTTGTGGGGAAAATCGAGGATGAGAAGGCTGTCAAGGTCTTCAGACTTGATGTTAAAGATCTTCAGGCAATTCAGGCCGCGTTTGAATCCGGTGAGTAGGGGAGAAGGTGATGAATCAAGAGTCTTCAAAAGCCAATGTGATTGTAAACAGTTTTTCGCGCATCGAAGATAAATTTGTTTTGCCTAAAGAATTATTACCCCAATTTGTGAGTTTGTTAGGAGAGCATCTTCAGCGAAGTTATGGTTCCGAGGCTGCTGAAGGTTCCGATGATACCGGCAATCAATCCATTTATTTTGATTCTCAGAATGTGGAGTGTTTTCAGCAGCATTTTGAAAAGTTCGACAAACGATTTAAAATTCGCATTCGTCGTTATCGTGTCAATGGGGTTTGGGACGACAAAGTTGTTTTTGTAGAATGTAAATTCAAAATTCATGGAACCAGTTCTAAACAGCGTTTCTTGCTCAGTCGGGTGGGTTTTGAGCAACTGATGGCGGGGATTGAGATTGAAGTCACGCCTGAACTATTTAGTCTCAATTCCTCAATGAAAAAGGAATCCCTGCTAAAGCGAGTGAATGAGGTGAATCAGTTGGTTCAGCGTTTGGAGGCTCGTCCAAAGCTTATTGTGGAATACCACCGAACAGCTTTCGAAAAAGGTGATTTGCGAGTGACCATTGATCGTGGAATTAAAACGCTGCCATTAGGAGAGCTCTCGAACGAAGTTGCTGATAACATTAAAAAAGCCCCGCTTTGGGAACAAGCTCTGCAAATGCAGCGAATTTTTGATAATCAAGAAAACTGTCTGGTGGAAATTAAACACAGTGGCCAGCATCCTGAATGGTTTGATGAGTTTATGGTTCGCCATTCCATCATCCAGTCATCCTTTTCCAAATATTGTTGGGGAATGGGGCAGGCAATTGCTAGCGTGAAGTCGGAAAAGGTTCAGGAACACAGCCTGTTGCGAGCACGTCTAGAATACGCGAAAACATCAACTGAAGTGAAGGGGGAGCCATGTTCACTGGCAGTCTATTAAAAGCCATGAGTTCCAATGAAAATGCGGTTGTGAGTCTTCCCATTGAGGAGATCATACAGGTTTTGGGTCATTCAATTGCACTTGGGTTTGTTTTGGCGATGGCTACTTTTGTGATTGGCCGCTACTTGGATAAGAGGGCAGCTGGGCCAACGGTTACTTTACTTGATCCCTCGAAAGATATTTTTGGTTCCATGAATTTGATGTTTTTAACAGTGGGGCTCACTGGATTGATGATTTTAATTAATAATTCGATTCTTCGTGCTTTTGCCATTGTGGCTGCGATAGCAGTGGTTCGTTTTCGCGTGAAGTTGGATAGCAAGGCGCTCGGTTCTGCGATGATTTTTGCGATCTTAGCGGGAATGGCCTGTGGTGTTCGCGAGTTGGCTTTGGCTTATGTGAGTGTTGGAGTTTTTCTGGTGCTTGTGGGCATTCTGCTGATTTTGGTAAAAGTGATCGATCTTTGGGAGGGCTCCCCTGACCGATTGGCACAGGTTCAATCCTCAGTTGAAAAAGTGGAAGCGATTATATTGCGTTAGTAGTGTGGTGGCTTAACATTGTGTTGACCCACGTCTAAGATAGCCGCTTTTTCAAGTTCTTTTACAACTCGTTCGAGCCGATCAATTTTCGTTTGTTGCTCGTAGATAATGATATTCAGCTGGTCAATTAAGTGTTCTTGGTTGGCCAATTTGATTTCGATATTTATTAATCGTTCTTCCACGGTGCCCTTCTTTCTAACAAGGCGCCTTTATTACCCCGTTTGTTAGGTTTTGGGAAGTCCCAACTTTTGCAATTAGGAGCTCAATTTTTTGGGAGATTTTTAATGAATGAACTCAAGGTTGTGCTTTTGTTTGTAAATTTGGGTATATGTCGAACTGGCCATGAGAGGAAGCTGTTCATGGCGCAAAATTTAAAAATACAAAACAGGAGAAGTTATGTATTTTAAATAAAAGTTTGCTTAGCCGCAGTATTTTTAACATTTGTTTCGATAGGATGCGAAAAAAAGAAAAATGATGGTTCATCCAATCCTAAAGTTACGATACTACCTTTGATTTTACCAGCAGTTAAAGAAATCATGCCTAGTCCTACAACCGCAACATTTTCGCAGCAGGCTTTAAAAAAGGGTGTTCAGGTTTTCAATGCGACAACTCCCGGGGAAGCATTATCTGACTTCTTCACAAAGACCTTTTCGGGTATTAGCGGAACGTCAAATACAGGTTTTGTTGCAACCTCCATTGGAGACTTAGATAGCAGAATCTCTGAGTTAAATAGCCATGCCCGGAGAGGCGCCGTCAGTCTGAACAGGGCCGGCCAAAAGTGTTCCTTTCTCAAATTGAAACAATCGATTCTCAAAGTGATATACTCAAAGACAATTTATGAGAGTGATGTTGGCAAGTCCTTTGCACTATTGAGTATGTAAGTAGGCTGCTCGCAGCTGAAGGAGGTACAAGATGAAACTACTGAATCAAACCCCCAAAATATTACTCGGTGTTTTGCTTCTTCTATCTCCTCTTGTGTATGCGGATCAAGCCGCCGTTCAAATGGCAAATGCCAATAAAATACTTGCTACGCATGGTCCTTCCATCGTGATCGATGAAACAAGTTCTACTCTTAGCAATGATCCTAATATGTTTATGCATTTAGGCGATGCGCTAAACTACCCCATCACTGTAAACGCTCACGCTTTTCAGAGCTGCAAGTTTGGTAAAATCGTGATGTATGAAGATGGCAGACTTGAGTTTATTGTTAACAATGCCTATGGAAACGCGTGCACCGACCCACAACAACATGGTGCTGAACAAAACCAATAATCAGCACCAATTCACATTTCTTTAAATGGCATTCCAGTGAAAGTGCACCGGCACTTCAACTTCAGGGTGCAAACTATGTTTCACAGGGCAGGTGAGTGCGGCACTTTCTAGGTTTGCGCGACGACTCTCATCAATATTTGGCAAATAAAAATTAACAGTGAGTTTGCCAATGCGTCTGGGGCTGGAGCGCATTTCTTTATCGACAGTCACTTTGGAGCCTTTAAGATCAATTCCATTTTTTTCAGCTGCCATTGCCATGATCGTCATCATACAAGAACCCATGCTGGCTCCGACCAAGTCAGTTGGTGAAAACCAACGTCCCAGCCCGTTATTATCTTTTGGGGCATCAGTTAAAAAGGTTGAAGCAGAAGGCTCATGACAAACTTCACAGGACTTTTCCCCTTGATAAACCACCGTTGAACGCACCGACATAAAATCTTCTCCTTGCCAAACTATAATAGATAGCTCGCAGTGATATACAATGCGGCGGTGTTGGCTTCAATATTTTGTTGTGTTGCTTGGCCAGATAAAATTTGGCCTTTGCCCTCACCATGAGAAGGCTGGGTGCAAAGAGTAAAGCGGCTGCCTGGCTTAGCGAACGTGCTGCCAGCATTATATATGATGCCCGCGGGGCTATGATAGAGACCGCTTAGGTCATCAGCCATCGAGATATAAGCGCCGGCAAGCCCAGCGACCCTTTCGCCGACAATTAAATCTTGATAATGGTATTTATCAGAAAAAAATGGATTTTGTGAGTGTGAGCGATAGTAGGATTAACAAACCTTGTTTACAAAACACGGCAAAACTTTTTTTGCAATATACCGAATAGACCCTATTTATTTTAGGGAGACGATAGCATATGCTGTCAATGGAACAATATTGAAAGGATCTAATTCATGGAATTTCCGAACTGGGTAAAAACACTTTTTTTACTTGTGTGCAGCAATTGTTTTATGACGGTAGCCTGGTATGGCCATTTAAAGTTCAAAGGGTCGTCACTGGTTTGGGCCATCCTTGCGAGTTGGTTATTAGCTCTTCCTGAATATGCTTTGCAAGTGCCGGCCAACCGAGTGGGCTACGGTGATCTTTCGGCCTACCAGCTGAAGATCATGCAAGAGAGTATCACCTTGGTTGTCTTTATGGTTTTTGCTTGGCTAGGTCTTGGTGAGCAGCCAACCTGGCGTTATCTTATATCGATGTCTTTGATTTTTTTAGCGGTAGTAGTGGCGTTCAAGAAATAGAGATGTTCGGGATTACAGAGCTGTAATCCCGATTCTGATTTGACTAGGGTTTCTTACAAAGGGCGGCTTTTCTACCTGAGACGGTATAGTTGTCCTCGTCAAGAGCACTCCAAGACTCCACTTTCTTAATTTTTAACTCCGCAATGCAATTATTTAGGCCGTCATTGTAGTTTACGGCAAAGGTGGCATTGTACGTCAGTTCTTCTGGACACATCGGTGTTGGTTTGCTTTCAAAAAATGAAAAACTATTTACGGTCGAAGACAAAATTGTGGAGCCTTCGAGGGTGGCTAACGCCACTTTTTCAAGTTCAGCTGTTTTTTTCACTTGATCGATATAATAAGAACAAGCCTTGGCAGAGTTGATATTTGCAATTGAAACTCCTGCAGCAAGTAATAGTAATAATGCTTTCATTGGTTACTCCTCGGTTAAGATATAGGTTAAAAGATTTAAGATAGACCCTGCCTTTCAGGTAACATATTGGCGCGAAGGAAAGAAGATAAGATTTCTTCTGAGACAAAAACGAGCATCAATAAAAACTAGCTCTTAGGTTTGTGTGTTAATCTCCATAGATGATGGGGTTCCGATCACCGAGCAAATACGAAGGAAATACAATGCACAACCTTGCGTAAAGATGCGATATAGGGTTAGAGAGGAACTACGCTTCATTCGATTTGAAGCTTGCCGCCTTGAATTTGGCACTTTTTCAGCAAAATCTAAAAAAATAAAGATCCTAAATATTATTTCATAGGCATTGGATCGGAGTGGCCTGTACTAGAGTTTGAATCTCCTTTATAGGCATGGGATACCAGCAAACTCACGATCCGACGGTATTCGCTTAAAACATCTAAGTGAATCGAACTTGTGTTGATAGAATCCCTGACCCCTCGGTTGAGACGTCCGATGTGATTTTCGCGCAAATTCATTTCGATTTTGGCAAGGTCGCGTTTGAGTCGAATAGCTTCTTCGCAAAGTTCTCGGGTATGGAATGCATTTATGGCCATGGCGGCTACTTTCATGACTTGCTCATGCATGGTTTTCAATTCATCCCAGCCAACATGAGAAAACTCAAGTTTGAGTGCAGATTTCTTGGACGCTAAAGTAATTAAGTTGATATCAATGGAGTCGGCGCCTCTTTCAAGATCGCTAAGGAACATGATCATATCCATGATTCGTTGATTCACCTCAGTGGAACTGCGATTGGCGTGTTCTAAGAGAAACATTTTGATTTCTCGATAAAGAAAATCAACTTTATTATCACGATCGCGAATACTGTCCACGAGAGGAATATTATAATTGTTAAAGAGTTTGATGGAGTCTTTAATCATGCTTAGCACGATATCGGCTACACGCATGATTTCCCTTTCTCCGTAGGAAATCGCCAAAGACGAGGACTTATAATTATTCAATTTTAAAAACTCTGTCCCAAATTCTTCTGACACGTTCTTTGGAAAAAGTTTTTCCATCATGGCCGCTCCCCATTTGATAAACGGATAGAAGGCGCCCGCGGAAATTAGATTAAAGAAGAAATGGGTATTTGCGATTGATCGCGATGAAGAAGTTTGCAGTGCTTCAACTTGGGCCACAAAAAAGTCAGAGAATGGATAAAAGAGAAGTACGCTGGCCATCTTATAGAGAAAATGTGCCCAAGCGACTTGTTTACCAATATGATTGCTATTGGCCGCAGCCATAATAGCGGTGGAGGTTGTGCCAATGTTTGCTCCATAGACCCAAAACAAAGCATCACCAACAGAGATCACGCCGGCAGTGGCCAAACTCATCGCTAAACCTATAGTGACCGCACTGGAGTGAATTAAACCACAAAAAACCATTGAGAGTAATATTGAAATGATGGGGTGACTGCGGAGCTTCTGAAATGTGGATGAGAGTTCTGGGAGTGAGGCAAAATAATGGGCCGCACTACTCATCATGGTTAATCCAAAAAAGATTAATCCAAATCCCATAAACACCTGGGCGAAACTTTTCACGCTGTTCTTTTTAGTCAAAAAATAAACCAGAAACGCTATGCTGAATACGGGTAAACCATATTGGTTTAGATTGAAGCTGATTAATTGCACAGTGAGTGTTGAACCAATAGCTGTACCAATAATAACGCCCATCACTTGCTGCAGGGTTATGACTCTCGCGGAGCCAAGTCCCACGAGCATACTGGTAACCGCTCCCGAACTCTGAAGAAGCGTTGTGAGGAGAATTCCTACAAAGATGGCAATTAAAGGACTTTGTGAGAGCTTATTTAAAATTTGGCTAATTTTACGAGCCATTAGTTTTTCGAGGGATTGGCTTGCCATCGTCATGCCGAGTAGAAAAAGGGACATGCCACCTATAAGTTGAATGAGATGATCTTGAATGATCTCCCAAGTCATGCGGCAACTCCCGAACGACGCTTGGAAATAATTCTCTGATGATGTTGCCAACTATAATATGCCAAATAAAGGGAAATAAAGGAGGGTATTAAAAAGCCCGCAAATTTCATGGCGGTAAAAATAACCCCCGCCATCATCGAGCCGAGAATGAACGCAAGAATAGTTCCAAGTCGCAAAAGATTCATTTTTAGTTCGATCTTTCGTTGGCTCGTTTCGATATTAGGATAGAACATTCTCATGAGGCCAACTCCAAGGTCTGTTGTAATTCCAGTGAGATGCGTAGTTCTGACTAATAATCCGGAGGCTAAGCTAATCATACTATTTTGGAGGCCACTGAGAAACGATAAAGTAGAAAGCAAAATAAAAGCAATCGCTCCATTGCGAGGATCTCCGAAGGCCCCCAACAGGCCTGTCAGGCCTATAAGAGTAATTAACAAAAACATAGTGCCTGAAAATAGAAAGCTATGCATATAATAAGGAAACTTTTTTAGGTGTTTTCGTCGATCAATGAGCAACGCCGAAGTCATGCATCCCAACAGAAAAGAACTGGGAACCATGAGCATTGATAGTGCTTCAAGAAACAGTCCAGATGCGAGATCCACGCCAAAATGGGTGGCGAACCCAGTGACATGAGTCACAAATCGATGACACGACAAGTACCCTCCTACATTGATGGTTCCTGCTTGAAAAGCCAAAATAAACCACAGGACAAAATTCAGCGGTTTCAAGGAAGAGTGAGGGGCGTCAGTGTTGATAAACATATAACCTTCTATCGGTCTATCTTCTTGAAATTTCAAGGGCATTTTGAGCAAATTCTTACTCCGCGAAGTCGAGTTTTTAGGCTCCGAAGCAGAGGAAATCGTCTCTATGATTTATATTTCAAGTTCCAAGAGATTTTTTGACGCTACTATTCTCATTGTAAAAATTATTATTCACATTTGACATGATTATTGTAATTTGAGAGGGTGCCCGCGGGTTTGGGGTGAGGTTGAGAAGTCTTCAACTAGGGGAGGAATTCATGCGTCTTTTCATCGGGTTAATTCTAGGCTTAAGTATTGTGGGATCAATGTCAGCAGCTTTTGAAAATCCTATTTGGGGATCTTCCTATTATATGGGAGATAGAGGATTTGCGAGTGGGTATCAATCTTTTGGAAAAACAACTGATATTCTGGACTCACTTTTTGAAATGACGACCAGAAATCACCGAGTTCTTGGATATACGAAAGCGCGACAAATTTTGCTTGGTCGAGTATATCTCGAAAACTATTCCGGTGAATACGCCATCAAAGATGTTTACTGTTTGAGGCACTTTACTAATACTGACTTTGGTCGAGGCGCATCTATTGGACCTGATCAGATACCTGATGGTACAGTGTTAAACACAGAGCACACTTGGCCACAAAGCCGATTCACCGGAATGTTTCCTAATGAAATGCAAAAGTCTGATTTGCACCACTTGTTTCCATCAGATTCAGTAATGAATTCAACGCGAGGAAACCATAAGTTTGCAGAACTTGCTGGTCCTACTGAGCCGGTGAAGTGTTCCGTTTCTAGATTTGCTCATACAGCTATTGGGTATCGCTTTGAACCGCCGATTGAACATCGTGGAAATGTGGCTAGAGCATTATTCTACTTTTCAACTCGTTACAGAATTCACATCGACAATGATGAAGAAGGATTCTTGAGAAAATGGCATTATGAAGATCCAGTAGATCAAGCTGAAGTTAGCCATCATCAAATGATATCAGAAGCCCAAGGTAATCGTAATCCGTTTATTGATCAGCCTGAGTTGGTGGATCAGATTGCCGACTTCTAGTTCAATACCGCTCGTTTTATTCAACCCATGGTTCTTCTTCAGCAGAATCTATCTATCACTACTCAAGCTGGGTGATATTGAATTCTACCCGGCGATTCCTTTCCCACAAATTACGAGGGGAAGTGTTAAAGTTATACAAAGGTTTGTGTGAACCAAATCCTTTTGGAGTTAATAGATAGCTAGGAACACCTTGAGCTGCGAGTTCATTAACGACAGTTTCGGCTCTAGCCTGTGAAAGCGGGTCGTTAATTCGGTTATTTCCTAAATGGTCGGTATGGCCATCAACATTAACATGCTTGATATCATCTTTATGGCTGAGAATCACTTTTGCCACTTGATGAACGATTTGTTTTCCTCGCGGAGTCAAATGTGACATGTTTAAGTCAAATTCAACTTCGTCCAAAACCACGATACGTTCCTTTTTGTACACAACTTTTTTAGTTAATTCATCCTGAGTATAGAGTGCTTTGCCAGTTTCAGTGTCGACGGGATTAGAGTTGATGTAAGGTTCAATCTCTTTAAAATCCATTCTGGTGCTATCGCTGGCGTGATCAACAAGGCTTTTCTTATAAGCTTCTTGTACGAGCGGGTCCTTATAGTTTCCGGATTCGGAATCTTCTGTTTTCGAACCAAACATTGGAACTTTAATGCCTGCATAGATCACTGGATCATTACCTCCTGGGGTGCCCAGAGAACCTGTTCCCGCGCCAAAGTGCCAAGAGATTGTCTTTCCGGGCTGGTATCGTCCGCCCAGTGTCAGTAAACCTGGGGGTGTGAAATGATTCATCCCAGTTGGCATTTGGGTAGAAAATTCGGTATCCATCGCCCAGTTCTTTCCAAGACGATAAAGCCAGCCAGTTCCAAGAAAAATACGTGAGCGACCGTCAATTCGTGGATAGCTCTGATTCGTAAACTTAAATTCTGCTTGATCATAGTAAGTATATCCGAGATTGAAGGTCCATTGATTTTCGCTGGTTCGATATTCACCAATCAGTTTTGCGCCAGGGGCGAAGCTCGAATTCGAAAGGCTGGCTCCATAACGATGACCAACGTATTCAACTCCAGTAGGAATAGTTATTTCAGGAGCAATGGCCATGCTCCAATAGGTATCAGTAAGGAACCGATATTTAAATTGAACTCGTGCATCTCCGATATGGGTGTTGCTTTCGCCACCAAACTGCGGAGCAACTCCAACCAAAGAGCCAAAGCTGTCAATGCTCAATTGCATATTATCTCCCAGGAGCCAACTGAATCCCAAGTCAATGGTATGCATAGAAGAAACGACAGGCTCTACTTCTTTTTGGCGATCGTCAGAAAGGATAACCCAGGGCTCATGATCCCAGTGATAGGTAGCGTATAAAAACATTCTCCCGGGAGTTCTTTTATTCGAGAAGGCTTGGTCGGTTAAAGCTGCGTCTTCCAGTCCTAAATAAGAGGAGTTTAGTCCCGTCATGAGGGGGTTAATATTGATAGACTTAGCATTTGCCGTTTGCGGCATTAAATTTAGCAGTGCAAGTCCTGCTGTGAATAGAGTTTTTTTCATTTTACACCTCCCTGGAGCGCCAAAGGTAATTTCCATTCCCCCCGCGCTGAAGACTGTTCACTGATACTATTAAGCAGGATTGATGCCAGGGGGTGCGACTTAAAAAAGTATTAGGGGGTTTTTCTGCTATCTTAACTGTAAAATTGTTATCCAGTTGATTGGTAGGATTCACCACTAATTACCTGAAAGTCCTTTCAAATCATTCTGAGACGCTTCAAAATCAGGCGTCTGTATTGCTAAATAAAAATAGGTGATGCAAAAGATATCGATCCTTTTATTTTTGTTTATGGTGATCCAAGTATTTGGAGACTTTGGCAATGCGGGCTCATCGGTATTCTTTTATAATCGAAAGGGTGAATTATCCTGCGTTTTGCCACCCTATGTTTATGTGGAACGAATGGGAGATTCAGACGCTCATGAAAACTACGTCGAAGTTCGTCTTCCCAAAGAGTACCATCGTAAATGCGGATCGGTGGGGCTTGTCAAGCGGAGTCGTTCTGTTGATTCCGAGCCTGAGGACGTAGAGCCAGAATACGAACGCCGTCCTTCTCGGGGGGGCAGGAATGGTAAATCTCGCTGGGATCTTTCGTTTCTTCCTGTGCAAAAAAAACAAACTACACGCAATGAAGACCTCAGTTCTGATGGTGAGGATGATGACGGAAGTGGACTTGAAGCTACGGGTGGTGAAGTCTGTTGGCGGTGTCAGCAGCACAGCGAGTTGGAAGAGTTAACGCACATAGGACGTCGAACTCATGAGAGAGCTTCTCGATATCAATGTGAGGCTCGAGGCAATGATAGGCCTTCTTCTCGTCGTTATTTGCGAGAATCGATGCAGGAGATCATTGATGACTATTCCGAACGCGCCCAAGGCGCAATTCGTCGGGGCTTTTTATCACTCGTTCCTCCTGAGACAAGTCAAGATTATGATCGGCTTAGATCGCTCACCAATAATTTTCAGGATTTCGACTCTGTTGATCCAATAGCTTTGATAAAGTTGATGAGGCGGCCTGCCACGGATTGTTACAAATTTGTGAAGGCGGCCTTGAGTAATGATTACTCGAGGCTCAAATATTATAATCAGACGAGATGGGGCAATGGTCGATTGGCCGCCAACACTAAGCTCGTGAGTAGATTTTGTGGAGGTCAAACTGGGGACTTGACCGATGAATACTGGCTAAATGCGCCAGTTGGAGCAGGAACAGCTGGACCTCAGTTAGAAAAGCGAGGATTTATTAATCTTATGGACTCCAAGTATGGAGTCTCAGGACAATATCGATCCGAGCAAACTGCTCCAGAAGGGGCAGTTTTAGTGTACAAGTGCGCGAACCATGGCCAAATTCTTCCCGCGTCCAAATGTTACGGTGACATAGCCATTAAAACCAAGACAGGCTACTTGCGAGATTTTTTCACTCCCTACGAACTTACCCGTAAGAGAACTAGAGTGTTGGTTGGAATCTATATAAAGCCCGGAGGCCCAGAATGAAAATAGTATTTGTTCTTTTAATTGTCCTTGAGGCTGGACCTTTAGTTTCCTTTGCAGCGGCGAATGGGCAGGCGGCAGACTCTTTCATTTGTGAAGAAAAACGAACTGTGGCGTTAAATAATAGTTATTTAGATGAGTTGGCTGACCAAATTATTCCAGATGCGAAATCATCGCAAGTGAGAAAAGATGTGAATTTAATGTTGAGACTGATTAAAAAAGTTCTCTGTTATCACCAAATTGATCCGGAATTGTCTATTTATGAGCATATCATTGGTTTTGCAGGGATCGATGTCTTCAAACAGGCTAGAGCAAAATTAAGTGGTGAAGAGCAGGAGAGGCTCGATGAGTCACTAAAGACTCTTGCCTCGCCTGAAGAGTTATAAATAATCGGAAATCGTGGGAAAATGCGTTGGTGAAGCCAATTTTCCCGAGTGGGTACTATCAAAAAACACTATTTCAACCGTAGAATGCTCGGAGGCCACTCTCTCTATGTTGGTCGGCTCGTTTTCAAAAAACCAAATATGAGCATAATTCAAAGATTCAATTTTACTAAACCATTGGAATTTAAATTCAGTGTCAGAAATATCTCCATTGGGCTTCATTGCGAGTCTGACATTTTTGCCAGGGAGGGGAAATCCGTGTTGAGCTAAACTTTTTTCCGTGCCCAAAAGCATACGCCTCATATCGCGACCGGTGAGATAAACGATATCATTGCCAGGGTTACTAGCAAAGTGTTTCACAAAATCTACGGCACCACTGTAGGGAGTATCATGATGCAAGTAGGAGTTATCAAAAAAACGTTCCATCCAATAGTTCTTTATCCCCAGTAGGAATTCATTGGGTGGCGGTGATATAAAAGGCAGTCGTTCGACAGAAGTACGGACTCCCCAATCAGATGGATTTACATTAATTGCTTTCATAAGTTCAGTCTCTTGGGGAAACTGAGATTTATTATGAGGTTCATTTGCAAAGTCGACTAGGATTTTTTGAGTCCGAGGACTTACATCATACAAGGTGGAATCTAAATCAAAGACGAGAAGATTTCGATGTCCCTCTCGAATGCTTTTTTTGGCTCTACCCTTAATTTCCTGTAAGTATTGATTTTTCATCCTATGAATTCGTTACCTGTAAATCTAGCCAAAAGTTTTTGAAGCTTTTGAATTTTTAAACGTCTAATTCTTTCTGGTCGGGGTGGTACAGGTTGAATAATCTCAGGGCTTTCATTTTCTAAAGACTTTTCCCTTTGTAGTTCAATAACATTGAGACGGGTCTCGAGTTCGGGCGAACGGCCAAAACGACTGATGGCCTTTATGAGGACTGCTTTAGCTTTCGTAAACTCATTTCGCACCAACAAGGCATCTACAAGGGTTACAGTTTGCTCAATCGCCTTGTTTTCCATTTGATTTTTTTTAACAGAATAAGCTTCAGGGTTTTCCTGCTCTTCTTCAAAATCGCTGATGGAATCTTCTTTTTCTTGTAAAGATGAGAGCGTATCAGGCGCCCCAATTTGAAAAGAATCAGCATCGTATTCATCGGCCGTTAAGCTTTCCAGACGCTCAATGGTTCGTTTCGCGCGTGTATCGTTGGGATTCAGTAGGAGTATCATTTTAAAGGACTTCAGAGCTTCTTTAGGTTGCCGTAATGATAAATACAGATCGGCCAATAAATTATGGGCTTGAAAGTTTTCAGGCGCTAGTGCTACCGCTTTTTTGAGAGCTTCAATGGCTTTGACGCTTTCCTTGCGATCAATGTATATTTTTGCGAGTTGAAACCAGCCGCCAGCAAAGGTTGGATGGAGATTCAATCCTTGGCGGCAAGTCTGGAGTGCTCTTTGTAGATTGCCGCTGCGACGGTAGGCTTCGGCGAGGGGAGCAAACACTCTGGACGTTTGGTCGGAGTCCCACATTTTTTGATATCGCTCAACAAATTCGTCATTGACTGTGCTCATGACTCCCAGGATTTCATAAATCAACTAAAGCATCAATCTCTATCTGCTTCGAAAAAATTGATTATAGCATCATGGCCAAGCCATACGACAGGGTGTTTTGGTTGAATCATATCTTGGAGTATCAGGGCGCCACTCGCTTTTATCACCAATTCACTTAACTGTATTGTCATTAACTGACTGGAATCCTTGTGAAGGGCAATGAGGCCGTCCGAGACATCGAGCATTAGCTCCATAAGTTCTTTATTCGAATGTGAAGGCCAATTTTCAAAATCAAGGGATGCTCTAAAGAGGGGATTACTGAGATAATCTCCTATCATTGAATGAACTTTGGCGAGACCTTCAGGAGCTAGGCAACTTTCAGCCAAATCCAAGATTTTACTTACATAAGGGTTATTTATCTTACGAGCGCGCATTTCAAATAAAATAGAGTATAGAAATATCTCCACTCCCGGAAAAATGCCACTGGAGTTCGTTAGGATTTCCGGACAATTATAAACCGTGGCGTTTACGCCTTGGCTCCAATGGTGCTGGGCATACTCTTCAAGTTTCTTTTTGGCAAAGCCCTGAAGGTAGGGAGTGTAGCTAAACCATTCTAATTTATGGTCAAAATAAATGTGGGTTCCATGATACCCGTAAGCCGAGTAATGGACTAATCCCTTGGTTTGTTCTTGCGAAACGCGAAGCTCGGCAGTTTCTTCAATCAAAATGTTAAAACTCTCGGCGGTCACTTCTTGGAAACTTAATTGGCAGAGCTTGCCAATATCAGAGTTCCAAAAATCTCTTGAAGCTAAAAAACGATCGCCGGTTCCTTTAAAAACTCGATTCATCAAACTTAAGACAATCTTAGACCGAGGAACTCCACCAGCCATTAAATGTGCAATTAAGATTTTTTTGCCTGGGGGAATTTGTGGTTTAAGGGCCTGAACCCAATCCTTAACTTGTTGACGAAATCTTTCGCGCCCTCGATTTTGTGATTCCTGAATCGAGGCTAAATTCAGTTTTCCATTGATGCCTTCTTTAAGGCCAATAGACTTACAGAGGTCAATGGGCGTCTGCCCCTGTAGGCCAGGTTCAAAATCAAAGCCACATTCTAAGGGAATATTGATCCACGGGGCCGAAAAGTTTTTGCCTTCTTCGTCATTGAGTGGGCGCAGTTGATGATTGTCATCTCGGCGGCCCACGGTTGAACGAACAATTGTCATTCCTTTTTCCTGGGCACTTTCCACAAGCCCATTGGCGTAACCCCGCTGAAAAAGTTCTCCAAATAAAACTAAAACATCACCGGACCCAAATTCAGATATTGTCTTCATGGGGCCCATGAGACCGCTTCCAAATAAAAACGTCAAGGTCTATTTCCTTAGACTATACTCATTCCTCCTAGCGCGGAGCCACTAATATCGATTCAGCGTCTCAACAAGTATTCCTGGAAATGAGGGGACTGCCAGTTGAAGTGCTCGTGATGCGCGATCATCCAGGGTGGCGTTTTGCATATCCATAGTATTTGTTTGTTGAGGTGCTGTATAACGTGCATTTATAATCTTGAGGAAATTTTCGTAAGTGGTTTGGCCGCGAAGTTGTAGAAGAAGTGGGCGATTTCTGAGGTCAGGTGAATCCAGAAACCCGACACTTGAAGTATCTTGTGTCACGAAATAAAAGTTTTCTTGGACTCTAAATTTTTTAACAGGCTCATCAGTAAAGCACAGCCGGACTTTTTGCGTCAGAAACTGGGTGAGATGAGTAACATTATTAACCGCATCCTTGAGATCATAAAACAAGGCGCTTTCTCCGTTGTAGTAGAGGGATGGGTTAAGTTCTGCTGTTAAACATTGTTGAGAGTGAGTCCCTGCAATGTTTAGAATTAGTTTTCGGATGTTCAACGCCACTCCGTTTGAAAGCGAAAGGCTGTTTCCCGCAGCCTGGCCCTGACTTTCGCTGCGCGAAACGCTGTAGCTCGTGCTGCCTCCGAGCGAGATTAAGTCAGTCAGTTTTAAGCTGACGCCTAATTGAGTCGATGCACTGACCGAGTTGGAAGTGCTGGTTGATTCACTGCTGGCTACGCTAAAACTTGCGCCTACACTTAAACTTGAGCTGGTGCTCCCAACATATTGCACATCAGTGATCGAATCGACGGGCGTTTCCAGCTGCGCCCTGAAGAAGGATTTCTCAGGCTGTCCAACAGCTCTCAGGCAGGCTTTGAGCCAACGATCGCTTCGTCGCCACGGTAATAATTTAGATTTGAACACTACTGGTTGCTGGGGATTTTGATCAAAAAAGTAGAAGCATAGCCGATCTTCCAACTCGGCTGTTAATTCATGTCTTTGCATTGCTCGGACTAACAAGTCCGTCATAAATAAATCACGTTTATAGCCCTCCGAGAAATTTTTCAGGGTGTAGGCAGATGGCCCCATGGAGCGACGCAGAGCTATTCGCTCCGTGGGCTCATCAAGATTCCACGAGCGAATAGAGTTAGAGTTTAAATAGATGTTATTAAACCATTGACTGAGTGTCTCTTTTGAAACTGTGGCTTCAACCTTTGGGGTCGCAGGTATAGCATCCCAATTCGGAAGATTTTTTTCAAAGGCAACAGTATCGCTCTGTAAAAGTTTGGCCCTCTCGGTTTCTGGTAGAAAATTCGCTAGGGCGGGGTTTTGGGGAGTTGGAACCAAATAACCGACTTCTTCGTCGCTGCCGGCTATCAAAGGTCCAATGAAGGTTTGTGGTTTCAGGCCGCTTTCATTATCCACTGTCGTGGCGAAATTCCTGTTCGGATCTTTGGGAATGAGTCCAAGCGTCGTATCTGCAACAATTGCGTCTTGGTTTACTGGAGCAATCTCCAGCATCAAATAATTGCGAGAATCAATATATCTGAAGTCATTAAAGTCGATAGTGACAGGCGCCACAATTCTTCCTTGGGTTGCAACGGTTAAAAATTCTCCGCAGCTAAGAACATTCAAGATATTTTCTTTGGATTCATAGCGATTATGCAGAACGGCCCAGCGAACTTTCCAAATTCCATCTCGAATGGAATCTCTGGAGTCTATACCCTTCGAGATATGCGAGTAATTCAAAACGGTCGGTTCAAGTATTAGGTGAACTTGTTTATTAATTCTAAGGCGTAATAATTCGTCGACTCCATAGGTTATAGTGCGTGTTTGAATTTTATAAGAAGGAATAAAAAGTTGTGCCGGATTTTTAGCGGATTGAAATTCGCGATTAATCTCCTCTGGCTCGATAGTGCGACTATCGCGGCTAAGTATGATATCCCATGGATTTACATAAGCTGTGAGCGTTTCATCAAGCCTCAGTTCCTTGTTTTGAATGCGGTATTCAGCCTTAAAGTAACGTTGGGGGGCATAGAATTTGTGGTCAATTCGGTCATCCCAATAAATACAGCTATCATATTCGGATGTTCGAATCGAGGGTGTTAAGTCATTTTGAGAATCTGTTTGAGCTTTCGTGATTGTAAAGTGGTAGCCCCTGAGTGGGGTATTGTCGGTACCATTTCGAACACAAGCTTTAACTTGATAGTACACTTGTCGTGAGGTGGCGGTTTCCTCGCCAACTCGGGTGAGCTTAAACATCAAGGGTTCAAATTCATATTTAAGCTGGCGCATGCCATCGGTCGTTGTGGTTGCGTAAGTCTGATCTTTTGGTTTATTGAGGCCCACATAGTCTTCAAAGTTAAAATCTTTGTTGGCATTGGTAAATCCGGTTTTTGGGCGAGCATAAAGATTGGATTTGAGGTCAGTGTAATCTCCCAAAATATAAATACCCTTAAAAATGCGAATAAAAGGGCGATCTTGTTTTGGTTTGAGAACAACGGCAAGTTCCAAACGGCCTCTACTTGGTATGGAGGGAAGAGCGATTTCCTGTAAAAAGGCGAGGGCTCCATCACGAAGGTGCGCCATCCCTTTTAAAGGTTGCTGATTAACAATCCGTCGAATCTGAGTTTCTCCCTCAAAGAGAGTTGATAATAAATAGGCCTCAAATTCAAACTCACCTTGGCTCAATTTGACATAAATTGGTTGGCCAGCTGAATTATAAACTTCAATTTGAGGATTGGCACGAAAGTCAAAAAGGAAACGTCCGCCCGTCTTAGAATCAATACCCAGCTCTTGAAAGTTTACTCGAGAATCGTTGGCGATAAGAGGTACTTCGGGATTTTTTTTGTCTTTTCCGGAGAGTACAGCGCGGGCTGCAGAAGGCGGAACGGGTTTGCGCGGCTTAATTTTTATAAAATCGGCAATTTCATTGGCGCTCGATGATTCGCCATGCAGCCAGGGATTGATGGCAAACTGAAAGGGGATACTTTCAATAATAGGTATTTTGTTTATATTAAGTGTGCGTCGAAGGGTGACGTAACGAGCGGGCGAAGTATAATGATAGTTGATATTTTCAGTCCATGAAATACAGGCGTCATCGAGGATTTGCGGCTTTAACGATACACTACTGCCCTCAATGGAAAGAGTGGCGCCTTTGTACGGAGTTTTATCAGTAGGGTGAGTGAGGCAGAGTTTAAAAGTATAGAGTTTTGCGATAGGAAATGCGAGGTCGCTTTCTGTTTCAATGACTTGAGATGAACCCGTAATTGCGCTCACCACATACTGAGATGGTGCGAGATTGGCGCTAACTTCAGACATGGAGGCAATCCATTTCTTAGGTTCGGTGGCTGCTGATTGTAGCCCCCAAGTCAAAAGCGATACGAAAAGGAATTTTTTTCCATAATTTGACATTAGTCGTCTCCCCAGGAGAAGTTATACCATTTCCATTTAGTTCGTAGCCCGTCGTTGGCTGCGTCGTCAGCTTATGCGCCTTGGTCTACTTTCTAACTGAAAATGGTATCAACCTAAGCTCCTAACCCTTCTCTTCAAAATTCATGCAAGCGTTGGGGGGCGTTTAAACTCAACTGAAGAAAAAGCCTTGAAGAGAATTTCAAATCACTGACGAATTTTTGGTGACTTGAGTGTTACTAACACTAAAATAGATCAGTAGTATTGGTAAATGGTTTATGGTTAGGCCGTTTAATGCTATTAAGGTAGGGGGAATTGGTGGTGAAAAAGAGTTTATTTTCGGCGGTGAGCTTAGGAACCGCCATTCTAGGGCAAAGTTGCATAGTATGGGCGAATGTGCTTGGTGTGAGCTACCAAAACTTTTTTCCTTCGCCAGCTCAAACCGACTATATAACTATTCATTCCACAGAAAGCATTCGCGCAAAAAAATGGCGAATGCATCTCTTTGGCACTTTGAGTGGCAATAACCTTTTTGCTTATGATCTTCCCAATTCCACTCAGGATAAGCACCAAATAACAGATCAGCTCGCCGCCGCTGATTTTGGAGTGGCTTACGGAATTACTTCTAATCTTGAGTATGGCTTAAATTTACCAATGCATATCAGCCATGTCATTAACCCTGACTCCGACCGTAGTTATCTGGCGCAACGATGGGTAACTTTGATTCACAATCAATTTAAATGCGTTTTGCAGCGGCGAGGAGAAAGTGAAACAGACGGTTCGGGAGCAGCCGTTGTCACTTCCATTGACCTGCCAAACACGCGGCAAGATGGATTTTTGGGTTCAAAACAAGCACCGATTATTACTGTTGAAGCTGTTTATGATCGTGGTAATGAAGCCGCATCTTGGGCATTAAATGCTGGTTATCGATGGCGATCTCCAGGGGAACCCTATATCGATGCTCCGGTTTTTCCCTTGCAAGATCAGTTGCTCGTCTCTGCAGGTTACCAGCGGCAATTTGTTAAGAATCGCAAGCTGAGTTGGATTGCTGAGTTTTATGGGGCCTATCCTCTTGATTTGGGAGAATATAAAAGTGCCAAAGATATTTCTTCCGCTGAAGCTATTTTTGGTCTTCGTGGTGGTCCTTCAAAAGCGAGTCGCTGGACGATCGGTTGTGGAACTGAAGTGTTGAAAGGAACAATGAGCCCAGACTGGCGCCTTTTTGCTGGGTGGAGTTGGGATTTCACATGGGCCCGAACTGCTAAACAAACTGATGTCATTTTGGAGCAGCGAAAGATTTATGGTACCGCGGATGATATATCTGATCCGCTTGCACATGAAGATCCAGGGCCTGTTATTGAAGACGGCGATCGTGACGGTATATTGGATGATGATGATATGTGTCCGCGTACATCAAGGGGAATCAAAGTCGATCAAGAAGGTTGTCCGTTTGATAGTGATGATGATTCCGTGCCAGATTACGAGGATCGATGTCCAAATACACCAAAAGATGAAGTGGTAAATGGACAGGGCTGTCCAGCTTTAAAATAGATTTTATTAATGAAGGAAAGAGGATTTTGTGAAATGGCATTTTGAACTTCCGAAATGGAGCCAGACCTTTGAACTTAAACGCAATAAAGAGCGTGATCCCGGACAAGGATATTTTTATTATTTAGGTGAAAAACCGGAAAAAAAGTTTAAAGCACTAATTGAAGAGCATGCTTTGGACTATCAACGCGCATCGCTTTCGAAAAATGAAAGAGAAACAATTCATTTTGTAGGAACTAAAGGTCTCGTTTGGATTCAACGTCGTTCCAAGAAGAAAAATTCAACTCATGGAGGCGCTTTTCAAGAAACTCTCTATGCTCAGGCTAGAGATGGCGTTGGTGCTTTAGTCGGCGTATTAAAAGCCCTTCAGGTTAAGCGTATCGATTTTGAATTCTGGGGGGCGACTGAAGAAGAAGAAGTCGGGTCGCTGGTAGGTTTAGATTTAGCCGCTTATCAATTTAGAAGTTTGTATGAAGGCCAAAATATTTTAGAAAATATGCCGGCGGTAAGTCTGCTGAGTCAAGGGCGAGCTTTCAATGAGAAGAGACTGAAAGACGCACAGGCGATGGCCTATGCTTTAAATTGGGCGCGCCACCTTGTGAATCTCCCAGGCCAGAGTTTAAACCCACAAAGTTTTGCAGAGCTGACCGAAGAGTATTTCAAAAAATCAAAAACAGTGAAGGTTGCAATTTGGGATGAAGATAGACTTAAAAAAGAGAGAATGGAACTTCACTTAGCGGTGGGGCAAGGGGCATTGCATGGCCCGAGAATGGTTCATCTTAAGTATCGCCCAGTCGGTTCTAAGAAACGACCCATCGCGATCGTGGGTAAGGGAATCACATTTGATACGGGTGGCTTGGATATCAAGCCCTCTTCAGGAATGCGCTTGATGAAGAAAGACATGGGGGGCGCTGCTGCTACTTTTGCGTTGTGTGTTTGGTTGGAACAAATGGGATTGAACGTTCCTTGTGATTTTTATCTAGCCATTGCTGAAAATGCCGTAGGACCAAAATCTTTCAGGCCGGGAGACATTTTTAAAGCACGCAATGGTTTGACTGTTGAAATTCATAATACCGATGCGGAGGGACGCTTGGTTTTGGCGGATGTTCTCGATGTCGCAGTAACGAACAAGGATAAACCAGATTTAGTTATAAACCTGGCAACTCTCACCGGGGCCATTAAGGTCGCTTTGGGCGCGGACGTACCCGGGCTTTTTTCCAATAACGACAACTTAGCGGAGTCTTTGTTTAAGGCCTCAATTGCTACGGGTGAAACTTGTTGGCGGATGCCGCTTGTGCCAAAGTATGCCGGGCAAATGAATAGCCAAGTGGCATACATGACCAACGCGGTGGACGGATTCGGAGGAGCAATCACTGCAGCCTTGTTTTTAGAACGATTTGTCGGGGATACGCCTTGGGCTCATTTAGATATTTATGCTTGGAATGACAAACCAACAGGTGGTTTAAGTTTTACAGGAGCCAGTGGGCAAGGCGTACAAACTATTGCTCGTTTTCTACAGTCCCTAAATAGTCCCCACCTTGCACGAGCTACGCGGACAAAAAATTCAATGTCGGATTTGTGAAGTGTTTGATTGGTTACCAAGGCTTTCGTTTGAATTCGTCTCAATCTCATACGGTTTTGCCGCTAAGATGACCTGGTAGATTGAGACGGAAGTCCAGGTTTCGTGTGCGATTTGAATTTCGCACTGGAGTTGCTATACTGGTCGTGGCGCATAAATTCAGATCGGGGGGCAAATGGAGGCATTTTATGTTTCGAGGCAAGGTTATCAAGAGGGCCCGCATTCGCTGGAGCTCATTGAAGATAAAATAAAATCTGGTTATTTCAGTCCTAATGACTATATTTATGATGCCGCCGGAAATGAGTGGGTTCTCCTCTCACGATTTAAAGATACCAAAGAAACTTGCAAGCACTTAACCAAAAAAGATGAGATCACTGAGTCTCTTCATGTCGGTCCTCCTGAGAACACCTGGTATTTATTGAGGGGCGACAATCAATCAGGTCCCTATGAGTATCAGGAGATCGCGGGGATGCTCCAAGATAAAAAAGCTTACGAGTATGATTATGTTTGGTCACCCTCAATGACAGCGTGGGAGCGGGTCTCTGAGTGTAGCTTTTTTCAAGCTGACAAACTAAAGCCTTTTTTAAAAGCCAGCAAAGCCCTTGATTCAAAACATTTCCGCCGAAAATCCGCGAGAGTGGAGCATGGAGCTTCATTAGTTTTTCATAATCATAAGAAGCTGTGGAACGGTACTAGCTTTGAGTTAAGTGCCGGTGGGGCTAGTATTGAAGTTGAAGACAAACCGTTTATCCAGGGAGAAGTGATAATCGTTCATTATCGCCCTTCAAAAAGAGTCCCGGCTTTTAATGTTCATTGTGAAGTGGTGAGTTGCCAGGGGACCAAGGGCCCATCAGGTAATGAAAAGTATCGTATTGGACTTCGTTTTATAAAAGTAAACAGTGTGGCGCAAAAAGTAATTCGTGAACTTGTAGCTCAGAACGCAGCGTAGGACGACAGAGGTATAGAGCATGGCAGAAGTAACACAGTATTGGCTGTTTGTAGACTCTAAGACGAGAGTAGTGTCGCGAAGATTATCCCAGCGTGGAGCCGAAGATTTTATTAAAAATCTGCGCAATGTTAACATCGATCATTGGTGGGCTTGGAATCCTTGCTTCCGGGACTGGATTCCGCTGAAAAATATTGTAGATCTTCGTGAAGGCCGCATTCGAATGTTAATTCAACTTCCAGAACCTGGTGTCGCCCCACAAGAAGTTGATGATGCCATTGACGTTGAAAAAACTGAGCATACTAATCTTCCAGAAGAATACTCCGAAGTTCGCGACTTCTTACGCGAAGGAGATGCTGATGATGTTAAGGACTTTCATGGTGATGATATTTCCTTTTCACGGGTGCCAAAGCCGCCATCGTTAGGTTTAGAGAGTGATCGACGTCAGGCTCAACGGGTTGAAAAACGCGTTGAGGTTTTGATTGCAGGGAGAGGTAAGAGTTTTCGAACTCACACAGTCAATATTTCGATGACGGGGGTTATGTTGGATAAGGCCTTGCCTTTCGATCTTCAAAGCGGCCCCTTCGAGATTGTCTTCGTTCTTCAAGAAAATGGGGTCAAGAAACAGCTGGCTTTTCATGGAAAAGTGTCAGGAGACTTGAAAGATCGTCGCCGTCTAGTCTTTGGTGATCTTAACCCGTCAAATCAGAAAATGTTAGAAGCTTTATTTGTGGCCTAAGCTCGTTCGATCTTTTTGACTTCCCCGCGCCTGTCCTATAGAACTGTGCTCTAAGCAAAGGAACACGTTTACATGTGGTATGTTCTAAAACGTTTGTTGGGTGAACTACGCCCTTATCGTCGACTTGTAGTTATTATGGCCATCGCCGGTATTGTGATGAGTTTAGCTCAGTGGCAGTTGGCTGTTCGCCTCAAAGATCTTTTTGATGCTCTTGGAAGTAAAAATAGTGCTGACATTTTTCGAATTCCTAAAATGATTCTGGGGATCACTTTTTTTATGGTGATAGGAAGATATGTTCATTTGTCAGTGATGAACTACTTGGCAGATTTAGTGACCATGAGTTTTCGTCATCAACTCCAATGGAAGTTTATGACACTGAGCCAGAGCTTTCATTTGCAATACCAAGGTGGTTCGGGTGGATTGATTTCCAGGATTTTGGGTGATGTTGTTTCTATTCAACATGGTTTACGACTGGTGGCAGACTTCTTTACTCAGCCTCTTGCATTTATCTTATTGATGGGAACTCTGTTTTATCGTGATGCTAAATTAACGGCGATGATTTTAGTGGTATTGCCTCCCTTACTTTGGTTTTTGCGTCAGATTGGTCGTTCCTTGCGAAAGTATGGGCATGGGAGCCAGCAGGTCCTTGAAAGAGTCGCAACGATTGTTAAGGAAAGCCTCGATGGGATGCGAGTGATTCAGTCTTTCGGGCTTGAAAATGAAATGAATCGTCGCTTCCAAATGGCGTCAGCGGACTACTTAGCGAACCGCAAACGTATTCATATGCGGGGTGAGTTAACAAGCCCAGTCACCGAATTTATTGCTACTGGTGTGACAATGGTGATCTTCACATATATTGGCTTGCAGATTTCTGAAGGAAAAGCAACTTTTGGTGACTTTGGAAGTTATCTTGGCGCGCTTATGATGCTTCAGTCTCCAATCAAAAAATTCCAAGAATCCTTTGTTAAAGTTCAGGAAACTGTGGTTTCGCTTGAAAGAGTTTATTCCATCATTGACGATGAAAGTTATGTGAATGAGGAACATAGCTCAGAACATTTTCCAAAAGATTGGTCAGAAATAACATTTAAACAAGTGGGTTTTCGCTATCAAGATCATCCTGTTTTACAAAATATTAATCTTTCGATTAAAAAGGGAGAGGTTGTTGCCATCGTTGGAGAGAGTGGCAGCGGTAAATCAACTTTAGTTAATCTTTTGCAGCGGTTTTTTGATCCAACTGTGGGAGAAGTTCAGTTGGATGGCACCGATATTCGTCGTTTTCGCTTACGTGAACTCCGTCGGAACATTGGTTTAGTAACTCAAGATGTATTTTTATCTAGCGAGTCGGTGGGTCGCAATATACATTCAGGAGATTTCACGCTTGATGGTTCGGGTGTTGTTGCAGCCGCGATGACTGCAAACGCTCATGATTTTATTTCAAAAATGCCGCAAGGTTATGACAGCCCGGTCGGTGATAAAGGTGGGTTTTTGTCAGGTGGCGAACGGCAACGAGTTTCCATTGCGAGAGCTGTTTTTAAAAATGCGCCGATACTCATTCTTGATGAAGCAACAAGTGCTTTGGATAGTGCCAGTGAGGTTGAGGTTCAAAAGGGCTTAGAGCGGTTGATGCAGGGGAAAACCACCATTGTGATTGCCCATCGTCTTTCAACCGTACTTCATGCGAATAAGATTGTGGTAATGAAGGATGGACGAATTATTGAAACAGGCTCTCATGTTGAGTTACTCAGTCGCGGCGGTGAATACTCGCGTTTTATTCAACTTCAAAATTTAAAGTAAAAATAGGACATTTGAGTTTCTATGGTTGATAAGAATAAGCCCGGATCTTGGCGACCCTATAGAATCTCTAATTGCAAAGATTGCATTGCGACTTGTTGTACAATGCCTCTGGAAGTCCGGATTCATGATTTAGTGCGCTTAGGTTTGGTTACTGATGATGAGGTCGGCGAGGGCTCAAAAAAAGAAATTCAAAAGATTGCTAAACGGTTGTTAAAAGAAGGGCTTGTTAAGAATTATCGTGAGGGCACGGGTCTATTTCTTATGATGTCAAGGCCCAATGGAGACTGTCAGTTTTTGAACAAAGAAAGACTTTGTATCGTTTATGATAAACGCCCTGACGTTTGTCGCAAATTTCCGGATCAAATAGGGTTGCGATTGGGATATTGTCCGTACATCAAAAAGTAATACGGAGTAAGCCGTTGGATTTTACGTAGCCCTCCAGTTCCGGGGACTTTCGGGATGAATCAATAAGGTACGTTTTAAGTTGTGATCCATTCCAGTCGGGGTGAAGGCTCTTAGTGATGGCAATAGCTCCTGTAGCAAGAGGCGCTGCCATTGATGTTCCAACAACCGTTCGATAAACAGAGGATGAATTCTTCCAAAGGGGAGCCCAAAGGCCCTGAGTTTCGCTTCCTCCGGGAGCCGCGATCGCTATGCAGTCTCCAAAATTGGAATACGGGGCAAACCTAAAAGGGTTTTCCAAATCAAGAAGGGTAGCACCAATGCTAAGAACACCTATGGAGTCGATACCGGCCGGATACTGTTTGAATAGGTCACAGGAACTCCCTTGGT
This sequence comes from uncultured Pseudobdellovibrionaceae bacterium, assembly GCA_964648725.1. GTDB lineage: Bacteria > Bdellovibrionota > Bdellovibrionia > Bdellovibrionales > Bdellovibrionaceae > CAUJGP01. Next base: position 27,858 of record CAZYOE010000004.1, on the reverse strand, counting down.
TGCCCGCAGCCGCAATAATCAAAGATCCTGTGGCTTCTACCTCCTTAATGAGGTTTAGAAAAAGCTCTGAAACGGTAGGTCTTCCCAGGGAAAAATGGATCAATCGTATGTGGTGTTCCAAAGCAAATCGAATTGCAGCAATGACAGAGGCCTCGTCGATCCTATAGGCAGAATTAATGACTTTAAGAGGAATGACTTGGGCCTTTGGAGCGACCCCCAACTTTTTGGAGGCAATAAGGCCTGTGACTGATGTTCCGTGGCCGGTGGGATCAGTAAGATCAGTATTGCTGTCGCCAAAGTTCCACCCAACAGAGAATTCAGGACGTTTTTTCTGTTCTTCAAAATCAGTGTGATTCCAGGCTAATCCGGTATCGATCACCCCAATGACAACTCCTTCGCCTTGACCGTGCGCCTGAGCATTGTCGGCCTCAATAATTTTCAGTTGGGGCAGGGGGGACGGAACCTCAGGGGAAATCTGGAAATCCAATGGGAGTGGGTCATTAAAGTCTAAAAAACGGTTTTTAGTGTAGACTTTTTCAGGAAAAAACATTGGAATTTCAGAGGGGTTTAGGCCATAAATTTCGTAAGTTCCTGATGCGGTGGAGAGAACCCTAGCACTAATTTGTTTGGAATTTACCAAACCGGTAATGTGGTCTTTGGGGACATGGTCAACGATGACTCCCAGCTCTGCGGAGGAGTGAGGAGAGGTCTGATACCAATGACCTTTGGGGCGATGGTTTTGGCATCCAATTAGCAGGTAGAGTCCCGCGCAGATGACGATCAGAAATTGACTGAAAGGTGATGAAAATTGATGTTTATTTGCGACGATCATGGGAAGGTCATACGGCAGCAGCTAGGTGAGGTCTATTCAAGGTAAGGTACTTTGTTGATATTACTTGAAAATAATTCTCCCTATTAAAAAAATGACATATTGTGACAATGATGAGTGTTGAGGTATAAAGACGAAAGCCCTTTTTTGCGTGAAGTAAAGAGGGGTGACAACAATGGCATTGTTTTGCCTTAAATTGGAACTCGTGGGAGAAGAACGTGGGCGTAAATACTGATATCGATACCGATTTAGATTTGAACGATGATTTGGATTCTGCAGAGTTCGAATCTTCGGATACGAGCGAACCTTATGATGGAGAACCCCATCGCCAAAAGACTCTTGAAAAAGATTTCGAGAAGGAATTCAAAACTCTCAAGAATATTGAAGAAGTCGAAGATAGTATCGATTTGGATATGATCGATAATATTTTAGATCTTGATGAGACTCAGTATCCTCGTTTTACATTGGCTAAAAATAAAGCGCGTTTTCTACGTATGGTTAGCTGGTACCGAGCTAAAGAAGAATGGATCGAAGTAGCTCCATTGAGTGGTGTTACTAAGTTGTTTAAACAACAAACTAAAGAGTTAGAAGGTATTCGCTCTAGCAAGCTTGATTATGAAATGGAGCTTGAGACAGGGACTTTGACTCCTTCACAGCGTTCTTATCGTAAGGACGAGCTTAAAATGTGTCGTGTTCAAGAAAAAATGGCTGTTCATTTGATCTCTAAACTTCAAGTGAAAATTAAGTCAGGAAGACGTTAACTTAAATTCAAATAAAGAATTGTTCCGATCACAATTGTTTCGGAATAAGTGCGAACGGGATTGCTTCAAGGGATACAAAGGGCTGCTTATCACTAAGCGGCCTTTTGTTTTTTGAAGCCAAGACGCTGTTCCAAATTAATAATGTTTGAGACCAGAACTTTGGACAAACTGTTGTAGGTGCTATGACTATGTAGCAGCTCACTAATGGCAAAGTCCTTTTTGCCAGCTTGAAGCAGTTCAAAAATAATTGTTATTTGTTCGGACAAAAACTGATGTGTTTCCATGAGGCTATCAGTTAACGGCCCAGTGCCGTAGATATTAGGCACATCCTTGATCCATTCGAGTAAAGGGTCACTCTGGGCACTAAGGTTGTTTGCTTTTAAGGTTTGAATCGAGTCCAGGAGTCTTTGTTTCCAAGCTAAATGAAGAGCAATAGCTTCGCGGCCATTTTGAATGGTCAGTCGCTCATCTTGATTAAAAGGCAGTCTAATAACGAAGCGAGTATTTGGATGATTTTCATCTAAAAAGAAGAGGCCGCTGTGGGCTTCAACGATTGATTTGGAAATGCTGAGGCCAAGTCCAGTTCCCTTTCCGATATCTTTAGTTGTAAAGAATGGTTCCATAATTTTTTCGGCAATCAATTTAGGAATGCCTTTACCAGAATCGGTAACAAGAATACGTACCCCCTTAGATTCTTCTACGATCTCGAGGGATATCCAGCGATCCTCAAAAGACTGAATGGCATCACAGGCGTTGGCCACTAGATTCACAAGGACTTGTGAAATTTGAATCGGTCGGCACTCAATTTGATAATCTCGGTCGGGCGTGCATCGCCACTCGATATTTCCTTTTTTTAGTTTTGGTTCGAAATAGGGCAAAGAATCGCGAATAATTTGATTTAGGGAGTAGGAGGTGAATGCGTCTTGTTCACCATCTCGGGCAAATGCCTTTAAACCTTTTATAATTGTCGCGATTCGATCTGTCGTGTGCTGAATGCGTTCCGCTTGCCTTTTGATAAGTTCGGGAGTTAAACGATCTGAATCAGCGAAACGACTTAACTGTTCTGCAACTCCGGAAATGATGGTTAGCGGATTGTTAATCTCGTGAGCCACTCCACCGGCGATCTCACCGAGAGACGCCATCTTTGACGTAAGAAGTTCTTTATAGCGCATTTGTTCGATTTCTCGATACAGGTCTTTTTGCTCAGTGAGATCGTTAAAGGTGATGACTGCACCGCCGACTTCATCGCCTTTATACCAAGGGCGCACCGTCCATTCGATCCAAATGGTTCTTCCCAGCCGGGTAAAGTACTGTTCTTCGCCTGACTTTAAAGTCTTGCCGGCCAAGGCACCATCGATGAGCGTTTTCCATTCTGAGGGGGCTTCATTTAATAAGGTCCATAAATTCTGATTAGTGTGATCTTCATTGATCCAGTCAAAAGTTTTGATCAGTTCTTTGCTCAGCGAGAGAATGTTATATTTGCGGTCAATAACCGCCACTGAAATGGTCAGGCTATCAATAAAATTTGTTAGCTGCTTTTCACGCATTTGCAGTTTTTGGTAAAAGTCCGTTTTTTCAGCCTCGTGCATGCTGTTCAGTAAGACTTGGGTAATAGCAGTCAAAACTGGGGTAAAACCAAAAAAACGACTTGAAACCCAATCGATCTGGGAGTTGGCAATACCTAGAAAGCCGATCTTAGTTCGTCCTGACAACAGAGGAAATCCCAGGTAATTGCGCAAAGGGAGGTTATTTAAGGTAGAGGGTAAATCAATATTCAATCCCGCACCATTCTGAAGAATGAAGGGTTGGGAAATATTCATGCTCCATCCAAAAAGGTTGGAGTTGTCACTGACTCTAAATTCGTCCAGGATGGGAGTAAGTGTAGGTAGCCCCCCATTTGGGTCTTCTTGTCTTAACCATATTTTTGGAATAATAAGCTCAGGTTTTTCTTTATCGTTGATGTTACTAAGAGTTCCTAGAAACACCCATTCTGAGCGTGTTTCTTTGAGGAGCAATTTGCAGATTGCATCCGGGATCAATTGTGGCTCTCTTTGCTTATCGAATAATACCTTTTGCAGTTTGCTGAGCAGAGTTACACTAAATTCCTGTTCTTTTTGGGCGGTGATTTCATATCTGAGAGCCAGATACTGAGTGATATTTTCATCATTATCTTTAAGTGGAATGATGGTCGCATGAGTCCAGTATATAGAGCCATCTTTTGCTTTGTTGCAAATTTCGCCTTTCCAGATTTTCCCGCTAGAGATAGTAGCCCACATCTCTTTGAAGTAACTTTTGGGGTGGTGCCCAGAGTTAATAATTCGATGACTTCTACCAATAAGCTCTTCTTGAGAAAATTTTGAGATTCGGCAAAAGGCATCATTAGCATAGGTAATAATGCCGTCCTGATCGGTAATCGCCAGTATAGTGGACGCGTCTAGTCCATTTTTAATTTGTTCAAATATGTTTTGAGCCGACATCGCTACTTATATCGGCGTATTAGAGGTTAAACTTTATTGAGTTCGGCACAATACCTAAATCCGGCAATGACAGACGAGGTACAATTAATAGACTGTTCCAATTCGGTACGAGTAGCTCAAAAAGTCTAGCACCGCTAATTGCAGAAACCGACCTAAGTCTAAAGTCAATTGGACAGTTTTTTCAGCCAACCCTCTCGAACGGCGAGGTTGAACTTTAAACTAAAGGGCGATTCTTGACCAAAAACTTTATTGGTCATGTAATAATGAATATAGAGAAGGACAAAATCATGTCTAATTCAGCAAAAGGATCTGCTGCTAAATTATCATTGGTCAGATCTGAAGAAACTAGAGCTTCAGGGATTGAATCATTGAGTAGCGTCCTTTTGCAGGGAATGTTTCAAAGTCTCGACAAAACTATAGTTCTCGCCATTTCTGATATTACGGGCGAGTTTATTTTTGTCAGTCCCTCCTTTATACAGCTTAGCGGTTATGATGCCACAGAGCTAACAGGCAAAACCCATCGGATCTTGAACTCAAATTATCATTCCACTCTCTACTGGAAACAAATGTGGGAAATGCTTAAAAGTGGACAAATTTGGCGCGGCGAAATCCGAAACTGCAAGAAATCAGGCGAATATTTCTGGACAGACACTACGATTGTTCCGACAAAGGTGGAAAGCTACAGTGACTATGTTTTTGTGGAGTTGCGCCACGATATCACTGTTAAAAAACACAAAGAAATAATGCAGGAGTCATACGCTAAACTGCAGAAACTCTTTGCTACAATATCAAATAAACAAACAATATTTACACACTTGCTTTCTGAAATCCTGCAGGTGACGGAGAGTGAATGGGTGGTAGGGGTAGAAATTGACCCGCGCAAAGAGAGTCTCTATGATCTCAAGAGCTTTCAGATTTTTAACTATCAGGGAGCTAGTGGTTGGGATCTTAAGCCTGAGGAATATCGGGAGTTTTTAAAAATATTCGACCCCGTTATTCAAAACCGCCGACCACTCTATATTCACCAGGGTCATTCGAGTCGTCGCAATCAGAGCACATTGAATCCAGCGATTCATAAGTTTAGTAGTTTTCTTGGATTGCCAATTCAAAGTGGCAATCAAATTTTAGCCGTCATTGGTTTAGCAAATCGTAAGGGGGGATACAAAGAGAGCACCCAGCAAAATTGGCAACCTATTTGTGAAATGCTCGCGAAGAGTCTGGTAGAATTTGAACAAAGTACCATTCAAAAACAGCTTGAGAGTGAACTAAAGAATCACTTGATCTTATTAGAACAATCACAGGAAGTTGCCGGCGTTGGTGGCTGGGCCTATGAAATAGATGTTCAAGAAGTCTATTGGACTCGCCAGCTCTATATTTTGTTCGGCTGTGACCCCGCTGTTTTTAAACCGAATATCGCAAGTCTGAGTGCCTTTGTAGACCTAAGTTCTGCAGAGGGCCTCGGTGACAAAATTCAGGGGCTAGTACAACGACTCGAGGAATTCGACACAGTGGTTCCTGTTAACCCTAGCTTTGGAGAGGGTCGTTGGATTAGAGTTTTCGGAAAACCTCAATATGATAACGGTAGAGTTCGGCGCGTAATTGGGGCGGTTCAGGAAGTCACTCAACTTAAGCGAAAAGAACAACAAGTTGAGGATCAGCGCAAAAAAGCTATCGCGAATTCACGGGCTACGGCATTGGGGCAAATGGCCGGAGGAATCGCCCACGAAGTCAATAATCCCTTAACGATTGTTTTGGGAACAGCTAAACATTTTAAGTTGGCCTGCGACCGTAACGAGTTGTCCAAAGAACTTTTGCAAAAAGGGACTGACAAAATTATGGCCGCAACAACTCGGATTGCAAAAGTCATTAAGGGCCTCAAGGCTTTTGCAAGGGAAGGTTCAAAAGATCCAATCGTTGATTGTTCAGTGCAAATGATTTTAGATGATACATTTGCGTTCTGCGAAGCCCGAATTCGCAATCACGGCATTACTTTAGAGGCTCCAAGCATTAATCAAGATTATCGATTGAGGTGTCGCCCGGTAGAGATTGCCCAGGGGTTGTTGAATTTGATTCTTAATAGTGACTCTGCCGTGAGGGGCAGTGGTTCGCCATGGATTCGGATTAGCTTTGAACAAGATACCGACTGGTCAACTTTCAGAGTGACAGACAGTGGTAAAGGTATTTCTAACACGGTTGCGGACAAAATGATGGAGCCATTCTATACCACTAAGGAACCTGGAATGGGAATGGGACTTGGCCTGAGCGTCGTTAACTCCATTGTTGTCAGTCATTCCGGTCAATTTTATTTGGATACCAATCTGCCAAACACTTCTTTTGTGATTAAGGTTCCTAGGCATTTATAAAAAAAAGTGTCTCAAAAAAACCTTTAAATTCGACGTGTTATCTCATTTTGAATGTTTCAATGACTGTTCCACTCTCAATTTTTTCTAAAGATGACCGATAGATTAAATGTTCCATTGAAAGAGAACATGGTTTGAGCCAGGACGGTACACATGGGAGGTTTATTAATGAAGGCAACCATTTTCTTTGTGAGTGATGATTCAGAAGCTATCGCAAGAGCAAAGTCTCAATATGAGTCGGACTCACAATTTTCTCTAAGAGTATTTAGTACTACCCAATGGGATCAACTCCTTGAGGATGGTAGTGCTCGACAAACAGTTCATGTCGGCGTTCCTACATTATCAGTAGGCCTAGGACATGAGTCTCCAGCAAAGGTGCTACAGTTCTCAAAGTCTTCTGGCTCTGGAGCTGTTGAAACAATGGAGCAGTTAGAAGCAAAGGCGATTGAAGCTGCCATTCTTCAATTTAAAGGAAACCTCACTGAGGCTGCAAAAGCTCTTGGTATTGGTCGTGCGACTCTTTATAGAAAGGTAAAACACTTTTCTATTGATCCTAATCAAGCACGAAGGCGCAAAGCCGCTTAATTTCAAAATGATACAACACCGATGTGGGGCATTGCTTTACGCAATTCCAGCGCCGGTGTTACTGTTATGCAAATTTTGCTGGTCAGGTGTCAGAATCATTCGCAGCTAAGTCGATTTAAACCAGGAGAAGGTTCTGGCATGAACCTAGCATTCATAGCATAATAGTAGTGAGGTTTAAATGCTTGAAGTAAAATTGAGTTCTGTAAAACAAAACACAGGAAAAATTAGATCCGTATTAGGACTTGGTGGCTTGTTATTTGTTTTTGTGGCCGTTTTTTTCGTGAATGAAAAAACAGTGTCTGAGCTCGACCAGTCTTCAATGGCTAGCATTAATCTCACAGAGTCGGGTGTAAACCGGGATCCAGACTCAATACCTACGACTGACAATGCTTGGCAGAAAAAACTCGCCTCTCATTTGGCTCATATGCAGGCAGTCCCTTCGGGAAAGTCAGCGCGACAACCTAATGCCATTGAAAAGTTCCTTTTTGGAGAATTAAAAGGATATTATTTGATGGAAATGAAGAATGATAGAGTTCGCGAAATGATTCTAAAACAAAAGGAAGCTGAAGACGTCCCACACTATCTCGGGGAAGAGTTGGTTTTTCTGGAAAAGAATAAGGAGATGTGGTGGGTTGGTTTTGAATCCTTGGCGGTTAAAGAACGCAATAAAGACAAAAGTGTGGTGAACTTACTTGATAAGTCCCAGCAGGTTATTGGCGCGGCATCATTCGCTTGGGATGGCTCGGGTCGAATGCTCTCTTTAAAAATCGAAAAACACTAACGCTCCATTTACTAGATCAGTTCATTTTTAACACAGCCGAAAGTTCTGATCTGTCGACTGTCTCTACAGTATTGGCCCATTTGTCCGATGTAGAGCTATGGTAATAAAAGATCTATACTCAGCAGACGAAAAACAAAGTTCACAAAAGTCACTCCAAACTTTAGCTCCTCCAGCGGATAGGCTGCTCGCCAGTTTTATCGATTTGCTTTTTCATGCGCCCGTCTTTGCGCTCCTTAGTTCCGCAGTTTTATATCGGTTGAACCTGTTAAAGCTCACGATTTCAACGACCTCAGAGAAAATGGCTGTTATTGCTCAGCTGATCTGGATTGTCTTAATTGGAACGGTCATTCTGCAAGGCATTTACCTGAAAATCTGGAAAAAGACTCCAGGGATGAGATTACTTAAATTAGAACTTCATAATCTCAATAAGGGTGACCTAACCTGGGGGCAGTGTCTTATGCGTTCGACGGTTTGGAGTTTTGAGATTCTCTTTATGGGTATCCCATTGTTAGAGATATTTTCCCATCCCAAAAGACATGCCCTGCATGATCGTGTCTCAGAAACAGAAGTTCGCACCCAGAAATATTGGGGCGCGATGGCTCCAATGCCCTCGGAAAAGGCCACGGTGCAGGTTGTGTTTACATCAGTTTTGATGTTGGCACTCGGTTGGATGACAGCACTTTTCTCGGGCGTACAGAAGGGGATAACCGAAGGCTCGATTGCGATGGCAGAATGGCGAGAGCAAAGCCGTTTGTGCTCTCAAGTTGATGATGTCTCTGGCTATTCGGACGTTGATTTAACTGAACTAAGAAATCGCATTGATTTCGGACTCAGCCTATACCTGTTGGAACAGATTGATGCCGACTGCTTTCGCAAAGAAGTCGATTTAGCAGTGACTAAGGAAGTCGCTGGTGCCCAGGTATGGGTGGGACGCGCACTATTATCTACGCCATTTTCAGTGGAACGCCAGAGTTATTTTACCAGGGCTTGTGCCGAAGATCCTCGATGGTGTCTGAAGCCTTTGATTCAGGAAAAAGGTTCTCTGTCTGATGCCAAAGAAATTTTAAATGGGCGTTTTGATCGAAATATTCATGATGACAGTCTGTCGTATAGCACAGCTAAACTCATTTTATTGAATCGATTGGGGGCGGCAGACCAGGCCGCAAAATTAATTGAAAGCCTGCAATCGAAGGGGATCAGGGCGACGGGGTTAGTGGCGGAACAGCTGCGGTCAGTGGCAAGAACAAATCCTGACCGCATGTCATCAGTGATCGGGACGTTAAAGTCAGTGATGGTGGAAAAGGACTATATGCGGCTCAACTCTGATTTGTGTTTGAGACAACTAGAATCAGGATGCGGCGGAAAAGTGCCAGAATGTGAAGCCATGTTATCCATGCTTCCAAAGTACAAAGAAAGTTTAAGCGATTTGGTAGTGAGTCGGGCATTATTTAAATCGTCCGCTTGCAAAAGAGATTTTGCCGAAAATATGGAGTATTGGACGCTGCTCACTAGTGAAGGGTTGCAGAAGCTGGTTCGAATGGCGATGCAACTCGAAAAAGTATCCACTTCTTCCGCCGGCTTGGCGCAACTGCGTAACTTTATAAAAGATGAATCCGAAAAGAGTGAGTTCAGACTCGATGCTCTTCAGTTATTGCTGAGTCGATCTAACTTTGCTGGAGACTGGAAACTAGTTTCTTACTTTTGGAGTCAGTTAAACTGGACCCATGCCAGTTATCTTTCGGCCACGGAGTGGCTCATCCGTGTAAGCCGTAAAAATGGGAACAAAGACCTTCTGGTTTCAATGGGCAAAACCTTTGCGGAGATTCCCGGCCTAAAGATTGAATGGGGACTGATGAAACCCAAAGGGCAAGAACGCTTGCCGTCATCCGTTGAAAGGAATAATCAGTGATATTTCCTTTTTGGCTTCGCCTTTCCCATTTTAGGAGGGCCCCTCTTACATTGATGCTCTTGGCTCTCAATGTGTTCTTTTTTCTGGTATTGCCCACTAAAAATGGAGTAAATCTGCCGTCGGAGTTGTCGCGTAAAGTTTCAGAGCGGGACTTTATTTCTGTACAGTCTTATCTCTATGAAAATTATTTGCGAGATTCCCAACCGGAAGAATACAAGACTTGGCTCGAGCGCTTTTACTCGAGAAGAGAGAGTATTGAGGGAAATGAACTTGAAGATTTTTGGTTTCAGGTTTCATTCCGGGATGGAGTTTTTCTGAAAAAAGTGACGTCGCTGAATCCTTATCCCGATAAGATTAGGTATAACGCTTGGAAGAAAGTGTTTATGGAATTTGAGGATTACCAGAAGAGGGATTATTCGGGGCTGTTCGGCGTTTCGATTAATGGTGGAAGTTGGAGTCATTATATTACCTATCAATTTGTGCATGCCGGCTTCTTACACCTCTTTTCAAATATGTTGATTCTGATTTTGTTTGGAGTGCTGATCGAAATTCAATCGGGTTCATGGGCAGTTTTGCTATTGTATCTTTTGGGCGGGGCCGTGGGTGGGCTCTTTTACAGTTTTACCACCGGAAATAATATGGCTCCCTTGATTGGGGCCAGTGGTTCGGTGAGTGCGCTCATAACCTTTCTCTTATTTACGGAACCCCGTCGAAATTTACGCTTTTTCTTTTTTCTTTTCCCGAGTGAAGAGTACTTTGGTGATATTTACCTCTCAAAGTGGTGGTTGGTTCCATTGCTGATTCTGGGCGACGTTAATGCTATATTAACAACTCCGGATTGGAACTTGAGCGTCGCTCACACGGCCCATTTGGGCGCGATTTTCTTTGGATTTTTCTTATCAATAGTTTTTAAACAATTTGCATTTAATTCAAATTTGTCTCAGACGCTTTCTTGGGTGAATCATCCCGAAGAAGAGGAACTTTTTTCTTCTGAACCATCGCGAAAGAACTAATACCATATTCAGGTAAAAAGTAGACCAAGGCGCACACGAGGCGGGGTTTCTCCTCTGTGAAGGGAAGCCTCGGACGACGCAGCCAACCATGGGCTACAAACTAACTGGAAATGATATAAGTAATACCATTGGCGGTAACCGATTTGTTACCAGAATCTTGCTCCCATCCTGCCTTGACCTTGTTTTTGGCTATGACGGACTTTTATATTGCTACCGTATTATAGGGGTCGCGAGGCTCTTCATTTAACCAAAGTGAGGTTCTTATGTTTAAACTATTCTTATTTGTTCTTGCTCTTATGGCAGGATCAGCTTGGGCTACTGACAGCGACAGCTTTGAGATCATTCGTGATGGCAAAACCTATTTTTGTTCGAGCACAGGGTCTTCTTCTGGCTGCTATAAAGCTTGCCGTGATGATAATAATAGTTTCACTTACTGTCGCAACCGTTGTGGAGAAATGCCTGGGTGTTATGATGCCTGTATGGGTGATAACAATAGTTTCACATACTGTCACAATCGTTGTCCCAAAACTGACGGAAGTTGTTGGAGTGCCTGCCGCAAAGATAACAATAGTTTTACTTATTGTCGCAACCGCTGTGATTCCTCTCAACCTCAGTGCTGGGATGCTTGCACTTCCGATAACAACAGTTTTACTTATTGCAGAAACTACTGCCAGTAAAAAATCAAAAGGCTCCCATCAAAATATTGGGAGGCTCTTTGGAGTCGCTGTTAGAGATGCCCCAGGATTTACAGCTTCCCGGGCAGTCAAAATAGACAACTCCTATTACTCGGTAGGCGCAAAGCCCCGACGAAGAGTATTTTCAGTGACAGTTCGGGGTTCCATAAATTGTTTTAAGTAATCAGGACCACCGGTTTTGCTACCAATTCCAGACATTTTAAATCCGCCAAAAGGATGTCGATCCACCAAAGCGCCTGTGATTCCACGATTCACGTAGAGGTTTCCAACTTCAATATGTTCTTTTGCATAGTCGATGTTAGCAGGGCTTCGCGAGAAAATTCCGCCGGTAAGGGCGTACTCAACGTCATTCATGGCCGTAACAGCTTGTTGAAGCGAATCAACCTTAAAGAGAGCCAGAACTGGACCAAAGATTTCACTCTGAGCGATTTTACTTTGTGGTGCCAGACCTTCAATAATGGTTGGGCCGACAAAATATCCGTTTGCGGGTGTAGGTGCTTGGAAAAGCAATCGACCTTCTTGTTTGCCAGCCTCAATAAAGCTTAAAATTCGTTTCTGTGCCTCTTGGTCGATGACTGGTCCAAGGGATGCTAACGGGTCTTCGGAAGGTAAAACTCTAAGACTTTGGGTGGCGTCCAGAAGTCTCTCTTTAAACTTGTCATAGATATCACCAACCACGAACACCCGCGAACAAGCGGAACATTTCTGTCCAGCAAACCCAAAGGCAGAGTGCACAACGCCCTTAACCGCTTCGTCGAGATCGGCATCGCTATCCACAATGATGGCGTTCTTTCCACCCATTTCAATTATGCAGCGTTTGACATGAATCTGGCCAGAAACCATGTTTGAAGCTGAACGCAAAATCTCCAGGCCAACCGCTTTGGAGCCAGTAAATGCGATTGTGGTTACGAGCGGATGCTTTACAAGCACCGGTCCAATTTGCTCGCCGATACCAGGGATAAACTGAAATGATTGAGATGGGAAGCCCGCTTCACGTAGCAAGCGGCATAGGCCATGGGCGACCATTGAACTTTGTTCGGCAGGTTTGATGATGACCGTATTACCAGTCACTAATGCGGCTGCGACTTGCCCTGTTAGAATTGCTAATGGGAAGTTCCAAGGTGCTATCACGAGAGCTACACCACGGGATTGATAGTGGTAAATACTGAGTTCGCCAGGTACTTTACCGACTCTCTGTGGACCGCAGACTTCAGTGATTGAGCGGGCATAATAAATGCAAAAATCAATGGCCTCTCCCACATCACCATCAGCCTCAGCCCAAGGCTTGCCAACCTCTAAAACCTGCTCAGCAATTAATTTAAAGCGATCGCGCTTCATGAGTTCAGCAAGCTTAGTGAGGAGTCTCGCTCGCTCTTGCACGGGAGTTGCCTTCCAAGACGGATAAGCCTGTTGGGCTGATTCCACCGCAGCGATGGCCTCTTTTTCTCCAGCTAAACAAATTTTAGCGAGTAGCAGCTCTGGATTCGATGGCGAACGGCTTTCCAAAGTTTGTTCGGTCACGACATCTTTGCCATTCAGCCAAAGTGGCAATGTCCGCGGAGGAGTTTGTTTGAGCAAGTTTATTTGACCTTGCAGCTGATTACGATTGCTTGCCACCGCAAAATCCAGGAGTGCTTCATTTTGAAAGCGATCAGTTCGAGTGGTGTCGGACGAACTCGGTACCAGGCCAAGTGTTGGATCTTTTAACAATTGATCGGTAGATTGGCCTTCTGCAAATTTGCCACGAAGCCAGCTTTCATTGGAAGTATTCTCTAACAGACGGCGTACCAGGTAGGCCATACCTGGAATCAGTTCACCGATAGGAGCATATTCACGCACACGATAGCCCATATCCACTAAACTCTTTTTGATTGGGTCACCCATCCCGTAAAGCATTTGAATCTCAAATGCCAGCTTTGGTACATTCATGGAATCTGCCATTGATAAGGCCGCTGCAATAGTTCGAACGTTGTGCGAAGCGAAAGCCGCACGAACGTGTTGCCAATGTTCGAGCATTAAGCCAGCACATGCTTCATAGTTGGCATCGCTTTCGGCCTTAGTCGTATAAACAGGAATTGGCCAAGTTCGTTGTTCGGCTTCAATGGTTTCGTAATCCCAGTAGGCTCCTTTCACCAAGCGTACGGTAATCGGAGTTTTACGCACTTTCGCAAAGTCAATCATGTCTCTGATGTCTTGATAAGAATCACGCAAATAAGCTTGGATAACGCAGCCAAAATATGGGTAGGCACGGAACTCAGGCTCCAATAGGAGTTCTTTGAACACTTCTAGGGTGAGGGCCTTGATTGAGTACTGTTCCATATCAAAATTCAGGAATACATTTTTTTCCTGAGCTGTTCTCATCAAAGGGCGCAGGCGTTCCTTCAAAATATCTTTTGTGTTGTTCCAGGCCTTGTCATTGATTTGAGAGTAAAGCGCACTGAGCTTGACGGAGACATTTACTTTAGGAATAGGGCCTTCATGATCACGATCAATCAATGGAACTTCATCCCATTTTTGGGCGTCTTTCGCCAGCCAAGTGATCAGTTCCATGTACTTTTGTTGATAGTGAAAAGCTTCTTTTTCACCCAGAGTGGCTTCGCCGAGCAGATCGACAGTGGAACATATTTTTTGTTTACGTCCTTTTAGTAAAACAGGAAGTGCTTCTTCTGGCGACTCTCCGGTGATAAACATTTTTGCCATTTGCGTGACATTTTTGCGTATAGTGCCCGCCATGAAGGAAGGAGCTAATGATCCAAGGCCTAAACCAAAGTTAAAAACGCTCGGCAGCTCTTCGCCGCCTTCGGTGAAATATTCTTTGAGATGACTTGCCACTTCGTTGTTATTTGAAAGTGTAGGAAGAACATCGACGAAACGAAACATTCGCGTTTTAAATGATTCATTTTTCATACTCCATTCCATGATCCGACCGTACCAAAAATCTTTGGAAAAGATGGAACCCTTGGATTGGTTCTCCATGCGTTGAAGTATTTCTTCGCCTTTAATCTTGATTTGCGACTGTAAATTGGACACCACTCGAATTCCTCCACGAAATCACTGAAAATAGTAACCCTTTTTGTTGGGCTGATATTGACACTGTTCGGGAAGAAGGGGCAACCTTTCGGTTAAGGGCGTGACGCGCTATTCCCCTGAGTTTCAAACCTCCAACGATGGGTAAAAAACGAACCAAGCTGTGCTTCAGCGAGATCTCCAGCCTTAATAGGGGCAACACCGGCGGGTGTCCCTAACAAAATCACATCTCCCTCGCAAATTGGAAAATACTCCATTAAAAATTGGGTGATTTGGTGCAAAGAAAAAATGAGATCTTGCAGTGAGCCTCGTTGGCGAAGCTCTCCATTGACCTTAAGTTGGAGTTCACATTCTAAAAAAGCTGAATTCCATGGCAGCCAAGGAGCTAAAACCGTGGCTCCTTTGAAGGATTTTGCTAAGGTCCAAGGGTGTCCATTCTTTTTTGCAAAGCTTTGAAGGTGGCGCTCTGTGAGGTCGAGAGCAAGGGTTCCCTTTAAAGGCACTCCCGATGCAGAAATTTGTACTGCTAACTCGACTTCATGATGAACTTCTTGAGTCCAAGCTGGCAAAAAAACGCGATCAGGGTATTGGTTGACAGAAGAACCGCTTTTTAAAAAAATCATTGGCGTGCTTGGCACTTCGGATTTCATTTCGGCGGCGTGATCTTTAAAGTTTCGTCCGACTCCCCAAATATTTTGATAGATCATTGAACACCACCTTTTTTAATTAACTTCCATGGGCTATTTTCATCATTACTAAGGGCAAAATGGTAGTAATGGGCTGGTGGAACATGAAGAATATCAGAGGAAATATCAGTGCTCAGTGGTGCTGCCCAGCTGAAAACTTCCAGCCAATCCAGGTGAGTGCACATAAATAGGCAGGAATGAGGTTTTTTAGGAAGGGCATGTTGCACAAATGTTTTAATTCGGGTTTCAAAATCGCGTCCAGTTTCAAGAGTGCTTCTTTCATCAAGAGTCGGTTCAATAATCAATGGAATCTGCAATTCCTCTTGGGTGGGTATCAGGGTTTGTTGCGCCCGTTTTTTAGGAGAGCTCAATAGCTGTGTTGGCCTAGGCAGCAGTTGCTGATAAACCAGCTCCACAATTAGGAGAGCCTGTCGATGTCCCTCTTCGGATAAATCAGGGTCATTGGTCCAAGAACTTTTTTGAGCATGTCTGAATAAAACAAATTCTTTTAACGCCATGACATTTATGTTGTCATATTTAAGGGTATTTTGGGTAGAGAATAGGGATGACGACTTAGTTTTTTTGCGGCTATAGTCCAAGACATTAAAAAAAATAATGAGAGGCTTACTTTATGAATTCTACTGGTCACAGAGTGCATCGATTTGTCAGCAATGATTTTGCGGTCCGTATCGCAAGTGTGAATGCTACAGAAGTTGTGGCACGGATGCAGCAATTGCAGCAAACTCGCCCGCTTCCCACAGTGGCAGTTGGTCGCTCGATGGTTGGTGCATTGCTGATGGCTAGTCAGCTCAAAGATGGTCAAGAGATTGGTGTACTGATTCAAGGTGAAGGCCCCCTGTCGCGGGTCTATGCTCAGGCTGATTTTCAGGGTAAGGTACGTGGTTATGTGAATGTTCCTCAGTACGAACCTACGAGCTATTCTTCAACATTGAATTTACAAGAGGCCATTGGCGGAGGAATGCTAACTGTTGTTCGTCATCAACCTTTTCAACGTCAACCTTACCAGGGGACGGTACCTTTAATTAGCGGTGAGATCGGCGAGGATTTAGCCTTTTATCTTCATCAGTCCCAACAAATTCGAAGTGTCATCTCTTTAGGGGTCTTTTTGGATACCTATGGTCGAGTAGAAGCTGCGGGTGGAGTCATTGTCGAAGTGATGCCTGGTGTGGAAGATAATATTATCGATAAAATCGAAGCCAACCAAAAAAACGCCTCACGCGAAATTTCTAAGTTAATCCGCGAAATGAAATCTCCTCTTGAACTTGCACAACCCTATCTGGAAGGAATTCCATTTACTGAAATTCCTCATGATTATCCGATCGAATATTCTTGCCCTTGCAATGCTGATCGCGTGAAAAATGCTCTCACTATTCTTGGTCTGGAAGAGCTTGATGATATGATTGCGAAAGAAGAAAAAACTCAGATTGTATGTCAAATGTGTGGACGCCCTTACGAAATGTCTCTCGAAGACATTAAGGAAGTTCGGAATGCACTCTATAAAAGTTCTTTACACTAGATTCTACTGAAAAAGGCCAACTTCTGCGTTGGCTTCGCTTCATCTCTCACTCAACGTAGGGGAACTACGCCTCGTTCGATTTGAAGCTTGCCGCCTTGAATTTGGCTCTTTTTCAGCAGAATCTACACTAGCATTGGCTTGATCTTTTGCTCGGTTCAACATACAGCGAATAAGCCTCGGCCTAATCGGGGGACGCGGCCTTGAATTTGGCTCTTTTTCAGCAAAAGTTTTGTGGCCTTGCCTGAGATCAAAATTTGTTTACGAGTAATTGAAGCGAAGTCAGAGTTCACGTTGGTACTTTCTACTTTTTTAGGGACTCAAACTGTCTTTTTAGCATAAGTTTTTCTTATGGTTTACATTTAAAACGCCTTATTCGAACCCACACAGAGGAGGAGGTGGAGCTTCTTTTTTGAAGCCCCCTCCAAGAAGGTGGGTTTTAGGTAGGTTTTATGAACTCGCCGAATTCCGCGAGTGCGGATGGAGTTCGATAGGTATTACTAGACCTTAGCAATGTTAGTGCCAAACTTTTTGACACCACAAATTGATTTGAACTCTCGTTTGTTCAAAAAAATGGATTTTTGTCGCTATCGATCAAACCATCGACACTTCAAAAAGATGTATAAGTTTTTGTTATCCACATAAAGGTTATTAAGATCAATAATTTAGGGTGCTTTTTGAAAGTGTATCAAATTGGTCCAATGTTTGAAAATGAAACATTACATGGGCCACAATAGTGGAGTGGAAGGAAGATCATGTTAAAGTATTTCTCGCTGGGATTTGGAATAGCTGGAGTCATCTTGGGACTCATTGCTTGTGCCCCAACTCCAAAAGCAGAAGAACCATGCAACTTTGTTCAGAATGTCTATGGACAAAGAATTTCTTGGAAGGATCAAGTTCCGATCCCGTTGTTGGTGCATGCTGATTTTCCAAAACAATATCTGCCTGCCATCGAACGCGCTATTAAAGTTTGGGAGACGGCAGCAGGTCATCGATTATTTACGATTGTTAATACCGCTTATCGTGATAAGGCCTCGCCTGTTAAAGATGGCAAATCGGTCATCTATTGGCTGAAGACTTGGGAGGCTGAGAAGCCGAGTGAACAAGCCAGAACTTCGATCTATTGGGTTGGCGATCAAATTCGTGAGGCCGACCTTAGAGTTAATGCCAAAAATTTCAGCTACTACATTGATGCACCGCAAAAAGGACAGGATGTTCACCTCGAAAGTTTGCTCATTCATGAGCTCGGTCACGTATTGGGGCTCAAACATAACGACGGTGGAGAAAGTGTGATGGCAACCTATCTCGCCGTACAGATCAAGCGTGATGCGCTTGCAACGGCAGATAAAGATGCAATGAAATGCGAATACAAATAAAGACGAAAGGAGAACTTAAAAAAAATTTTGAATGTTCGTTAAGGAAATTCAAAATGTAAGTTAATTTAAGTTGTGGGTTGTTCTAAGAGAATCCTAGACTAAAGGCATATAATATTCACGTGTGTTGAGGAGGCATGTATGACTGGGCCATTAGACCCTTTACAGGGTCAAGAGTTTTGGGAAGAGCTGAAGAAACAAGCGTCCTTGTTTCCAGATGTTGGTGATGAGTTCGGATCAACTGATCTCATTGTTGAACTGAATACGAAAATTGAGGAATTGGAAGATCTCTGTGGGCGATTATCATTTTCAATGAAAGAGATTAGCCAAGTTTTAAAAATTAAATCGCCTAACTACTAAATTATCAGGCAAGGGAATTACTAGTTTTTTTGGAAGTAGAAGAGAGTTTTGGTATTGTGACCGTTACATAATCTCCATCTCGTTCTTGTAAAATCGCCTTTTCAACCACAGGCTGTTCAAATTGAAACTCTTCTCGAAAACTTTGAAATTGTTGACTAGATACTTTTCGATTTTCTTCGTGAGATTCATCTTTAAATGAGCGGCTACCTTGAACGGAAACCTTATCGGGTTGGACATTAATTTGAATCGATTTTTTATCATAGATTGGAATGTAAGCCTTTAAAATATAGGCGCTGCTGGTTTCCTGGAAATCACTTTTTCGATCAATCAGTTTATAAAAAGGGTCGTCCTTTTGGCTTTCAAATGGTTCCATTCTTTGGGCCCAATCGAGTTTTTGCTTGAGTAGTTCCCGATTGAAGATCCGATCTTGAGCAGCAAGATTACGCTCCATTTGAGTTTGGCGGCCTCCGATATGTTCATTAAATTTATGGTTTTGGCGAGCCATCTCTTGTTTGTGGATGTCTTTGTTCGTTTCATAGCGATCTCGAAAAGTTTTTTGCTCCTGATCGAGGAGTTGAGAATGGCTTTTATGCTCTTGTTCGCGCTCCTTTTTGTTTTCTGTACGAAGAGCGGCAAGCTCAGACTCTTGTTTCGTTTTTTCAGATCCTATTTTTCGATCGCCTTCTTCGTGAATTTTTTCAAGCTGATCGCGGTATGTTTGACTGACTTTGGCACTTTGTTGTTGGCCGCGAGTTTGAGTCTCACTCAAGCTTCGTTGATTTTGTTCCTGAACCTTATGAATCTGCTTTTGATAATGTTCTTGAGAGTCTTTCATCGCTTTAGCATGGCGATTGTGGATTTGCTCAATATCGCTGTGGTAATCTTCCACTGTATCCTGGCGTTGGGTTTCAAAATCAGAATTTATTTTTTTCAGCCGCTCCTGCTGCAATTGCCTTTGTTGATGCAGATTCGTTTCGTAGACTTGCTTTTCTGCCCCTAAAGACCGCTTGGTGGCATCTAGATTTTTCTGAGACTCTACTTTTTCATTTTCGATATTTTCTTTTGTGCGGGTTCGGATATGGCTTATGGCAGCCTCGGAATTAGACCGAACATTTTCTTCTTTTTCATTATAATGTTTACGGAGTTGGTTTATGTCGGCCTCTCGCTGCTCCACTAACTTATCCTTGCGCTTTTGATAGTCCTGGTTCAGCTGACTAAGCTCGTAATTTTGGTTTTCACGTATTTTTCCGGTATCCATAAACTAAATAATATCGGTGGATAGTTTGAGTGACAACGGACCTCTGTCTGGGAATTTAGCCTTACAATAATAAGATTGGGCTGAATCTGATTATTGTGAGTATTAATTTTGATTTTGAATCGCCTCCGGAGGCGACTTTGTTGGTGGGGGCGTTGGCGTGACATTCGGTGAAGGACAAAGTCGTTTGAAGTCGGCGGTATTCCCAGGGCACATCCACGTGTCGGTATAATGGAGTTTAGTGCCCAAAGGCAGCGGGTAATACCCTGGATATTGCAATGGGTCGAGAGTGCTAGTAAATTCCCGTAAAATTTTGCCACTCTGGTCTGACAATTGAAGCATGAATACGCGGTATTCAGCATAAGTAGTGGAACTGGAAATTAAAAGTGCAAAAAAGAACGGACGCATAAATTTCTATCGGAAAAATAGCTTAGTTTAATGAGTCCAGGCTCACTAAGATTCTGCTGAAAAAGAGCCAAATTCAAGGCGCCAAGCTTCAGATCGAACGAGGCGTAGTTCCCCTACGTTGAGTGAGAGATGAAGTGAAGGCAACGCAGAAGTTGGACTTTTTCAGCGGAATCTACTAAGTCTCAATGATATTGATTGGTATTCGCACGAATGGTGTTTTCAACAATGTGAAAATAAGTGCGAATGAGCATTTCAAGGCTGTTTGGATCTAGATCTTGCAGGAATGCCAGTTTTTCGTTGTAACTACGCTTGGCAATCAACTTAGTTAGGACATCTTGAACTTGCTTGATATTATCAACATCAAGAAATACCTTTTGATCGGTCGGGGCGCGAAGAATTCTAGCGATTGTTTGGTTATCAAACAATATGTGGACTCCGCGTGTAGAGTGGTGAAGAAGAGCCTCCATTTGCTGTAAGCTTTTTTCCTCAATTTTTTCCACGACCGCCTCCTTGCGATGGTAGTGAAGCAGATCTCTTTATTTAATCGTCATTAAAAAGAATTGCGGTTGCAATGAAAATCTTCTGACCCTTGACGTCACATCCTATTGATGCGATGAAATTAATAGATGAGTAAACAAAAAAAAGAAAACAGCACCGCAATCAAGAAAATCGCCACCAAAGTTCAAACTCCAGTTTCAATAGTTGTCGATGAAGAGAAGAGCTGGGTTTTTAATTCTGAAGAGCAGTTATTAAATCATTTCCGACTTCCAATAGAGCGATTAGAAGATGAATTTCTCGCCTTGCGAAGCAAAGATGATTTTTCAGACGCGGATGCGGCTCTTATGCATGAGCTCTTGGAAATGACACTCGATGAGCCAGATCAAATTTGGATGGACAATGAAGTCAGTAAAGATTTTCCTATTTACCATTTTCATCGAATGTTTGAATCCGAAGACCAAATTATTTACTATGTTGTATCGACCTATCTCTATGATGAAGATCCAACCTTTATCTTCCTTCATTTTCCGACGCGCTCCATGGAACTTTCTGATCATTTTCGACGCGGGCAGATAGTTTTTGATAGAACCATGGCTGAATTTGAACCTGCGTTAATTGAAGGGGATGGCCTTACTGAAGGCGACTCACTTTCTTTAGGGTTATTTTCAGCTATGATTAAAGTGCGGTCGGAAAAAGACATTCCAATGGAAAAGTTCAGGGAATTTGCTGACCTGCGGGAGCAGACGATTGAGAGTCCCGATGAGATTTGGCGAAACTCCGACTTTCAAGGTAATCGGCTAGTAACCTTCATAAAAGAATTTCCAGATTTTGAAGGATATACTGAGTTGCATTACGTCGTTGTCACTCAAGAAGACGGGCAGGCTTCGACCATTCATTCCTTACTCTTTTCCTTTCCAACCATCGACGAGTCCCTATTAGATCGTTATCGCAATGGAGAAAACTTGCATGCGGAAGAAGTCGTGCAGGAGAGCAGCCATTAGTGGGAGTTGAAATGAGCAGGGTCAGAAATTGGGTTTCCTAAGACCGTAAAAGTTCAAACAAGCGGTGCTCGCCTTTAGGGCTCTTATGAAACCCACTTTCTGCACTGGTAATTCGCATCCACTTAAATGGCGCAGTTTGAATTAAGAAGTTAGAAGCAGTAGCCGTTAAGTACGCCGGCAAAATGAGCGCCATCGAAGGTGGTGTTCTCTGAACCATAAAATGGATGGAGTTGGGCAAGGACCGCATTTTGGTTTTCGGCGTAGGCTTTAGGATGAGCATAGAAGGCGGGGATTAAAATATTCCAGTCCTCAATCCACTTGCCATCTTGGTAAAGAGAAATTTTAAGGACATCAAAAGTGGCAGTCGGATCCTTTAGGTCCACCACAAAACTGAATTTTGAAAAGGCCTCGCTCATGGTGTAATTGGTACTAATGTTTTTTTGTATTTCGCTGGCCATGGTGTCCCAGTGAATGGCATTCATATAGCCAGTGACCGGTGAGTGTTCGCCGATTCTTTCCACTCGAACTTTTAGTGGTGCATCCTCTTGAAAGGTTTCTCCTTGCTCACTGGCTTTCCATTTTCGCAAAACGAGTTGAAAATTGGATTTGGCGAAATCCGCGTGGATTTTTGGAATGTACAGACGAACGAATTCGGGATGGTAGGTCGTTGTTTGATCGTAGTAAACCATTACTTGGGCAGTTAAATAGGTGGAGTCCTTTTTGTTGCAAAGGGCGACGTCTTTAGGGGCGGTCTGTTGGGTGGTAGTGACAGGAAGACGGCTCGAACTGTCGAAACTACTTTCGCTGTTACCAGAAGAAACTTTGCGACCACAACTGAGGTTGATGAGTGCAAGAGTTAGAATCAAAAAAGACCAGCTCATGGTGATTAATAGTTTTGTCTTTTTCATGGATTCCTCCTCGTGAAGCAGTCCCCTAACACTAAAGAGCAAAGATCAGACCAAAGTCCGGAGTGGAATTAGCCTTTAGAGAAGGTAATTTGGTTCAATTTGATACAAAAACTGCATTAAATTGATACAGTTTAAATGGGCCATCCTAAATTTGTTACTGACATGTCAGGAACGATCCAGTTTTCAACTTCTTTCTAAAGTTAAATAGACCCCTTATGTTGGTGGTGAGATGATGTTGAAGTATGAAACGAGACCAGCAAATCCATATTTTAGTCGTCGAAGAAGAAGCAGAAATTGCAGATATTATTTGTCTGTTTTTAGGCGGACATTTTTCAGCCTCATTCACCATATTAAAAAACGGTGAACAAGCGGTTGAGGTCTTGCTGACTAAAGGACTTCAATTTCAAATGATCATATCAGATTTCAACATGGCCAATGGTGAAGGTAAAATGCTCATTGAGTATGTTCACAAGAATTTTCCACAGACTCCTTTTATGCTGGTAACCCGTGATCCATGGAATGAACTTACTGAGTTTCATAGCTTTTCAAATGTAGGGTATGTAGCTAAACCCTTTGTTGATGATACGCTGATCGCTGAAGCGGATCGCTTGATAAAGAAGTGTGATCTCAAACCTAATCGCGAGCACCAGTACGTTGGTATTTCTCTGCAAACTCTCTCGAATATTAAGTCGGTCATGCACCCTTTATTCATTAAACTGAATGAAGATAAATACGTTCGATTTGTTAATCCTGGTACGGAAATATCCAAAGAGGATTTGACTAAGTATAAACAAAAGGCAATTACCTATTTGTACGTCGAGCGGGTTCAATTCAATGAATTCATCAGCAAGTTCAGGCACAAAGTTTTGAATGACATGGTTTTTAAAGACATAAACTTTAGACCGCAAGAAGCCCTTGAATTATCAACAGCGGTGCAAGAAATTGTTCAGGCTGCGGCCAAAACCTTTGGGATCTCTCCAGAAATTCAAGAATTAGCAATACGAAATTTAGAGTTAGTTAAAGGCTTGTCGGAGAAAATAACGGAATTAGATTCTATTTTTCAGTGGGCGACGTTCTCTGAAATGGAATATGCATTTGTCCACAGCGTTCTTATTTGTTATCTGACAACTGAAGTTGTTACAAATTTAGGTATTGATTCACCCTACGCATCCGAGATTCTTGCGTTAGCCTCTTGTTTTCATGATATGGCTCTCGAAAATCACCAGGTGAAAAATGAACAACGGTTTATAAAGGCCATTTCCCTAAACTCGAATATTAATCGTGAGGATCTGCTTTCGGTGCGAGAGCACACAGAAGTTACATCGAAAATGGTAAAAAGCTGGACCAGTTGCCCGGCCGAAGTGGTAACTATTATTAAAGAGCATCATGAAAAACCCGATGGAACAGGGTTTCCCTCTGAAAAACAGGCCCACCAGATTCATGAGCTTTCAGCCTGTTTTATTGTCTGTGAAGACCTTGTGCAAAATTACTTAGAGCTCAAAGATAAAGCCTTGGTTGAAAAATACTTTATTGGCCAGGCTAAGTTTTATTCTCCTGAGCCCTTTAAGAAAATCTATGACTATTTAGTACAAAAATTAATAGGGGCCGTAAAGTCGCCGTCGTCGGCGGCAAGTTAATTCGCCACAAATTAAGCAATTTTACGGAAGTCAATTTCGGGATGTGATTGCACGAATTGTTTTACGTAGGCAATAATTTGAGTCAAAGATTCTGTTGATACGTTCGTGAATTTTAGTCCGAGCGCACCGCTTGGGCTCATAAAAACCACTTCGGCGTGAAAATGAATTGGCATCGAAATACTTGGGCTCGAAAAGGAGCCTCTAAATTTTTCACCGATACTGAATCCTTTAATGTCCTTAGCTCCGATTCCACCCTGGCTCAAAGTGGTGAGTGTTGCATACTGCCCCTTCAGAAAGCCATCTTGAATATGAAGTCGACCTTCAATCGGAACGCGGGGATGGGCCCTGCGATTCACTCCTAGTTTCTCGAGTAAGGAGTCGACTTGATAAACTTCTTTCCATTGTTTGGAAGAATCACTTGCGACCTGTATGTTATGGTAAGTCTTTTTTGTTTTAAGAGTCTCAAGTAGTTTTGCGTAGGTCATTGGGCCCAGTTCAATATCACCATCAAGCATCAACCACTGGGGCTCATCTTGGTGAATTTGGGAGATGCCTGTGCAATCTTTTTCAACTTCCGCTTTAAATTGAGAGAGGATCATCCAGTGTGGCTTTCCTTTTGCCCAAAAGCGCGATCCAGTCCAGTTGCCTCGATCCACTTCTTTTAGGACTTCAGCAGCGCGATAAGGACCTTGAACCTTTTCATCAATAAGAACAAACCACTTTTTATCGTTCATCATACTTCTTTGCGGCAATTTTCCCGAAAAACATGAGTGTTTTTTGGGTTTTATTAAAAAAATAATGTACCTGTATTGAAATGGAGCATATCTTCTTGAACGTATTGTTTAAAAAGGAGACTGATTAAGAGTGGCGGAGCAGATCAAAGTCGGGATGGATGCCAAGCGAGCTTTTTGTAATTACCGAGGCTTGGGTAATTACTCACGATTGCTCATCGAGGGGTTGGCTCGGTGGGCCCCCAATGAAACTCAATTGTATTTAATGACTCCCAAAATTTCTTTACCAGAATACGGCACGTGGCTTGCTGATTCCGCCCATAAAATAATCCCAAAAGGTATTGCGGGAGTCTTTCCAGAAATTTGGCGTGGTTATTCCCAGCGATTCGAATGGTCTAACTTGGGCTTAGATCTTTATCATGGACTCAGTCATGATTTGCCCTGGGGTTTAGATGGTCAATCTCAAAAGACTCGAACTTTGGTCACTATTCATGATTTGATTTTCATGCGCCATCCCGAGTTATATCCCCCGTGGGATCGATGGACGTATTTAAAAAAAGTAAAGCATTCTTGTCGAGTTGCAGATTCTATCATTGCGATTTCGGAGCAAACTAAAATTGATTTGATAGAGCTGCTGCAGGTTCCAGAGAGTAAGATAAAAGTACTGTATCAGGCGATTCATCCTCGGTACTACAAGTTTGAACAGTATAAGTCTGAAGACCTAATTGCGCAAAACCTACAATCTCCTGAACAACCCTATTTTTTGTACGTTGGAGCTTTCGAAGAGAGAAAAAATATTTTGCGTTTGTTAAAGGGTTTTGCCAGAACCCAAAAGCAAACTAATCAGCAACTAATTCTCATTGGAAAAGGTGGTCTGGAATCGCAGATTCGCGAGTTGGCTCAAAGTCTTTCGATTGAGTCACAGGTGAAAGTGCTTTCAAATGTTTCATCGGAGGAGCTTCCTAGGTACTATCAGCAGGCAACAGCCTTGACCTATCCGTCGCTCTTTGAGGGATTTGGACTTCCAATTGTTGAGGCACTCATGAGTGAAACCCTCGTTTTAACAAGCCAGGGTAGTTGCTTTCCCGAGTCGGGTGGACCGTCTTCATTTTATGTGGACCCTCTCAGTGAAGATGATATTGCTCATAAACTTTTGGACATCGTGAGCCTTGCTCCTGAAGAACGTGAAAGAAGAATTAAATTAGGTGCTGAACATTGTCAGAAGTTTCATTGGAAGCAGACCACCGCCGAACTTTTGGCTCATTATCAGGAAATCTTAAAGAAATAATATTTTAATAATCAGAAGAGGGATAACAATGAAATACATTTTAGTCGGAACTAATCGGCCAAACTCAAACAGCCGCAAAATTGCGGAAAGCATTCAGGCGATATACAAAGATCTGGATGAGGCTGCGGAAATACTAGATCTTAAAGATTTTCCTTTTCATGAATTAAAAGGTGAGCTCTACGGTAAAGCCCTCCCTGAAACCGTAGCACCCTGGATTCGAAAAATTAATGAGTCAGAGGGCTTGATAGTGATCGTGCCTGAATACAATGGGTCCATGCCAGGAGCTTTGAAATACTTTATCGATTTTTGGAGTTATCCAGATGCCTTTGAACACCGGCCTATTTGTTTGGTGGGACTGGGAGGGATGTTTGGTGGACTGCGCCCTGTTGAACATTTGCAACAAGTTTTTGGCTACCGCAACTCATTCGTATTTCCAGATCGAGTTTTTTTAGTGAATGTATGGAAGAACATAAATGCACAAGGGGAGATTACGGATAGGACTGCGGTAGACTTGTTAATCAGTCAGGCTAAAGGTTTCCAAGCTTTTTGTCGCGCTCTCCATGCGGAGAAATTAGATGCTCGGCATTTAGCACTAACCAGAAATAAAAAATAATACCCTTTCCATTTAGTTCGTAGCCTGTCGTTGGCTGGGTCGTCCGAGGCACCCCTTCACGGAGGGGAAACCCCGCCTCGTGTGCGCCTTACACTGGGCAGGGTCCCTCTGTGAAGGGAAGCCCAGAAGGCTCCATGCCTTCTCCTAGCCGCCTTGGTCTACTTTCTAAATGAAAATGGTATAATCAGCTAAAGGTTAAATTCAGAGGGAGGATTTAAAATGTTAAAGTTAGTTTTGTTGTTCATAGTGAATCTGGGGTTTGCCATACCATCGTTTGCTTTTAATCAATTTGAACCATTTATCAATGGCGGCGAAAGGGTACTGGCGGATGATCCAATTGCAAAATCCACCGTCATGCTTGAAACGGAATCGCAGTACTGTTCTGCAACGATCATCGATAACGGATTGCTGTTGACAGCGGCTCACTGTTTGAATGAAGGGGCGACTTGGATCTTAATCCATTTTTCGGGCCTTGAAGGTAGTACTTCGCGAACCGCGAGTCGCTCACTGCGCCACGAGGAATACCAAGATTTAAATGGGACTACCACAAATGATGTGGCCTTAGTTTTTTTTGAGGGTGGTTTGCCTGATGGTTTTGTACCTGTTTCCATTTGGCCTTCACAGAAAAAGTTGGAAGTCGGAGAAGAATTGCAGCTGGCTGGCTATGGCGGTGGCGGCCCGCTCGGTGTCTTAGCGAAAGTAAAACTGAGTGTGACAGAATTGTTAAACAACACCAATTTAGTCAAATTTGAACAAACAGAGCAGCGTGGAATATGCCATGGTGATTCGGGAGGACCCGCATTCAAGACGGTTGATGGTCATCTGTATTTGGCTGGAGTCGCTTCTTATGCCAACGAGATCGACTGTAGCGGTTTCTCAGTATACACCTCTGCCACTCCGTATATTGACTGGATTCACCGAAAACAAAACTGATCTTTATTAGAAAATTCAAAAGATAACACTTTTCCTTGCTAGCGATGATGAGGGAAGCCAGTGTGACAATGACAGGATTAGATACAAATTATCCTCCAATGTCGTCAGACGAGCGATTCCCTTCATTATACTCATTCTTCAGTTCCAATTGACGATCGATACTTTCAGACAAACCTTTAATATGTTTATCGGCTTC
>CAZYOE010000003.1:0-80894 GCA_964648725.1 uncultured Pseudobdellovibrionaceae bacterium | reverse complement strand
AGATACATCAAGCCCAATTATCAATAGGTTACACTTTTTTGATGGAGACCCAAAGTGTTGTCTAACTTCTTTACATTTGCTGAGCAAAATAAAAATGCAGCGCAGTACAAATTGTCTGACTTCTGCTGCCAATTATAAATAAACATAATTTATTTTAAATATTTACTTTGCTTACAAGTTGTTACTGATTGGCGATAGTGCTCGGTCTAGACCTTGCACTTTTACTTTAGTATCGGAGGTCCTATGTTTAGATTTAAATCAGTAGTTTTGACTTTCACAGCCGCGCTTCTTAGTGTTAGTGGAAACTTTTCCCATGCCAACGATTCTGACCTTCAATTTGACGTGGGGCCAGGAAAACGAGCTTATACGTTTAGAAGGTTTATTCCGAAATTTGATGAGGCAAAGCTCCCAGAAAATAGCGTTATTAAAACTAGGGCAACACTAGAATTTCAGAATAGAAATTCGGCATTTATTGAATTTCTACAGACTTTTAATGCACTTGAAAGCAGCTTCATTAAAAAGCCGATTACCAATACCGCTATTGAAGAACATGCGGGAGATACATCCGTTTGTTTACAACTTTTTAAATATAAAGATGCATTTGATTTTATTGATCATATGCCTGAAGTTTTTAGATTCAAAGGTAAGAGTACCACTAACAAGTCCCCTCTTCCTTCAAAAGGACTATTTTATGGGGCAAAAAGTGCCATAATCTCAACTGGCCAAAAACGGATATTATTTAATTTAAGTCAATCAGCTCACAATCTAGTGGATGCCAAAGCCCAATCTTTGGCCACGGAGCCAATGATGGAGTTGTTTAATGTGTGTAAAACGATAGGCCTCAATCAAAATTATGCCTTCAACCTCCCGCTCCAGGAGAAATTGCAGAAAGCAGTAATGAAACTTTCCCCTTTAAAGATACAAAAAGCACTTGATCTAGAAAACTCTGTAGGGGTAGCGAAATCGAATGCCACTGAGAACAACAAGAATTCAGATATATCGTTGCTTGACCAAGCTAAAAAGGAACAAATTGCCGCGATCAGAAAAATGCAAAAGCAATATGCCATAAAAGTTCCTCCGAAAGAGAAAGTGTCAACTTCAAGTTCTGAAGAGTTGCGGGACTTTCCTGACGGATCAAACCTGTACAATACCGACAAGGACATTACCGGGGTAATGTAATACATAACAGATGAAACAACCATTAAGTAAAGTAAATTTGTTTTTAATAAGAATTTCAATTACCGCGTTTTTTGGCTTTGATTCGCCTGCTATTTCGAGTCGGTGCCAGGTGACCTGCGTCGAGTTTTTAGGTTTGCAGTGCTCGGCCTAAAGATTGAAAAGCTATAGGCAGACTCTTCAATATAGCAACGGAATTTTTTTCAGTAAGATCACTTTCTGCATTTATATTTCTCCGAACATTCATTTGAATAGCTTTCTTTACGCCAATCCATTAATACCCTCCTTTTCGAAATCACGTTATGGCGTACTACTAGCCTGAGCCTTCTTGGTTTTAATAATAAGTCCCAATAGCTTATCAGCCACTTCACTTGGGACTAATTGACGGAAGCCACGAGGAGCTTTGCTGGGCTTAAAACCAAAAAACATCGAAGCGTATGGATCTCCACCGCCATACTGAGTATAACTGCCGGGGTCATAGCCAAGAGTCGTAAAATCAAAAGCCAGTAGGGCTTTAACCGCGGCAGGATTTCCAGTGAAACCAACTTTAGTGCCCCGAACCTCAAAGGTGTCTGCCAAACCATTGTCCTCGCGAATGGCGAGTTCTTGTTTGAGGATTCCTTCATTAGCTTCAACATTATCCAGAATAGTAATTCCCTCTCGCTTCGGAAGAACTGGAATTAATAGTTGCGCCAATTTCACCTGTTGACGAATATCATTGAGATTTTGCCCTTGCGCTATAAGATCATACTCTCGAACGCTCGCTATCTCCTCTGGTGAAAAACCAGAGCTTTTAAGGCCAGGAATATAACCACGATCATTAATGGCAATTGCCATGTCGGTCTGATTGGCCGGCCAATTAATGAATGACATGAGCTGTTCCAGAGAGCTTTTCTCCGTGCGACGATCCAATCCTTTATAGGCATGATGATCAATAATTTTTATTTCATAGCCTTTTCGGGCTAATTGCATCTCGATCTCCGGGCCTGGAATTTCAAAAATCACAATCCGACGTATTTCAATGGTGAGAAAATTTTCCAATTTCTCTTTATCTAAAGTCGCACCCCATGCCTGTTTTGATTCGAGCAAATGGGGAACTTTTAATGCGGTAAGAATAGCCACAGCTCTTCTTGCTTCTCCATCATTGTTAGGAATCACAAACAGAGTTTCTTGAATCAGACGCTGATTGATTTGTTTAAGAGCAAGATCGAGTTGATCCACTGAGATTTCAAAATTCATTGGAGATGGTATCATATTGGACCCCGCTAAGCTAAAAAAGGGATAGAACAAAAGTATTCCAATGCCAACGCCTTTTAACTTAAGTCGAGTCGAATTTGTTTTTGGATTCTTAAATATCATAAAGATCCTCAATCTATTGGTTGACTCTCCTTTAATAGGACAAACATGCCAGAAAAGCGGCACTTCGATTGCTTCACAATTATACACTGCAGGAACATAAACTTGGTTTAGGAGTTATCAATAAAATCAAGTCTACCCCCCTAAGGTATTTCAGACGAACTTTCCCTGGGTTCTTAACCCCTTCCTTGAATTCTACTTTCATCTAACCTTAATCTAGAACTCTGGCCCAGGAGATTTCAAGTCGAACTGCCGATTGCTTAATTTCAATTTGCTCGATAGCCTAATGGAATGAAATTTAGGGAAGGAATTATCTATGCTTAAAACAATGTCTAAAGTAGTTCTATTTATACTCATATTGAATCGTATCGGATGGGCCGCAGATACGGCAGCAACTCCAGCTGCCACAACGTCCAATGAGGTGCAATCAACCACTGAAAATGCCCCTTCGAAAGAAACCACTCCGCCCGAGGCTCCTGCTAAAGAGGAAAAACGCCAATGGCGCCTTGGACCCGCAGTATCCCTTTCATTTCCTCGCGTGACCGAGTACTCCCTCGAATTTAAATCTGGAAATGGCATGTTCAGTACAGCACTTACCACTGGCGGCTTTTCCTTTAAACCGGATTCAAAAACAAAAGCTGGTTTTTCAAATTTCGAGCTGCGCGGACGATGGCATCCATTTATGGGAACTTTTTTCGTAGGAATGGGTTTTGGTTCACAATTTATCAAAGTCCAAGCTACTGACTCTATCAGCTCAAACAATGTCACTTTGGATCTTGATATTGCGAGTTCATACTCCCTTCCTCACATCGGATGGCTCAAAGTTTATGATTTTGGTCTTACTTTTGGATTTGATATCGGACTGATTGTACCTTCTGGAGTGAAAACAAAACTCACATCTAATGCCTCTGATCCCATCAAAGCAACTTCGGATTATAAAAAGTTAGAAGATGATGCTGTTTCCAGCGGCGATAAACTGGGAAGAGTCTCTTTGCCTTACATGACTTTATTCAAAGTGGGTTGGTTGTTTTAGTTAAAATTCTTAACATAAACCCTTCGGTAAGATATCACACGCAGCAACATAACCAATAGCAATCGGTCTTCCATACCGACGTTTGGACAGAGTGCCTTCAACCAAAGTTGTAAGGCATTCGTCACCACTCAAATCTACTTTTATCCATAATTTATAGCCAGCATGAGCACTTCATGAATGAGCGTTTGGGCTTGAAAGTGGTCAAAATCGACACGATCTTTCCAATAGATATATTATACTCGAGGATAAAGGGCCCTTCGAGACCAACGACAGTCAGGCCTACTCTTCAGGCACGCCCTTTAGCTTATGTTCCTTCTTGCGAGATCAAATGCCTCTGAAAAATCGGTCATCAATTTCAGATTCGAAGACATCGACAATCTAAGCTAGGCAAGACCTCTGATGTTTGGTATTCTTCGCTCTATGCTATTTAAAAAGTTTCTTCCCTACCAAGTTTTTTTCACTTTGGGTCTTTTTTCGGTGCTCATCGGAATAATGCTATGGCCCCTTTACTCCCTCGGTCTTATCGATTATCCCTATTTTTTACACCGCCATTTAATGGTTTTCGGAGGGATCGGTTCTTTTGCCACGGGGTTTATCCTAACAAGCGTTCCTTGTTTTACAGGGACTAAGTCAACATCTCTCAATGAATTCAAAACTCTCTTTTATGTACTGATTTTATTTTTTTTCGCCACTTTTCTTGCCCGGGTCTGGCCGCTGTTATATCCCATCTCCTCTCTGATGATCTGCCTGTCACTCGCCACATTCTTCTACCGGCGCGCAAAACAAGCGCGTTATTCGATTCCTAAATCTTTTCATCTTATTGGTTTAGCTTTTATCATAGGCACTCTTGGAAGTATCTCGGGAATCGTCTTTCACTTTCAACCCACTGTTATTGAGTTGAATAAACTCGAACAGCTTCTTAGCTTTCAAGCTTGTTTTTTGTTTTTGTTAATTGGAGTTGGAAGTCGGCTCTTCACGGGAATTTTTGGATTGAATCTAAAAGCAAAAAAAGAGTACACAGTTCTGAGTCTTTTAACTTTGATATTTATCAGTTACTTAGGAGAAGCCCTAAGTGATTTTTATCCTCGTTGGTTTTTAGGAATTCGTGCGGCATCACTCATTGTCACATTAGTAGTGATGTGGAAAATCCCCAAGTTCCCAAATGTAAAATCCTGGGAAGCACAATGGGCCTGGGCATTTTGGACCAATCTTTTAGTAGGAGCCATTCTTATTCCTTGGATTCCAGGATCTAAACTTTATTTACAGCATGCTATTTTTATCGGAGGATTTTTAGGGCTAACTCTCGTAGTGGCATCCCGAATTATTTTAGCACACGGTGGATACCTAATGGGAGACTTACAGTCCACCGTTCGCCGTCTTTCGTTAAGCTTTGCCTTCTTATTGGCCAGCCTCGTCTTGCGGTGCTTTGGTTTCATTTCACCTGATTCTTCGATGATGATCACGCTATCGAGCTATTTAGGTCTTGCGGGCCTTGGCACTTGGGCCTTTTTAATGGTACCAAAAATATTCCGCAAAGATTCACCGGCAGAGCAACTTCGGCACGCGGGTTTGAAGAGATTTAATCCCGGTGAACTCTCCAAAAATGGATAAATCCCAAGGTTTAAGGGCTGCCATTCTCGCTGACAAATTCGCAACGATATTTAGCGCGCGCCAACACCTACCGTCGTACTTCAATTGGTATTGCCTCTCGTTTTGAGCAGTAAACGGTATTAGCGTACCGACTCATACCAGAAATGAAACAAAGAATCAGCCAGAGAACGCACATCCTTCAAGATCAAGCAATTGTTGGAACCAAAAACAAAATTATGATGGGAGTGTTTCTTATCCGTCAAGGTCAACACTTTTACTTTAGTTCCGGAAGCTTGCAACTCTAGCACCGCACGCTGGATATCTCGAATGCCATGATGACCTTCATAGTGATCATAATCGGTGGGTTTGGCATCGCTGAGAAAAAGTACCATTTTCTTGCGAGCCTTACATTGCTCTAAGCGTTTTTTAGAATGCCTTAGGGCTGGCCCAATGCGGGTGTAGCCTTCGGGCTTTAAAGTGGAAATACGCCCAGGCACATGTTTCCAATCTTCTTCGAAGTCTTTTAAAATTTGATAATGCACTTTATTACGAGTGTAACTTGAAAAGGCAGCAATACTAATGGAGTCCATGATACCAGAAAAAGCCGACGTAAAAATATTTAAAGCTTCCTGGGTGGTTTCAATAATACGTTTTCCGGCAGCATAAGAGTCCGTGGAAAGACTGGTATCTACCAGGATCTGAATAGCAAAATCATGGTTGTGGCGCACTTTCTTCTGATAAATATTTTCAGGAATAACACCTCCAACTTGACTCTGAACCACTCGATCAACAGCTAATGATAAATCTATTTCAGGACCTTCTTTTTGTCGCGTTTTCCACTGATAGGAGCTAAAGCAGGATTCCAAACGTGATTGTAATTCACGAGCCGTTTTTTGCTCAAAAGGCAGAACAGGCAACTCTTCCGTTACGAATTTTTCGTAAACAGTACACCAATCTTCCTGATAGCGCTGTTTACGATCAAACCATTCGGGATACTGAAATACTTTCTCCGTTTTTGATTCATCACGAAAATCAAGGCTACCAACCTCAATGATCGAATTGGATTTAAAAAGAGACTGACTCGACTGTTGAGTGCGAACAACATGGCTTAAACGAAGCTCATTGAGAGCATCAGTATGTTCACCCATTTCATCGCGCCCGTCCATTTTTCGCGATCCACTTTGATAATCTTCCGCCGTCATCACTTTTTCAAGGACATGCACCAGGGGATTATCTTGTCCTTCTTTAATTTTGGCTTGCTCGGCTCGATCTTTGGTGTTTCCTTTAATCTCTGTTCCTGAAGATAGAGCCTCTCGATTGAATGACTCTTGATTTTCTTCACTTTCCGATTCTGCTGAAAAATCCCACTTTGGAGTACAGCCTAATAAAGCTTCATAACCTTGTTTTTCGAATAAAGGCCGTAACTCCTCAGAGGTTGCCCGAAGTCGGGGAAAGTGCTCCACGACAAACTTTAGGCCGTCCTCGTCGCGCCGAAGTCCTCCAGTCTCAAAGTCGAGACAGGCCACTAAAATTCGCCACTCTAAATAACTTTTCTGGAGCTCCGATGTTGGTAAAAAATCAATTTTGGCGGGCAAAAAGAGAATTGACCCTTGAAAACCTCCCCAACCAGAGGAATCTCTAATCTCAATGGTCGATTCACAAAGCGCGCTCAGTAAAACTTCGCTTTGCCGCCGCACATCGTCCAATACCAGTGCGGACTCAGGGACTTGCCCGGCCGATCTCACCTTTACGAAGTAACCATAAAATAAACCAAATATCCGCTCATCCCAACTCACAGCTGGCCTCACTCATTGCTAAAAGTGTAGAGCGCAAAGATCGACTAAACCTCTGGCCACTGGTGTATCATCGGTTAGAGAGTTAACAATCGCGACTTCGCATGCCTTCCGTTCGTCAATCCCACTCTTGATTAAGTGGGCCGTATTGACGAGAAGACGAGTAGAGACTGTCTCGCGAAGAGTTAAGTCATCAAGAGACCGGATTTTTCGCGCGAGCACCGCTAACTTATGAGCCACTTTTTCGGAACATTCTGTTTCCTTTTGAATGATTTCAGATTCTATGGTTTCTGAAGGATAATCAAACTGCAAAGTCACAAAACGCTGACGAGTGGATGGTTTCATTTCTTTGAGACGACTTTGATAACCAGGATTAAAACTGGCGACCAACATAAAGCCGGGAGGCGCAGCAACAACAGCATTCAAACGATCAATCGCGATTTCGCGGCGATGGTCCGTTAATGAATGCAAAACCACGATCACATCCTCCCGCGCTTCAGCAATTTCATCAAGATAAAGAAGCGCGCCAGCCTTAACGGCCCTCACAACCGGCCCATCTTGCCAGATGGTTTCATTTCCCTTTAACAGAAAACGTCCTAATAAATCACTGGCCGAAGTATCTTCATTGCATGAGACTTTTATAAATTCACATCCCATTTCATGAGCCATCTTCTCAACGAAGCGCGATTTACCACAGCCTGTGGGGCCTTTTAATAAAAGCGGCAACCGTCGTTCAAAGGCACCCATAAAAACTTGTTTTTCTATTCCGATTTCACGATAAAAGGGAACCATAGTTAACCACCCTCTGTTTAATTTCTAGGAGTTCCAAAGCGAATAAAATTCCACACGTAAGCAATGATCCCGGCGGTGAACAAGCTGGCCGCAAGAACGAGACCCAAAAAGTGCACTTCAATTTCTTTTTGCACTCCCAAGAAATCCATGCCTAATTTACGTTCGAGATACACTTGTGTGATACCGGCCACACCAAAGGCCAAAGTCATGGCGATCATACCGATATTGGAAGTCCAAAAGGCAAAGGAATTTAGTTTAGTGTCTTGCAGTTTACGACCTGTTAATATTGGCATGGCGTAAGTGATGATTCCAAGAATTAGCATTGCATAAGCACCCCAGAAAGCCATATGACCATGCATAGCTGTCACCAAGGTTCCATGAGTCCAAAGATTTACCTGAGGTAAAGTATGCGCAAAACCGAGAAAGCCCGCCCCCACAAATGACATCACGGAGCAGCCAATGGTCCATGCCATTGCTGTTTTATTATCTTGAGACTTTCCTCCTTGGCGCATCATTGCAATGGCATAAATAGCCATCCCTAAGAAAGCGACTGGTTCCAAAGCCGAAAAAATTCCGCCTAACATCAACCAGTACTTCGGAGCACCAATAAAGTAATAGTGGTGACCAGTTCCTAAAATCCCTGAAAGAAAAGTAAAGCCCACAATGATATAGAGCCATTTTTCAATCACTTCGCGATCCACACCAGTTAACTTGATTAACAAAAACGAAAGGATTGCACCCATGATCAGTTCCCATACCCCTTCCACCCAAAGATGCACAACCCACCAACGAAAGTAACTATCATGAGTTTGGTGATCCGTTGTGATCATACCTGGCAAGTAGAGTAATGCGGCCGCGAGAAGCCCAAAAAATAAAACCATTGAAGTTGTGGTTTTTTTAGGCGACTTCCAAATGGTCATTCCAATCAGATAAATAAATAATAAGACGTCAACGACAACGAGATAATCCAAGGGGCGAGGGATTTCTAAAAACTTTCGCCCCTCCCACCAATTGAAGTGAAAGCCAATAATGGCCGTAACCCCTACCACTACTAAAGCAATCAATTGTAAATAAGCGAGCTTTATACTTGGAATTTCAGACCCGGTTTCTTCGGGCACAATGTAGTAGGCAGAACCCATAAATCCAGCAAGTAACCACATCACGAGCAGATTGGTATGAGTGGCCCTGGCCGTATTAAAGGGAATAATCTCGTGGAGGTTGTCCATTCCCATGTGAGCAAAGCCCATGATAAATCCATAAACGATTTGTAAGCTAAACAGCAACATACAGGTGGCAAAGAACCAGTAAGCTACTTTTTGTGTTTGGTATTTCATTGTTGACTCCGTCGTGAAAAATTTTATTTGGATAAATTAGGTTTAGGAGGAAATCCGTTAAGATCCATTTCGCCGACCCATTTAAAGAAGGCGACGAGATCTTTTTTCTCTTCGTCGGTAAAGTTATACTTAACCATCTTACGCTGGCCGCCAAAAATTGCTTGTGGGTCAGTGAGCATCGCAGTGATAAAACCTTCACCTCGACGTTCATAGACTTTAGTCAATTCTGGGGCATAGTAGGCCCCTTCTCCGAGTAGAGTATGGCAACCCATGCAGTTATTCCTGTCCCAAAGATGTTTTCCGCGAACGACTGAATCATTCATAGCCGACACATTAGTTTGCGCAGGAATACGCTTCAGAGTATCCAGAGTCAGTACAATAAATGCCCCTGTACAGACAAAGGTGCCCGTCAAAAAGAATGCCTTAGCTGATGATTTTGATAGCATAAAAAGTCCTTTCTATTTTCACTCACAGAATAGGCCAGGAGAATCGGCCAGAGTTATGACTGAAATCATAAGTGTATTATCAAATCTTGCTATTTAATTAACTTACATTCAGTATTGGAATTGATTCAATAAAGGAGAATTAATTTATGCATTATTTTAAACCAATAGTACTTACTTTAGCTCTAGCATGGGCCTTTTCGATGGCACATGCTAGCGATGACATCAGTGGTCAGGAAGAAGCCATTTTAACCGATGCGCCCAATGTTCCACCACCCATTACACGATCACACGCCACCAAGGTGATCGTTAATTTGGAAGTCAAGGAAGTTAAAAAGCGAATGGCCGATGGGGTTGAATATATTTTTTGGACCTATGGTGGAAGTGTCCCTGGAAAATTTATTCGCGTTCGTGAAGGTGACGTAGTTGAATTTAATTTACAAAACCATCCGTCTTCAAAAGTTCCCCACAATATAGACTTACATGCGGTGACGGGACAAGGTGGCGGAGCGGGTGCCTCATTTACCGCCCCAGGCCACAGCTCTAAATTTTCTTTTAAAGCTCTGAACCCAGGTCTTTATGTCTATCATTGCGCAACGGCTCCCGTTGCTATGCACATTGCAAATGGAATGTATGGACTCATTTATGTTCAACCTAAAAAGGAACTTCCGTCCGTTGATAAAGAATTTTATGTCATGCAAGGTGATTTCTATACCAAAGGTAAAAACGGTCAGCCCGGCCTACAACCATTTGATATGGAAAAAGCCATTGATGAACGCCCCACTTACATCGTTTTTAACGGTGCTGTGGGCGCAATGGCTGGAGACAATGCAATTAAAGCTAAAGTCGGCGAGTCTGTTCGTATTTATTTTGGTGTTGGCGGACCAAATATTGCTTCTAACTTCCATGTCATTGGTGAAATTTTTGATAAAGTCTACCCTGAAGGCGGCACAAAACTAGTTAATGAAAACGTGCAAACAACCATCGTTCCTCCTGGAGGTTCAACTATCGTTGACTTTAAATTGGATGTTCCTGCCACTTATATCTTAGTGGATCACGCCCTCACTCGTACCTTTAACAAGGGTTCACTGGGAATGTTAAAAGTTGAAGGCCCAGAAGACAAACTGATTTACTCTGGTAAACAAAATGACGATATCTATCAGCCTGAAGGATCTGGTATTCAATCAATGCCGGATGAACCAGCTCCAAAAGCGGTGGTGGCTAAATCCAATGAAGATCGCATTAAATTTGGTAGAGCCATTTACACTAACAACTGTTTAGCTTGTCACCAGGGAGACGGAACTGGAATTAAAAATGCATTTCCGCCTTTGGCTAAATCTGATTACCTTAACGGCAATAAAGAAAAAGCTATTGAAACAGTGGTTCATGGCCGTTCGGGAGAGATTATCGTTAACGGTGAAAAGTATAACTCTGTCATGCCGGCTCAAAGCTTATCGGATGAAGAGATTGCCAATGTGCTAACTTATGTTTATTCTCAGTGGGGCAACTCTAAAAAAGCGGTAGCTCCGGCTGAAGTTAAAAAGATTAGAGCTCAAAAAGCTAAATAATTTTGCGCTGTAATAAAAAAACGTAGTAAAATAAGGACCCCCTATGACACTGTGGAAAATAACAAAACAAATATTCCAAGTCATATCGATCGGGGTCCTTTTTATTTCTCGACCCTCCTTTGCTGATCGGGCCTCAATTGTGATCAAAGGGGGGACTTTTACCCCTCTGTATGGAACGTATAAAAAACCAGTCCCTATTAAGTCTTTTCATATTGATCAGTACCCTGTGACCAATCTGGAGTTCTTACAATTTACGCAAAAAAGACCTGAATGGAAAAAGGGTCAGGCAAAAACCATTTTTGTCGATAAGACTTATTTAGCACACTGGCAAAGCGAAAATGTTATTGGACCCAAAGCCCATGAAGATGGCCCCGTCGTTAATATTTCCTGGTATGCTGCAAATGCTTTTTGCGAATCCGAAGGGAAGAGATTGCCAACAGTCAATGAATGGGAATTTGTGGCGTCTCGCAAAATACCAGGACATGATGTTCGTAAGATTATCCTTGATTGGTATTCCATTCCCACCCCAGAGATTCTACCCTCTATTAAAGTTGGCCTCACAAATTCGTCTGGAGTCTCAAGTATGCATGGTCTTATTTGGGAATGGACTCTTGATTTTAACTCAACCATGGTTACCGGCGAATCCCGAGCCGATGCCTCCTTGGACAAAACCTTATTTTGCGGCAGTGGCTCTTCGGGAGCCGCCGATAAGTTGGATTATGCTGCCTTTATGCGCTTCGGATTTAGAACCAGTTTAAAAGCTAATTATACCATTGGCAACCTGGGGTTTCGATGCGCTAAGGATTAACTTCAATCAAATAGGAGTTGTTTATGAAACAACTAATTTTTACTGTTCTCTTCTTTATCACCAGCGTGAGCCATGCTGTGGATCTTCCTGGTGATTCCATTTATAATCTAAATTCGGAATGGACGGATCAATCCGGTAGAAAACTCCACCTGTCGGATCTCCGAGGTAAGCCTGTCGTTGTTTCAATGGTGTATATGAAATGCCAGTACTCGTGCCCAATGACCGTTGCGCGTATGAAGGAAGTTGAAAAAGCTCTATCGGAGGCTAATAAATCTAAGGTTCAGTTTCTCTTGGTCACTTTCGATATCAAACACGATACTCCGGATGTGATGTCAAAATATGCGCAGAAAAATCACCTCGATCCTAAACAATGGATGTTTTTAACCGCGAAAAACGAAACCACGGTGCGTGAGTTTTCCACGCTCATCGACTTCAAATACAAAGGTCTGCCGTCGGGTGAGTTTGAGCACTCCTATGCCATTGTGGCACTCGATGCTGACGGACGAATTCTCGGGCGTACCGAAGGTGCAGAAATGAATCCAAAAACGATTGCTGAACTTCTGAATAATAAATGATGAAAGCGTTTATTCAACATCTTATCGATGAGCACAATACGATCACCGAGATTCTTTCGAAAGCAGAAACGGTTTTTTTGGGAATGACTTCATGGACACCAGAACTCCTCAACGCCTTCGAAACTTTAATCGGGTTCATCGAAACGTTTATGGAAAACAACCATCACCATAAAGAAGAAGAACTCTTGTTTCCACGCATTGATATGAGCCCTATTGTGTACCAAGGGGGCCCTTACTGCACTCACTATTACCACTTTCATTTGGAGTATCAGCGCTACGATCAAAGCCAAGAATTAGCCAAAGAAACCCAAACAACCATCGCTCCCCTTTTACTTTCCCCTGCTGTACAGCAAATGGTGGACCATAAGAATGCACTGATGGTCCCCCTCGAAGACCATTGGGCAAGTCACAACTACACCCAAATCTTCAAGACCTTCTTGTCTCAGGCTAAATCTGGTATCCCTATTGACCATTTGCTTTTTCGCCGCAGCTTTATCGGATTCATAGGTCTGATTGCACAGCACACGGAAAAAGAAA
Organism: uncultured Pseudobdellovibrionaceae bacterium; assembly: GCA_964648725.1. Classification (GTDB taxonomy): domain Bacteria; phylum Bdellovibrionota; class Bdellovibrionia; order Bdellovibrionales; family Bdellovibrionaceae; genus CAUJGP01. The sequence goes on along the minus strand of CAZYOE010000003.1, from coordinate 67,889 downwards.
ATAACTGCCTATTTGTTATGTGCAACGACTTTCTTGATGATGAAGCTCAAAATGAACTTCTCACCCTCTCAAAAATAGAATTTGTTTACAATCAAGCCATTGTTGAATCTCTCAACGCAAAACTCAACGCCCTACTAAATTCCAAACGGGGTAACGAATAACCCCTCTCCATTTTCATTTGCAAAGATCCGATTTCGAAACGAACCTAGGGCGCCATCAAAGAATGCAAAGATCTATATTGTAGAATCCATAAAGTTAATTTACTTTAATAAAGACTATGATGAATAATCAAAATAAAATCTTTATATTTGTTAGCGTCTTTATCATTACTGGAATAGCTATCATGGCGCGATGGTGGGCGGCTCCTTTGGCTGCTGGCCCTGATATGACTCAATTTTTGGCTTTTGCAAAAATTTTTGATTCGGAGGGATTTCGATTTTACTTGCGTGCAGGGGCCGAAGGGCCAGAATTTCCTTATCAAGCATGGTCTTACAACTATACCCCCCTTTGGGCGACACTGCTATTCTTATGTCTTAAATTAGCCCCTAATTCGGTGGGTACAACTGACTTTCTATCTGCTGAATGGCGAGTGGCGATGAAGTTGCCTCTCTATTTTGCCGACTTCTGTATTGGAATACTCATTTTTCGACTCGTGAAGGGATCGCCTTGGCGCAAGTTGTTTTTTTCGGCACTATGGTTTTTACATCCAACAGTTTGGTATGAATCTAGCGTCTTTGGACAATTTGATTGTCTGATGGTACTTTTTTTGATTCTTGGTATTTACCTGTTGTCAAAGGATCGCTGGCAAATGGCTTTTTTTGCCCTGGCCATAGCTGTTCTCATTAAGCAACATGCTGCTATCGTTGTACTGTATGTGATGTTGGGTCTCTGGAAGAGCTGGAGTTGGAAGGAGCGTATCGGCTCCAATGCCATTTTATTTGGAACTGGCTTGATGATTTCTGCACCATTTATTGTCGGTAGTGGCATTACCATTTATTTGAAATACCTGTTTGTTCCGGCCTCTTGGGTAGGCTATCAAGGGCCACTAGTTTACGCCTTTAGTGGCCTGGGGTCTTTGTTGACATATATCCATTCACAATCGGGGGTTAACACCTTAGGATTGATGCCAGCGATAAAGTATCTGCAAATATTCTTGTTTTTAGCAGGTTCTGTTTATGTCTACAAAAAAAAGTTGAACCCGCTTTATTCAGGCCTCATTGGCTTTCTTATTCTATTTGGCTTTTCCATTTTGGTTAATTATCAGTCTTTAATCGGCCTCATTCCATTCGCTCTGCTTGCCGCAGGAGAAACAAAGTCTCTTCTCGGTAAAAGTGGATTCTTGATCCTCGCCCTCTTCCCGGCAATTTGGATGTGGACCTTTGATGTCGGCTTTTGGTTTCGTTTAATGAAGCCTTATTCCGGAGAGGCCCAGTTAATTCTTAGCTGGGTCGGATTAACAGGTCGAAGCTTTCCAATTCCCGATAGTTTTTATGTTGCCTATTCGCTGACCCTCATGTTGTTGATCTGGTTTATGCTTGGGTTTACGGTGGTGACAACAAGAAACCCACCACCGATCCAAATCCCGACTTAACCTCAAACCGGATAATCGGTATATCCCTTTTCATCGGCGGTATAAAAAGTTGCGGAATCAGCTTCGATCAAAGTTTTGTGTTCTTTCATTTTTGTTACAAGATGAGGATTTGAAATAAAGCTGCGTCCAAATGCAATCAGATCACCCTTCTTTTCCGCTAAATCAGCATCAGCTCGTCGCATATTATATCCTCCAGATAAAATGACCGCGCCTTTGAAATTTTGACGGATTAATTGCTTTACAGACGCTTTTACTTCGGGAGCCCCCATTGAGCTATGGTCAACGATATGAACATAAAGGATACCTAGTTTTTGTAACTCTGAAACTAATAGTTCATAGAGGTCGTCAGTATGAGAACACGGTTCCATTCCATTAAAGACGCCGTAAGGAGAGAGTCGTATTCCGACTTTCTCTGGACCAATTTTTTTCGCAATCGCTTTAGTCACTTCTACAGCGAAGCGAACGCGATTGGCGATGGAACCACCCCAACGATCAGTCCTTTTGTTACTGGCGGTGTTAAGAAACTGATCCACTAAATAACCATTGGCACCGTGAATTTCTACACCATCAAAGCCAGCCAGCATCGCTAAATCTGCAGCATGGGCGAATTCTTCGATAGTATGAACAATATCACTATCCGTCATTTCTTCCGGAACCGGGCATGGCTGCATACCATTTTGATCGGTCCACATTTCACCATTATAAGCCACTGCCGAAGGCGCAAGAATTTCCATTCCGGAGGGTAGATTATCAGGGTGAGCCACTCGTCCACAGTGCATCAGCTGAACAAATATCTTCGAACCTGCCTTATGAACTTCTTCAGTAACCCGCTGCCAAGCATGCACATGTTCATTAGTATATAAACCTGGAATTCGCGCATACCCTAATCCATTGTCAGAGGGGGAAGTGCCCTCAGTGATGATGAGACCCGCCTCAGTTCGCTGAGCGTAATAGGTTACAACTAGTTCATTGGGAAGATTATTGAGACAGCGACAACGGGTCATAGGTGCCATAACTACCCTATTTTTTAGTTTAAGCGGTCCCAGTTGATGATTAGAAAACAAGAAATGATGATGTCCACCCATGATAAATCTCCTTTGCTTTAACACTTTTGAGAATAACTCAGTCAACAATTTCAGCGAAAACCGACGTCAAGCTTGAATTTAAGCTAAACAAATTTTATGAAAAATAGCGGGTTCTAAGGAAGCACCACCCACCAAGAATCCATTCACATCAGCAATCTTTAAAAGTTCGCCTGCATTATCCGGTTTTACACTTCCACCGTAAAGAATTGGGGTCTGCGCGGATCCACCCTGCCTAGTTATAAAGGAGCGGATCTGAGCATGGGTTTCAGCTACTTGCTGAACTGTTGCCACTTTGCCGGTACCAATCGCCCACACGGGTTCATAGGCTACGATCCATTCTTTACTGCAATCAATCGCCTTCATAAAAGCGCCCAACTGTTTTTCGCAAACAGCTTGGGTTTGTCCTGACTCACGCTCCTGCAGAGTTTCACCAATGCAAATCATCGGAATCAGTTCAAGTTCCTGAACCAATTTACCTTTAAGCGCAATCAACTCATCGTTTTCACCGAAGATCTGACGACGCTCGCTATGGCCCAACAAAATCATTTGCGCGCCAATATCTTTTACAACTTGCGCAGAAACCTCACCGGTAAAAGCACCGTTTGCTGCTGAATAACAGTTTTGTGCGCCAAAGCGGATGGAAGTGCCCTTTAGCATTTCAGCGGCGGCTTCAAGATTAGTCGATGGAACAAAAAACACGGTTTTCGACTGAATATCCGCAGGCACCATTCCCTTAAACTCCTGAAAGAAGGATCGAGTTTCTTTAGGGCCTTTATTTAATTTCCAGTTAGCAGCAAAGATTGTTGGTTTCATGATGTTACTATCCTACACAAAGATTATGTTACGATGAGTTTAGACCCTGAATACTTATTCAGAGTCTAAATTAAGCTTATTTATGAACGGATTTTTGTGCGTAATATCTCAAGACCAGGAAGCTTATCACCTTGAAGGTATTCAAGGCTCGCTCCACCCCCAGTAGAGATATGGGTCATCTGAGCCGCAAAACCAGACTGTTCTGCCGCCGCCGCTGAATCTCCACCTCCCACGATCTTAGTTGCCTTTGATTCAGCAATCGCTTTTGCCAAACCAAAAGTTCCTCGCGAGAACGCTGTTTTTTCAAAAACGCCCATTGGGCCATTCCAGAAAATAGTGGCTGCACCTTTTACCAATTCGCTATAATTACGAAGTGTTTGAGGTCCAATATCCAATCCCATTTTATCATCGGAGATTGTCGCACTGAGGGTTGTTTCTCCAGATGTTGCCGCAAACTCAGTTGCTACAATATGATCCACTGGTAACAAAAGCGTCTTATTACGAGCTTCAATTCTTGCGATCATTTCACGGGCGTAGTTCAACTTATCAGCTTCCACCAAACTTTTTCCAACAGCGATATTTTGCGCTCTCAAGAAAGTATAAGCCATGGCTCCACCGATAACGAAACCATCTACAAGATCTATCAGCTTTTCAATCACCGCAATCTTATCGCTTACTTTGGCGCCGCCAAGAACAGCGATATAGGGGCGTTTGGGGTTTTCTAAAAGTTGATCCAGCATATTGATTTCTTTTTCAATCAAGAAACCAATTCCTTTCTCTTTCATCAAGCTTGGTAAAGCATGAATCGTAGTATGAGCACGATGGCTCGCACCGAAGGCATCATTGATATAAACATCAGCGAGTGGAGCCAACGTTTGGGCAAACTCCATTGAGTCTTTAGTCTCACCCGCGTGAAAACGCACGTTTTCAAGGAGAACGATCTGATTTCTTTTTAAACCCGTCAAAAGTGCTTTTGTCGCTTCCGAATCGGGTTCTTCAACCAACATCACTTCCACATTCAATAACTCAGCGAGACGTTTTCCAACCAACTCAAGACTATTATCTTTATCACCAGGGCCCTTTGGACGTCCTAAGTGAGAGGCCAAAATCAACTTTGCACCCTGCTCAAGAGCATAACGAATTGTAGGCAAACTCGCTTGAATCCGAGTCTCATCAGTAATTTTACCGCCATCAAGCGGTACGTTGAGATCTAAGCGCAAAAAGACTTTTTTATCTTTTAAATCAAAATCGCGAATTGTCTTTATTCCTTTTAGTCCAGCCATAATTAACTCCGATTTATTATTCTATTTTGGGTTTTCCTCGCCAGAACAATAATGACGAGGAAGGTTAAGCCAGTACTAAACACCTTTAGTTTCAAGATACTTGATAAAATCAACCATTCTATGGCTGAAACCAGTTTCGTTATCATACCAAGAAAATACTTTTCCCATACGCGGACCAACGATCATGGTGCTTGGCAAATCAACAATAGAACTATGTGGATTTCCATTGAAATCAACACTCACTAGAGGGTTGTTTTCCACAGCTAAGATACCTTTCAATGAACCTTGTGCCGCTTTTGTTAAAGCTGCATTCATTGCTTCGATTGATAAGTCTTGCTTAGAGTTAAAAGTGAAGTCGACGACACTAACATTTGGAGTTGGAACACGAATTGAAGTTCCATCAATTTTACCCTTTAATTCAGGCAAAACTTTTCCAACCGCTTTTGCGGCACCCGTGGTTGTTGGAATCATTGATACCCCAGCAGTTCTTGCGCGGCGAAGATCTTTATGGGTACCATCTAAAATACGTTGGTCGTTTGTGTAGGAGTGAATAGTAGTCATCATTCCGTGTTCAATGCCAAAGGTTTCATTAAGGACTTTGGCTACTGGAGCCAAACAGTTAGTAGTACATGACGCATTTGAAATCACAGTGTGAACCGCAGAATCATAAGAAGTGTGGTTAACGCCGTAAACCATGGTGAGATCAGCGCCATCCGCAGGAGCAGATACAAATACTTTTTTAGCACCCGCTTTTACTTGTTCCATGAATTGCGCTTTGTCTTTAAAAGCACCTGTACATTCAAGAACAACATCGACACCGTGAGCTTTCCATGGAAGTTCTGCTGGATTTTTAACAGCACAAACAGCAATTTTCTTTCCGTTCACAACAAGGTTAGTACCTTCAGTGTGTACCTCATTCTTATAAATACCATGTGTTGAGTCATATTTTAGAAGATGGGCGACGGCATCCAAGCTGCTCAAGTCATTGATTGCTACGATTTCGAGATCATCAAATCCTGCTCTGAAAAGCACTCGACCGATACGTCCAAACCCGTTGATTGCTACTTTTAATTTTGCCATTTGAATCTCCTTTACGTTCTTTGATTTTTGATGAACGCACTTTGTTCCCGTTCTTTAAAAAATGCAAGTTTCAATTCAGCTTCGAGAAGATTCGTCTAGAATTATTCCAGACATGGCTACTTAAAGTCTCAATGGAAACTCCCTTGAGTTCCGCTATGGTTGCGGCAGTATGAACCATATAGGCTGGAGTATTCTTCTTTCCTCGTTGCGGCACAGGTGCCAAAAAAGGCGCATCGGTTTCGACATGGAGACGATCCAATGGAACAAATTCAGCCACCTTGCGAAGCGCCTCCGCATTTTTGAACGTCACTACTCCGCTCAGACTTATATCATACCCCAAATCAAGGCATTGTTGCGCTAGCCAAGCGGAACCAGTGAAACAATGAATGATACCATTCACTTTACCTTTGAAAGGTCTTAATAACTCAACCGTATCAACTTCGGCATCGCGTGTGTGAATCTCGACGGGCAACTTCAGTTCCACGGCTAATTCAAGCTGTTCTTGAAAGGCCCGCTTCTGTGTTTGCGGCATTGAATTGTTATAATAATAATCAAGGCCCATTTCTCCTAAAGCCACTACTCTTGAGCCTTTGGCCTTATCGCGAATGAAATCCCCCACGCGATGATCCCACAACTCTGCTTCGTGAGGATGAATGCCTAAGGTACAATAAACCATGGGTGCATATTTTTCTGCTAACTCTAAAACCACGGCTAAATCGTTGGGATCAGTTCCAATTGTGATCACTCGCTCCACTCCCGACTGGCGCGCTAACTCTAAGGCAGCGTCTGGTCCTTCTTCGAGTTTGTCCAAATGCGCATGCACATCAATCCATTGACTCATAACATCTCCTCTTAAAAGTTAGAAATTAGCCAATACAGGAATCAACCATTCTTCAATCAGCAGAACTGGATCACGGTGACCCAATAAACCGGCCTCTAAATTTAATCCTCGCTCCCAAAGCGACCACAAATCGTCTTGAGAAAAGGCTTGCAGACCCGCCAGGTAAACTGGAATTTCACACTTTTGGCCCGTTAGCGCTTTTGCTTGATGCCAAAAATAATCTCTTAAGATTAACAGCCAATAACGGGTCAATAAAAGTAGTTTATCTCTATCTTTCACTGCCTCGCGCCAATCACCCAGCACAAAAAAACCCTTTTCCGTGAAAAACTTTTGAAAAAGATTAAAAGCCTCAGTGCGCATTTCGACCCGTTCTTCGTCTTTTTGATTCAATAATTCTTTGACTGATCCCCGCGATAAACGCACCAAGTTCTGATCGCCGTCCGCCCAGCGCGACAAATCCTGCTCGTTCAATGGCAAAAAAGCCACCCGCGTGGACCTGGAGCGAATTGTTGGAAGCACTTGAGTCCAACGAAGGGTCACAAAGAAAAAATACGTCTGCGGGGGCGGCTCTTCAAAAACTTTTAAGAGTGAATTAGACGCTTGAGCATTCAATGTGTGCGCATCATCAACAATGATAACTCGGGCGCCGCCCTCCTGCACCAAGCTTAAAAAATCCTGAATATCGCGAGCTTTCTCAACTTTAATTAAATTTTTTTCTGGTTCGATCAGCAATACACTCTCATGAAAACCACTTCGGATTTTAATGCACGAAGAACAAGTACCACAAGCCCGACCAGGCGCCGGTGGACGCTGACAAAGAAGTACTTCCGCCATGCCCCAGGCAAATCGCTTTTTGCCGATCCCCTCGGGTCCTACAAACAAAAATTGAGAAGGAAGACGTCCTTGCAACAAAGCACTAATCAATGCCTGATGAATCCGTCCATGACCTAAGGTTGACTCGAGAATTCCCACAAACCGCGCTCCTTCATTGCTGCCATCAGATTCTTTAACAAATCTTCTGGACTTTGCATAGCTGACAATACCAACCAAGCCTTGCCACCTTGTTGAGCTTGCTGAAGGAATGACGCCCTCACTCGCTCATGGAAGTCTCGGGCTTCAACTTCCATACGATCTGGCTGCTCCGATTGAGTCTCAAAACGTTTTTGTTGGCGTTTTTTTGCTTCTTCATAGGGCAAATCCAATAATATGGTTAAACTCGGAGCTAAATTTTCGGTGGCAAAGGTATTGAGCCAATTAACTGCCGCACCGTCCATCTGTCGGCCTCCTGCCTGGAATGCCACTGAACTGGCGGTAAAACGATCACACAGCACCCATTGACCTTCGGTTAATCTCGGACGAATCAATAAATCCACATGCTGCGCCCGAGCGGCCTCATAAAGTAATAATTCAGTTCGAGGTGAAGGAGCCTGTGAATCTCGACGCAAAATAATTTGCCGCAATTCTTCACTCAATGAAGTGCCCCCGGGTTCACGAGTCACTGTCACTTTATGTCGAAGCTGCTCGAGTTCCACGCGTAATCGATTTAAGAGGGTGGATTTACCCGCCCCATCGAGTCCTTCAAAAACTATAAATCGATTGGAAATCAAGATGTCTCCCCTTTTTTATTTTCGTGAAAGATAATTGATTCTCCACCGTTAACGCAACTTTTTTCCGATGATTACGCTGGAGGCAGAAAGCTTATTGCTCTCTACCCAGTTATTTTAGACTCTCAGTCTCTATTGGGAAATCTGCTCACAAATTTAGTCAGTAAACCAATCCTGGGAATATTTGACGCCTAAGCGTCTTGAAATCCACCCAGACCAACATAACCGCCACCCATGAGTTCAACTTTTGGTTAATGAATAATGAAGAGTTTCCCGATCAAACGCTGGAGCAATACCTTTTGAAGTTATCGACTGATCTCAATTCAAACCAAAGCACCGCTTTTTAAAGAGATAGACTCAAGCTAATATCGTCGCCACGACCTTTTTCATCGATGCCATTTTCGCCCACCGACCAGATCTGTCGGTTTTGCGAATCATAGCGCAAAGCTTTTCCGGTAAAGTAGTCTTTGGGTAATTCTTTGATCATCTTTTGGTGAACCAAATCATCCACCGAAGCTGGCCAGCGAGCGTATCGTTTTTGATAATCTTGTACGGCCAAGAGTGTTTTCAAAAATGAAACTCGATTTAAATCACTTCTCAATTGCACGATGTCGATTTGAGTCCACATCTGAGTCATTCGTTTCAAAAAAACAATTTCATAAAGCCGCCCAATCGGATTCTTAACGCGAGCATAGTGAGTCTTTGCTTGTGATAAGCGCATGGAATCGAGTAGCTCAATGGACTGTTCAATCTCTTTGAAGGTCCCCTCAACGGTCACTCCCACCAATGGCGAAATCAATGGCCAGCTGACACCTAATTCGCTTTTGAGGGTTCGCACTTTTTCATCAATCACTGGCTCAAGCCAAGTCTTCAACAAAAAATAGTTATTCTTCCGAATTTCACTGAGACTTGCGGATAAATAGTGCTGAATTGATCTTTCCGTTTCGGCCATATTCAGATTGCTGCTGTTCAATTTAAACAACGTGTGCAATTGAGTTTCAAGAGTATCTTCTTGCTTCACCTTAAAACGAGATAGCAAACGGGCCAGCTTTGAACGATAAGCCATCGGAGGCGACCAAGATCGAAAACCAAAATACCGTGATAAGCTGGTGGGTGTTGAACTTTGTGGAATCTGCGATTTAACGCCTTGCCATTGCTGACGAATTTCCGTTTCGATACTGCTGGTAAGATCAGAACGCCAATATCCCAAACGAACTTCGTCGCGAACTAAATCTGGATGTAAATCAATGAGGCGCTCTAACTCATCCAGTAGCAAGCTTCGCACGCTAGCCCCCAGACGACGAGCCATCAAGGCCGGTTGATTGAGAAAGACGCCACTCATCTTTCGCAACGCCAGCAAGGAATCAGCAACAGCTTTACTTTCCTTTTTGTAGGCCACATAGCGAAGCTTTAAAATCTGTAACTTAAGAGCGGCCAATACATTACTGAGCGCATTAGGATCGTTTCCTTTTTCAGAAAAGCAAGAAAACTGTTTTAGACCTTCGGCGTTGACCTGAAAGAGTTGCTTTAACTCTTGCTCTTGGTGAGGGGGAATCCAGACCGTCGCATGCTGCAAAAGTTGAAACTGGTTTTGAATTTCAGTGCTATTCTGAATACTGGGGCAAACGGCCGCTTTAGCACCACTCCAAGAAAACCCTATCAAAAAAGTCGATATCAAAAATAGATTTTGTTTTGCACTTGATCTCAGAAAATTAGCCATTTGAATCCCTACAACCCGTCATCCTGCGGATCTGAAAAATTCGTATAGCTAATTTTAAATGCGGAGTTTGCGCTCTAAGTAGTTCGAAATGACTTTGGAATTCAAATCAGGACCTTGGTCTATACTGTTATAAAACAGACGACAGGCATCAAAGGCCTTTATTCAGGCGCCTTTTTGGCTATGAAATAGAAACTTTACCATGCGAAAAAACTCTCTGGACGCCGCACAATCCATTATGCAAAAAATCGTTATATTGAATAAAAGGAAATTAATCCCAACAAAATTACAATGGTATAAAAACGTGGAGGTTCTTATGAAAATTTTTTTTGTAACATTGATCATGGTAGCGTTTTCATACGCTAATGCCCAGGAGTTTCTTGAATCCAGTAAAATTGAGGCTGATCTAAGATGTGAACAGCCAGGTGGCAGTGTGGCTGTTGCTTTGCCTGGACCGGGAAAACCAGCAAGAGTTTGGCAAACAGATCCCGGTTCAGACGAAGGACTTGAAATTCAACTTACGGCATTTAGAGTTGCAAGATGCCAAGGATGCTTTTCATTTACAGGGTTGCTTTTTGGCATGCAAGTTAAAGGTGATGCCGTTGACTCAAAGTTAACTTACTCTCTCTATAATGAAGAACTTAATCAGTTTGAAATTCTTTTGGAAAATGTCGAATGTGTAACTGCTAGGAAATAGCCGGCTATTTTTTGTATCCTTATGAGAGATGCCTTCTGAGCGCAATCAGGGGCATCTTTTGCAGATGACACATTGGCCATTCAAGGTAAAACCGAAATTAAAGACGTTTGCCTCATCGACACGAAATAGGCCATTTTGCGAAGACACAATTTGAATATGGCAATAAAATAGCTCTAGAGACGTTTAGGAGGGGATGCGCCGTTTTCTAAAGGGCTCGTTTTCACCGATTTGCAGGCTATTCAGTGCTCTCGAACTCGTCACTAGTGGGCGCGCAAGGCCTTAGCGTTGACCCGAATCTCTGGCTACCATCAACTCAGCTTCCTAAATTCTGAGTTGTAATGGAAATGAAATAAAGAAAGGGCTTTTAATGTTTGCGAAGTCTGTTAGTTTTCCACTGTCATTGAGATGGTATCTTGCACTGACATCTCTGCTGTATGCCATTTCATCTCAAGGGTTTATTCAAGAAAAACGCTTTACCGACTTCAATACTAAATTTTCAACGTCCGACAATTTAAATGAGCGCCTTGTAAATCATCGGCTATTGACCCAATGGCTTGAATCCATCATGGATCTTGGGCTTAAAAAGAGTTTCGAAGACACTAATACCAATGGTTTTGCATTTTCAGTAACTACAGTTCGCTTTCGCCAGCGACTCAGTGTTTTTGACCAAAGGATTTTTTCGCAAGCGGTAGCTCAACAAGTCTTATTTCCAAAAGTTCGATTTTATGACTGCAATCAATATTTTTGTAAAGCGGAGCAAGAGGTGGGAGCTTTTCTACCTAATGCTCACTACACTTCCAACTATCGTTTCCTTAAAATTAACAAATCTGAAGAAATCGAGTCTTTAAAAATTCCTAAACAGCTGTTCAAAGAGACCCAACGATATCCCAAGTACATTGTTTTGCAGTTAGCCACCGATTGGTCCCAATATTTTCATCGCGCCAGCAGCATCAGTGTTTTCGAACCTGATGCCACGGAAGGTTGGCTTCAGATTAGCTCTTATCAAACTATTTCGTTAACCCGAGTGGGCTCCGTAGGCCGCTCAACCCTTAAGTCCGCCCTCGAAGAACAAATCCAAAGCTTTTTGATGGCATTTGCGAAGCTCTGAATGAGCGCAGCCTCTAGCAGCCGAAGCTCTGAAAGCGCGCAGCCTCAAAACGTATAATCTAATAAATCCCGAAAAGGCTGATTAATTTTATCATTATCGAGAAGTCGATTAAAGATCTTCAAGCCTTGAGGTTCATTACCATTACCATGCACTAGAATAAGACTTCCCGCTTGGGGCTTTTGCCCTTTTCCAAGCCAAGCATCTGCCCCTACTGCAATCAAGCCAAATTCGGAAAGTCTCCGCATCAGAGTTGAATTCGCAATCAACCCTGGAAATCGAAAAAACACCGAGGGGGCAATACGCTTTCGTATCAATAACTGCTCTGTCACTAAGACTTCATTTTCAAAATTCACCTGAGGAAGCAATAAAAAATTATTTAAATCAGCAACACCTTTGATGTAGGGATGGGTATAAGAGTGATTGAGCCAGCGTAGGCGAAAACCACCAGACTTTTGTTTTTGCAATAGCCACTGAAATTCTAACTCATGCCGTTCAAGCCATTTACCGCTGATGGCGATATTTACCACGGCCTCCTCACCACCAATATCAGCCACTTTTTCAAAAATGTGACGATCGATATTTTTAAGTGAAGGACAGAGATCCACCGTCAAAAAGCTGCCGCGATGGTCCCCACTGCGCTGATGAAGGCCTGCATTTCGCGGGTCGAGGAGCGATGTCAACTGAAGTTGCAATGCTTTTACGTAGAGATTCTTCTGATTTAAAAGATTTGGGAGTGTGATTGTTTCACAAGAAAGATTCTTGCTGTTTTGAATCCGAGTTTCCAAAGACTTTGGATCCACGACTAAATATAAATTATCTAAGCCCACGGACCAACGACGAATAGCAACGAAGTCCCTCCCATCACTCACCGAATGACATTGAGCAAGAGTCATCTGATAGGTTTTGAGAGGAATAAACGCTGCCCAACTCTCGATTCCCAGCAATAAAGCCGCCGCCAAAACCGAGGAGATGCTGAAATTCAACATAAGGGTCACTTCTTCTTTTTAAAACAGCCCATCGTCATCGGTAAATCTCGGGTGGTTTGAATACAACGAGAATCCTTCGAAGGACACTTTAGACGAATATGAAAATGATTGTGGTGACTGCTCTCTGGAACTAAACGTCGCAACGTGTGCATCACGATAGGATCGACTTCCTTTCCTTTGACGATGTCGCCTTCTTTAACGGCTTCTTCGCACATTGCTCTTTTTACCGAAGGATGAAGCAGGATAAAATAAACTTTGTCATGATAGTAGGTCATCAAGGACTTAAAGAATTTCCAGTGTAGCGATCGGTCAAACTTAGGATCCATGCCCTTTGAGCCAAGCATGGTTCTTCCATAATAACCTTTTTTAAATCCATTAAAGAAGAATCCAACATCCATATCGAGGCCTGTTTGATGGCTTTTATGGGGGCGAAGCCGCCCACCCTGTTCAGCACTCAAATCACCCACTTCCAAAAACATATTGGGAACGATGCGGTTCAATAGGATTGAGGACTTAACAAGTAATTCAACGGAGGCATAGTTACCGAAATAGCGACGCTGTTCAGTGTGGATGACGCGAATACGACTACGTTCGGCCATTTTTTCCACAACAGCCTTCAGGCTGGTCGGCCGACGCAAACTTCCTCGCGAATGGGTTCCTACGCTTTGGTCGCTATACTTCGATTTAGCAAGAACCTCGCCTGTGAACTCCAGTGGGGACTCAGGCTGTTTTTCTTCGTCCGCTGACTTGGCCTCCTTATCATCTTCGCCTTTTTCAGCCACAGACTTTGAAGTTACTTTTGAATTTTCCTTCTGGGCTGGAGTAGGATTGGCCTGCTCCTTTACAGGAGGAATTACCTCATTAACAGTAATGTCTGGGGGCAATTCTGTCTTTATTTTTATCTGCCCCTCATCTCTTGCAACGACGGGTGCTTTTGCCACAGTTGCCTTTGATTCTTCGGCTTTTGGTGCTGGCGGAGTGACGAGGATAACTGGTGCCGGCTTGACCCCTGGAAAAGTTGTCGCTTTTGTTTTAGGAGTCGCTGTTGTTTTAGGAGTCGCTGTTGCTTTAGGGCTCACTGTATTCGGTGGAACGAGAACCGGCGTTTCGGCCATTTTAGGGACCTCAACGGGTTTTTGCAAATTCGCTGGAGCTGGTTTCTGAAGCGCCGTTGATTTGGGTGGCATTGTTACAACGGGTTTCGCCGTGGCCACAGATTGAGTGGTTTCGACTTTTCTGGAAGGTGATTCAATGTGCTTTGAGGAAGACTTCATCGATTCCAGAGAAACAATTGGTAATTGACTCTTTGGTGCCTGAGCTGGTTTCGGTGGAATCGAGTCCACTAAGGCATCTCCGATATCATCCTTTGGAGGCGGCATTTCGCGACTAACTTTATCTGGAACTTCCATTGAATTTTCGAGTTCGGAGTCCTCGGATATAGGAACCGGAAGTGACGGCTCCGTTGCTGAGGTCGGCGGTGTCGGCAATTTCACATCATCCGCGATTTCATCATCTTCGTTTTCAATATCTTTTTGCTGATAAAGGTCATCGAGTTCGTTTTCATTGGTGCCAACAGCTTCGAGATCCTGATCAAAGCCTTCCAGTTCATCATTGTAACCTGGCTCTTGAGAATCCACGAGATCTTCAAAAGGAGTTTTAACAATTTTCTGGGGACTGATCTGCTCTATCTGACCACTGAAAATAATGCCCTCAACGCGAATAAAGAGCTCCGTCACAGATGAACTACAAAGTCCATCATCATCAACTTCAATACAATAAATTCGTCCTCGTACGGAGGCATTCACCTTATTGGGGTCTGTTTCGCTGGTGACGGCAACAAGATTTGCAATCCCTTTTTCGGAGTTCCAGTTACCAGCGAGTACAAAAGGGATATCACCGTTACTATTGGTAGAGGGATTGTTCCATTGCGCACTTCCGCGAATGAGAACTTTTTTGTGATCCTTACTCCACTCAACTTTTAAATCACGCGCGGAAAGAGTATGAGGCAACCAAGTCTCTCCATGAGGTATAACTCTGGGAATTTGAATTACCGCCGATTTGGTGTCGATGGGCACCGCCTTGACTTCTATATCATCGGGGACTTCAACCACTTCAGATAGTTCATAGGGATTGCTACCGGCACTTTTTAATCGGTCCCTAAACCCCTTACTGGGCGTACATGAGGCGATCAAACCTACCAATAGACACAATAGAACCCTCTTCATGCTAGACTCCTCTGGCCCTTGCGAGCCGTCTGCATCTATTGCAGATCTGAGACCACCGCCTCTGGCCAAGGTGGCTCAGTTGGACCACCTCTGCAGGTAGTTCTTTCCTGATAAATGACAAAAAAAGTACTGAACCCTCGGGTCGATAGTAGACATCTCAATAAAAAACTGGTTCTATCCGCGGCCATAAGGGGGATTCATGTTCCGAATATTACTTTGCACGACACTAATAATAAGCTCGATTTTAGTACAGGCTGCATCACCTGATATTCCCGTTGGACCTGATAATGTGTTCGTTCAAGGGACGGCCCCCAATGAACTCAAGATCATGTCCTACAATTTATTAAATCTATTTGATGCTGATAAAGATATGTTCAGCGACGATTGGCTTTGGCTTCCTAAAAACTCTACCGGAAAGCAGCACTACTGCAGCCAACTTCCGTCGGTCAGAGAGCAGAATTATTGCAGCCAGTTTGATTGGACCTATGAAAAAGTAGATTGGAAACTCAATCAAATAAAAAAAGTGGTCGACTTTCAGGGATCACTTCCTGATGTCATGGCTGTCGTTGAAGTTGAAAATGATAATGCCATTCGCCTTCTGGCTGCCAAACTAGGTTATCAATATTACCTCATCACAAATAGCGCCGACAAGAGAGGTATTGATGTTGGACTTATGTTTAACCCCAGAGTCGATTTCACTTACGTCGGATGGGAAGCCGTATATGTTCGCTTTGACTCCAATCGACCAGGGCGCGACATTTTGCGAGTGGATTTTAACTGGCGCGGCAGTCCTCTTTCAATCTACGTGAATCACTGGCCATCGCAACGAAACCCTATTGATGAGCGGATTTCTGCAGCCCAATCGCTAGCTCAAAACATAGATAAAATGGTTAGAAACTTAGGGCCACAGTGGATGGCCGTCGCCGTGGGAGACTTCAACACTCTTGAAGAGGAAACTCCAAATGCCTTTAATGATGTTTTGCATAATCCAAGTTGGGTGAACCACCTCTATGATGCCGAAGCCTATGCCAGACAATCAAAAATCAATCCCTCTCTCCCCTACACTCCCCCAGGAAGCTATTATTATATCAAAGATAATACTTGGAATCGTTTAGACCGTATTGTGGTGACCCAGAATTTAATTGATCAAAATGATATTGAATTTGCCCAAGAGAGCTTACGAATTCCATTTCCGGAGTTTATGAGCTTCAATCGCCGCCGTTACAACAGTGCAGTTAATGAGGATAACACCCCCTCTAGCCCAATGGGTCTGGGGCCCGCTTTTGCACCATCAAGCGACTACCGTATTATCAGAGTACCGAATAAATATAACTTTGACACACTGGATGAAAGCAAACGAGGCTTCTCAGACCACTTGCCAGTGATCTTTAAACTTCGACAATAGGTCGTTTCGCAAATCAGTACGTGAAATGGCGACACTCAATAGGAATGCGGCTGCCTTTATTTCTGTTATCTGGAAGTGAGGTCAGTTCTACTCGCAAACTTCGCAGAGCTTGAACCTCTGTAAGAGTTTTGGGCGAACTCATAGCCATCTCCAACTGTTTTTGGCGCAATTGTAGGTCTTGTAGTTTTCCTTGCGAAAGGCCACCTTTTGACTCCATCGCTTTAAGAGCTTTTTTCACTTGCTCCATCAATGGCAGACCAAAGTTTGCCAGAGTCTTTTCTACAAACTCTTTTTGTTTAGACAAGGAATTTAGCTTTTCCGAAGATTTTTTAATTTCTGGCTCTTCCATAGATTCAGCGATGGCATGAAAGGCTTCAAAGTAGAGTTCTTTTTTCACCAAGAAAAATTGCAACATATTATCGAAACGAGGATTTCGACTTCCCACACGGATACGAGACTCCGCGGTTAAAAGTTGGTCTACAATCCTTGCATCCAGCTCTGACTGAGCACCAACGATCTCCTCAACTTGTTTTTTGAACTGTTCACGAACATTGGCCTCGAGTTCTGGGAGAGCCACCAACTGGCCTAAGGCATGTACCTGATTAATCACTCCCTCTTGCAGAATTAGTAACCTAATAAAGGGGTTCGCAAAAAAGATATCCGGAGTTGATGGTAAATTCATGATTATCTGGGTTCGTAGTACTGGAGCCGGGTGACTTCCGCCCATATACTCGGCACGATCCTGTTCAGAGACATTCTGATAGAACTTTTCAGCTTGGGCCACAAGAGCTTTTAAAACTCCTTCGCGATTTTCATTTGTAAAAGCTAATCCCAGCAATTTACCCATGGATGATGCTACGGAAGCTTTTTTTGAACCCGCACTTGCAAAGCGATCTGCTGACATTTCAGCACTTTGAGAAATTGCATCCGCGAGCACAGAAAGCTCTTCCTTCATTTGCGCCTTATCCACTTTAACCACACCAGCTTTGGGCAGTTTGGCCGCCAGTTCAGTGAAAAACTCAATGGAATGCTTGGGAGCATTCATCACTTTTAAAATTCGCAAATTCAAATTCAAGAATTCCTGTAAAAGAGCGACTCGCTCAGGTTCAGGGATGCTCAACATGACTTGCACCACGCCCTTCATCATAGACTCAAAAGCACTCACCCGTTTAGCGCGGAACTTGCTCCCAAGGAGATTGTCGACGTAGTCAGTGCCATAGCTGCTTCGCTGTTCGCCTCGAACTGCGTCTTTATCATCAATGCAGAATTTTGCGAAATTCGCGACAATAGATGATTCATCAGCGACAGGTATACCTATGTGACCTTGCGTGAAAGTTCGTAAAATAATAGTGTACATGCTATCAAGAAGATAACCAATCACTGGGTGACTCGCTCTAATGTGCCCCATCTCATGACCAAGCACTGCGCGCACTTCGGACTCATCCATCTTTTGTAAGAGATCCGAATGCACAACCACGATGATTTTGTTTTGCGACCCGCTGACGGTGAACGCATTCAAGCTCCCCGATCCATCTTTAATATAAATCCTGCGATTAGCGATAGCTTCTGGCGAAAAACCCAAATCTCGAGCCGTATCTTCGACTATATGGTCGAGTTTATTGTAAGCATTGGTAACGCCTCGAGTTAGCTGATACATACCCGTTTCCGCAAAGTGTTCAAAATCAGTTAAAAACGACTCTTGATTCTCGAGAATCTCAAAATAAATCTGCCTTAATCGAGGATCAGCGAAAAAAAATTTGCGCAGCTCGAGATCTACTGGATGCGTTAGGCTTTTTAATTGC
Organism: uncultured Pseudobdellovibrionaceae bacterium; assembly: GCA_964648725.1. Taxonomy (GTDB): domain Bacteria; phylum Bdellovibrionota; class Bdellovibrionia; order Bdellovibrionales; family Bdellovibrionaceae; genus CAUJGP01. The sequence continues at coordinate 49,652 of CAZYOE010000003.1, read as the reverse complement.
TGTTCTAAATAAATCTGATGGAGATTAGGATCTTTCATTAGATCTCCAAAAACCCTTCTTGTACTAACGGGCCCACCGCTCTCCTCGAATTCCTGCGCTCCAGCTAAAGAGGTCATTGTTCCTGTTAACAAACCTAATTTTAAAACTAGCAGCATTCCAACTCGTAGATTCCACTTCTTCATCTCTTACCTCTTTCAGGGGCGTGATAGGCTTCTCTCCTGCAAAAAATAAACTCTGCGGGAGCATCTTGTTTCTTAATGTTTTTAATAGGTTAGTTTCGGTTTCAGAGCCTATTCCGTGCCGTTCTTTGCAAAAAGTGACAATTTGCGGCCCTCCCACTGTATGAACTATACTGTTTAATCTATACTTGAAGATTCTGCTGAAAGAGGCCGACCTCTGCCTTGGCTTTGTTTCATCTCTCACTTGACATAGGGGAACTACGCCTCGTTCGATTTGAAGTTTGGCGCCTTTAATTTGGCTTTAATTCCGCAGATTCTAAGTAACCCTTATTTTTATCATAAGTTTTTCTTAAAATTGGGCTATTGTACGTTACTCTCAATCTCCGATCTGAAGATTGGTCTAGTTCATCAGTCTGGCCTTAATCTTTTGACGTTTTCACCGAAAGATTAATCAATTCCAAAATAATTACTACAGCAATAGGACAGAGGCCGAATGTCGAGATCAAACAAATCCTTGAAACAAGAGAGCTTTATAGTCACTGACACTAACCTTGAACAAAGAGCTAAAATTGTTCGTCAAAGTCGCATCCAACTTGACCCCGGAAAATGTACGATCCGAATTTTTAACGCCACATATGATGTTGTCAACATTACCCACTTTGGCTTTGCGATTTATCTTACCGCTCCCGAGTTTGAAGCTCTGCAATCAGCAGGAACCCTGAACGATTCGGTTGTCGAAGGTAATCTCTCGTATGGCGAATTTGAACTACAAACTATTCATTCAAAATGGGTCCGAACCGAAAAAAATGTCATCAGCGATGGCCAAATACTTGGCTTCGAAGTTATCGGCGAGCCCATTCAACTTGAAAAACTCCTATCCATCGAAAAAGGTTCGCAAGTAATAAAAAGACAGAATGACTATGTTCAATTCTTGAATCAAATCCCACCTGCTTTTAAGGCTTTCACTTATGAATTTAGAGATCTTATTACAGAGTTAAAAAATCAAATTGATGAACTAGAAGAACAATCCCCGCACGATAGTCACCGAGAAAACTTTCAGTATCGACATGGTATAGTTGAAATGGTGGCAAAGTATTTAAATCATGCCATTCCTGCCCAATATAAATTGATTCCTCAAATGCTCGAAGGACTCAATAAAGAACAAGTAGGAATGTGCACGAAATTTATCCGAGACCAAATTGGCCATCTAGTTTATGGTGCTCCCTTTGCCCAGCGCGCCTATTATAAACCGCGAGGATATGCCGGCGACTATGAAATGATGAATCATCTCTATCGAAATGAAATTGTCGGTAAAACTCTTTTTGATCAATGCATGCACAAGTACTTTATCGATGAACCGGCTGCCGAGGCAGTTAAAAACCGAGGTAAATACCTCTTGCAAAAACTAACATCTTTTATTGCCAACTTTGGTGGTCCTAATAAACTCCTAAAAATCTTGTCTGTCGCCAGCGGCCCCGCAATGGAAGTTCAAATGCTCATTGCTGATTGCAAACAATTTCATGGTTGGCCCATTGAATTTCAATTTATTGATCAGGATGAAGAATCACTGATCCACGCTCAAAAACAAATTACCACCCTAGATCGATTTGCCAAAACAGGTTTTAAATTTGTGTTTCGCAATTTAGCCATCAAGAACATCATTGTACATGGACTCCCTGAGCAAAAATACAACCTGATTTATACCGCTGGCCTGTTTGATTATTTCACCGACCCAGTGGCGACAACCGCGGCACTTAAACTGTACGAAGGACTTAGTGATGGTGGCGAGCTTATTATTGGCAACTATAGTACTCATAATCCAACGGTCGCACTCATGGATTTCGTACTCGACTGGCATCTGATCTATCGATCTGAAGATGATCTTCGCCGAATTTTCGAGAAGGTTGGAAAGAGCTTAGAAATCGAACAAGAGCCATTACAAATCAATTATTTTGCGGTGATTAGATAGTTCATGAAACCAAGAGCGGTGGCTCCCGAAGAGCTCATCAATCGAATCCGGGGTCAAGAAACTATTGAAGAGTTTCACAATGTCCTCAGAGTCATCGCTAACTCTATGGCTGCACCTCTTTTTTTGCTGTTTTGGATGGCCGACATTATCTACGTACCCCACTTAAAATGGGAATTTTTAATTGTAAGGCTTCTCGTCATCCCTCTTTGCATGGCAATTTCAATGAATCTACCCAGGCTTAACGATATAAACAAATTGAATATTGTTGCTCCAGTATATACGTTCCTATTGGCAATGGGAATCAATTACATGATCTTTAGGATCAATTCCCCTGGCACTGGTTATTATGCAGGCTTAAACCTCGTAGCCATTGGAACTCTTTCCTTTATGCCACTTTCAATTCGCAAGTTTATTTTAACAGCCTTTTTTATTTACTTGCCCTACTATCTGATCGCCCTACTTCAAGTCAATGACGCGAGAGATACGAAGCATGTTGCAATCAACACTTTCTTTATCGCCAGCTCGATTTGTATTTGTTTTTTGATTCGCCATTTTAATGAAAAACTGCGACGCAAAGAAGTAGAGTCGCGAATCAATCTTGAAAATGAATTGATCAACAGGGACAAAATCATTCGCGAAAAAACCGCAGAGGGTGTTCTCTTAACCTCCCTTAGTAACCAATTTAGTCCACAAGTGATCGAAGCTATCAAAAATGGAAAGATTGAACTGAGCACGAGTGGCCAACGGACTCAGATCTCCTCAATATTTATCGATATCGTTAACTCCACTGAACGAGTCACCCGCATCGACAAAGATAAGATTCAAAAGGTTCTTGAAAGATTTCTCGATGATTCAATTAAAATTTTGCTCGCCTATGACATCACTATTGATAAATTTCTCGGTGATGGCCTCCTTGGCTTCTGCAATGCCCCCATTCCTAAAAAAGATTATATCGAACGAACGGTCCGGGCCGCTATCGAGATTCGCGAGAAAATAAAGGAAAACCAGGACTTTTATGAGCAATATTGGCAAAAACCCCTGGAGATCAGAGTCGGAATTGCCAAGGGGTTTGCGACCGTCGGTTTTTACGGCAGCAAAAAGTACTTTAGAAGTTTTACGGCCATCGGCCCTGTGGTCAACCTCGCGTCTAGACTTTGCACTTCGGCAAATACCAACCAAATCTTAGTGGATTTTGATGTCTTTCAAGAAGTCCAGGAAAGCTTCAGTATCCAATTTGTCGATAAACGCACCCTCAAAGGGTTTCATGACGACGTCATTTATACCTATGAAGTTATTGGATTCAAGAATGCAGATCTCCATGTTCGACAGTCAGCCAATGAATGCTCTCAGTGCGGATCGCTGTTAAGCTTAGAAACCAATGAACAGGGGCATTTTGTTTTTACCTGTAAATTCTGTGGAAATACGAAAGTTGCACAACTAAAAGCAGCCTAAAAAAATCCCCAAGTTTATAATTATATTTTATTTATATTCTCATACTCCCTTTGACATTCCGTGAGTTCCTGCTGAAGTAGCAAATGGCTACTATTCGTTGCTAACAGTAGGAGTATGGCATATGAAACCTCTTGTTGGATTTATTATCTTATTCATTTATTATCAGCAAACCAGCTTTGCCGAAGTTCCTGAGTTTTTGAAACGTTGGCAACGCTCGCCGAAAGAAGTCTCTGCTGAAATTCCACCTAAGCGCGGCGCTGCCGCTCCCCTTAAATTCTCGCAGGACGATCTGCGGAATAGCGGCTTTGTGGCTCACAAAGATAAAATCCGTCTGCACATCTGTGAATTGGCCGGTAGAACAAATTGTGAAGATCCCGCAACTCCCCTCGAGCTATCGGCGGACAAAGTGCTACTCAATCAATTTATTGGTGCGACCGCTGAAACCAATATTTTCGAGCTCGACCATTACAAATCTGGATCAGCCCAAACGATTCCTTGGTCTGGCCACTACTGGCCTTTTTATGATGGCGGCATTGGCGTTCGGTTTGGCGATCAGCGGTTTCCTCATTCGCAGAACTTTTCAGTGAATTTTAAGTACTACCGAAACAACTACTTAAAAAATCCTCGAAACATTAAAAATTATGACGAACTCTCGCCTGCCGAAAAATACGACTTAATGGTAAATGATAAAGCTTGGAGCCTCACTGACGCTTCTTGGGCAGTGGGACGACGTTATTATCAGACCGCAGGTCGAGTTGAAACGTGGATGGGTCTTTGTCATGGTTGGGCCCCCGCTGCTATCGCCATCCCCGAACCAAAGCGAGTTTTTAAAGTAGATGTTCCTTCACTTAATGGCCCAATGAAATTATATCCCGATGATGTGAAAGCTTTGGTGACTCAACTCTGGGCCTCAGCACGCATCGGCGCGACTTTTATTGGCTCCCGCTGTGACGATAAAAAACCAAGGACTGATTCACAGGGTCGGATTCTCAAGAGAGACTGCTTTGATACCAATCCTGCAACTTGGCATATAGCCCTCCTTAACCATTTGGGCAGAATGAGAAAAAGCTTTATTTTTGATGCCACTTACGATTTCGAAGTATGGAACCAACCGATTGCATCCTATACGCTCAGATATTTCAACCCCAAAACTCGTCATGTCACGAGTAATCTCAAATCAGCCATGATTCCTTATTTGGAGTTCACAAACGATCGCTATCGCAAATATCGTACTACCAATGTTCAAAATATTGTTGGAGTCCAAATGAATTTAAATTACGTCGTCGAAAGATTACCGAACTTGCGAGAAATGGTAGGCCAGCCTAGAGTAACCCAAGTCACTTATTACTATGACTTAGAGCTAGATAGACATGGCGAAGTGATAGGTGGTGAATGGTATCAGAATGCTCATCCCGATATGCTGTGGAAAACTCATACCCATCAGCCACGAGCCACTAATGAACCCCAAGACAGTAATTGGAGTGGTTCGTTTCCAATCCCGAATGAATTAGCGATTTTAGTGCAAAAAGCATCGACCGCGAATCAACCACTGAGCGCAATCGTGGATCAGCTCGTGGAATGGAGCCATTAGCCAATTCAGTGACTTTTCTCTTCGGAAGTCGGTGTGTTTTATTTCTCAGACTTTGGAATTGATTTAGAAATACACGAGCGTTACTATCTAAGTAGATTCTGCTGAAAAAGAACCAAATTCAAGGCGCCAAGCTTCAGATCGAACGAGGCGTAGTTCCCCTACGTTGAGTGAGAGATGAAGTGAAGGCAACGCAGAAGTTGGACTTTTTCAGCGGAATCTAAGTAATAGGCTCAACGAAGATAGATTCTCCAGCCATAAGGACAAGCATGAATCACCAGACTGAGATCTTGGGTACAGTTATTTTTTTTCTTTCCATATTCCATACTTTTTCAGTCAAGGCCTTTCAACATTGGGCTAAACGTTTTCCGCAGGGGTCTGTGGGTGAAAACTTCTTTCACCTCATGGGCGAGGTTGAAATCGTATTCGGGTTATGGGCATTTATATTCTTTATATTTATGGCTTTAAACGAGTCCTACACGACAGCCCAAGAATACATAAATACTCGCAATTTTACTGAACCTCTTTTTGTTTTTGCCGTCATGGTAGTAGCTTCTACCAAGCCAATTATTGATTTGGCCGAATGGTGCATTGGCTTAGTGACAAAACTGATTCCTCTGCCCAAATCGATTTCTTTTTTTCTTTCCTGCCTCACCTTAGGCCCTATCCTTGGAAGTTTTATCACTGAACCCGCCGCTATGACGGTGACTGCAATGATTCTTGCCGAAACTTTTTTTCAACAAAAATTATCCATCGCATTGAAGTATGCGACGCTTGGACTTTTGTTTGTAAACATCTCAATTGGTGGAACTCTCACTCACTTCGCAGCTCCACCGGTCGTCATGGTGGCAAACACCTGGGGATGGGACACTCCGCATATGCTCTCAAATTTTGGCTGGAAAGCCGTACTTGCCATCATCACATCCAATCTACTCATTGCTTTGCGTTTTCAAAAGGAATTGCGGCAACACCCACCCTCTTCGCGTGTTAAGCTCAACTCCCCGCTCGCAATGTGCCTTATTCACGCTCTTTTTCTAGCTATGATCGTAGCGAACGCGCATCATCCTAAGATCTTTGTCAGTGTTTTGCTTTTTTTCCTGGGGTTTGCCACTGTTACCAAAGAATATCAGACCCATCTTAAAATTCGTGAGGGCTTATTAGTCGGATTCTTTTTAGGCGGACTCGTTACCCTTGGTGGCATGCAAACCTGGTGGCTCAACCCGATTGTGACTTCATTAAAATCGCTTCCATTATTTATCGCAGCCATTGGCCTCACTGCTGTCTTTGATAATGCAGCACTCACTTATCTTGGCTCCCTGGTGCCAAACATATCTTTAGCTTCCAAATATGCTCTCGTAGCTGGCTCCGTTGTAGGAGGGGGACTAACGGTTATTGCCAATGCGCCAAATCCTATCGGCTATGGACTCCTCAATCCCCACTTTGGTGATGAGGGCATTAACCCATTACTGTTATTGAAAGCAGCGAGTTTACCTACTTTGATTGCCGCCGCCGCATTTTGGTTCCTGTAAACGACCCTATAAAAACCTCAAGAACTGGAACGTTTTTTGTCTATGGACGGTGATCCTTTGGAAGCAAAGCTCAATCGACTTATCAGAGAAGAGAGCGTTGCATTATCAAAGGCCGCGGTGGGGCCAATGATCATTAAGAGATTTTTTTAATGAACATTTAGATTAAACAATAGGCCGGACATCGTTGTCCGTCCATCAGGCACTTACAATTTGATTTCTGGCTTTATAGAATTCTTAGTGACCTCAAAATTTTGCATCGTCTCCCAGCACTCAAAATTAAAGGGGGATACATGTTTATAAAAAAACTCTTTTACCTCATAATATTCACAGCCATGGCCAGCTCAGTGAGCTGCGTACAGATCAAGCGCAAGTCACCAGCAAAGTCAGAAACGAGAGCTGAAACGGATACCAACTCAACGCCTAAAGCTATTGATCCCAACGATTATCAATTTGAATGGAAACTCGAGGACACTGGCAAACCCTATTGGTATCGATTCACACTCAAATGGGATCAAGCCGCCGTCGACAATAATTTCCATTTCTTTATCAATGGCGAGGAATCAGATTTGAAGGCTATCGCATCTCCGCTTTCATTCAAACTTCCCTCCGGGAGGGACGCAGTCATTGAAATCAAAACTCAAGACGTTGCAAACAAATGGTCTGTTGTTTGGCACCAGACTATCACCACTCCTGAAGATCTCACTATTACTGATCTCCTCAAACTCGACAAAGCCAAAACCATAAAGGTCCATCGACTCTTTTTTACCGAAAAAGGAAAAATACTAACAATGGGCCATCCCCTAAAAATTGAGGTTCAACACCTTTATAGCCAAGGTGGCACTATCGAAACTTTTCCTGAGGGTACAAAAGCCAAAACCGGCGATGGTCTTACTCCCTCGCCAATCACGGTGGAAGCCGTCGATGCGACTGGCGAACTCTTCTTTCAACTCCGCGGAGAACATGGCGCCGACGGTAGGAATGGAGAGCCATGGACAACAAAACAAATTGATGCAGTAGCAGTGGCTAACGGTAAAGTTTCTTGTTTCCAATTTCCTAACGGAATCCAAAAGCCCCGAACCCTCTGTTTTTGTGAGAGACAGCCTCAAAAAGGCAATGATGGCCCGAAAGGCGAGCCTGGTCGTTCAGGTCATGATGGCGGTAAAGGGGGAGATTCGGGTCTCCTAAATATAGTCCTTCAGAATCCCCCACAAGATTTTCGCACCATCGTTAATGCACAAGAGGGCAAGGGTGGAGCGAAGGGCCTTGGTGGGCCAGGTCAAGAAGGAGGAGCCCCCTCACCCGCTGGCCAAATTGAAATACCCAAAGGGGGTTACAATCGATGTCCCGTGTTTCCAGGCGGCGTCGCATTGGGGGCTGGTGACAAAGGCAAAGATGGCGCTGACGGCTTGAATGGCGCCAAAACTAACTACTGCATGACCATTTCTTCCGAACAGCATTGCTATTCATTATAAGAAAAACTTCCTCCCTATGAGCACCACCTCCAAGGACTGAGGTGGTAAACTGACTCATTCACCCCAACTTCACAAACAACTTTTCATTCAACATCATATAATCTAAATTTATTTAGTCTTAAAAGCTGGTTCCGTTTTGGAGCCAATTCAGTTCACAATAATCTTTTTTCGCTGAGTGACTATTCAGTGAGGCAAATGGGCCCGATTCCAATCACTTAAGAAATTCGCTTCAATTTTTGCAAATGTGATAGTAGTATGACCTACATCAAACTTGAGCAAAGGCCGTAGCGTTTATGGTCACAACAATTGGAGATCTTACAATGACAGCCATTAAGACCGACGAATTGAAAAAAAAAGTCAAAGATCTAATTACCAAATACCACTCTGATAAAACCCAGCTTCTCGCGATCCTCCGCGAGCTTCAAGCTGTTTATAGACATATTCCTGCTGAAAGTATCGATCTCATTGCTGAAGAGCTAGACATCTCTCCGGTGCATGTTGAAGGCACTGCCAGTTTTTATCATTTCTTTTCCTCAACTCCGAGAGGGAAGTATACAGTGTATATGAACACCAGTGCTACTTCTGAGATGTTTGGGTGTGGCAATATTATGAAGGCCTTCGAAGCCGCTGTAGGCGTCCCATTCGGAACGACTTCATCTGACGGACAAATCGGTCTCTATAAAACGTCTTGCATTGGCATGTGTGATCAAGAACCGGCGGCCATTATTAATGATGTGGTTTTCACACGGCTCACCCAAGAAAAAGTAAATCATATTGTTGCGGGATTGAAAGCCAATGTCCCCACGCAGTCCCTGATTACAAACACTGGAGACGGACATAATTCAGATCCTGAAGTTCGTGCGGAGGTAAATAATAATATCCGACTTAAGGGGCCTGTGTTTTTTACGCAACACACTCCCGGAGAAGCCCTTAAATCTGCCATGACCCATGGATCACTGGAGGTGATCGAGACTGTGCGCAAATCAGGTCTTCGTGGTCGCGGAGGAGCGGGATTTCCAACCGGGCAAAAATGGGGTTTTTGTCGCGCTACTGATTCTGATGTACGTTATGTTCTTTGTAATGTTGACGAAGGAGAGCCAGGCACCTTTAAAGATCGAGTGCTACTCACTGAAATGCCGGAGTTGATTTTTGAAGGTATGGCCGTAGCTGGTTATGCGATCGAAGCCAAAGAAGGAATACTTTATCTCAGAGGCGAGTACACCTACCTATTGCCTCACCTTGAAAAGTGTTTGGCAAAAATGCGCAACAACAACTTACTTGGGCGCCGAATTTTAGGAACTCGTTTTAGTTTTGATATTCAAATTAAAGTGGGAGCGGGTGCTTATATTTGTGGTGAAGAATCAGCACTCATTGAATCCGCCGAAGGCAAACGCGGTCAACCTCGCAATCGACCACCCTTCCCTGTGGTATCAGGCTATCTTCATAAACCAACCATTGTTAACAACCCGGAAACCTACGGTTGTGCTGCTCAAATTGTAATTAAGGGAGCTGATTGGTTTCGTAAAATGGGAACATCGGCATCAGCTGGGGTAAAACTTTTGAGTGTAGCAGGAGATTGTGAGCGCCCTGGAATCTACGAAGTGGAATGGGGCAAAACTGTCCAGGAAATTCTTGATCTGTGTGGCGCTAAAGATGTTTTAGCCGTTCAAGTCGGTGGCCCTTCGGGAGTTTGTATCTCTGAAAAACAATTTAATCGCCGCATCTGCTATTCAGATCTAGGAACTGGCGGGGCCTTCACTATCTTTAGTAAAAAGCGCGATCTTTTCTCAATCCTTCACAATCATATGGAGTTTTTTACAGAAGAAAGTTGCGGATTCTGCGTTCCGTGTCGCGCTGGCAACACTTTGCTTTTAAAACAACTTGAAAAAGTAATGATTGGTAATGGCACTCTTAAGGATCTCGAAGAAATCAAAAACCTTGGCACTTTGGTCAAGGCCGCTTCGCGGTGTGGACTTGGCCAAACATCGCCAAATCCCCTCCTCACTAGCATCGAAAACTTTAGCGATTATTTTAAAAGTAAAGTTCGCCCAACCACGGATTTTAACTCTCAGTTTGATCTGAGTTTTGCCGTTGAGGAATCCTGTAAAGTGGCACAACGAACACCAAACCTCGAACATATAGATTAATCAAAAGGAAGAATTGTATGGAACAAGGACACATTAAAGTTACCATCGACGGCAAAGAGATTCTCGCAAAAGAAGGCCAATCCATTGTTCAAGCCGCTAAAGATAACGGTATTTTTGTACCGACTCTTTGCGATTTTAAAAGTCTTCATCCTGCTGGCACCTGCCGTGTTTGCACTGTCAAAGTGGGTGGGCGTTTTGTTTCCGGCTGCACCACTCAAGTGAGCTACGGAATGGTTGTGGAAAATGAGAGTGCAGAATTAAAAGATTTGCGCAAAGGTCTGATCGAAATGCTTTTCGTGGAAGGCAATCACATGTGCCCAAGCTGTGAGAAGTCGGGAAACTGTGAACTGCAAGCCCTGGCCTACCGCTATCAAATGACCGCGCCACGCTTTCCGTTCTCATTCACTCATCGCAAAATCGATGCCTCACTTCCCCATCTTCTGCTGGAACACAATCGCTGCATTCAATGTTTGCGTTGTGTTCGCGGCGTGAAAGCCAAAGATGGACATGATTTGTTCGGTTTTTCGGAGCGTGGTGGAAATATTCATATCACGATCGACACCACTGACCCCGAATCGTCGAGCGAAGATGTGGCACAAAAAGCTATGGACATCTGCCCCGTGGGCGCACTCATCAAAAAGGGTTCTGCTTATTCCGTGCCGATTGGTGAACGTAAATATGATAAATCCCCCATTGGATCTGACATTGAAAAACAAGGAGAACCCACATGAGTCCTGCAGCAAAAAGGAAAAAACTTGTGGTCGCTACGACTTCCCTCGCCGGCTGTTTTGGATGTCATATGTCGTTTCTCGACATTGACGAAAAAATTCTCGAACTCGTGGAACTCATCGAATTTAACAAATCACCTATTGATGACATCAAAGAATTCACGCAAGAGTGCGATATCGGCCTTGTTGAAGGAGGCTGTTGTAACAGCGAAAATGTCCGCGTCTTGCGTGAATTCCGCAAACACTGCAAGATTCTTATTTCTGTTGGCCAATGCGCCATCACCGGCGGACTTCCTGCCATGCGCAATGGAATCCCCATGAAAGAATTGTTTGCTGAAGCCTATCAGGATGGAGTCACAGTTCATAATAGAATGATTCCGAATGACGAAGAAATTCCGATGATCCTAGATCGCGTTTATCCTTGCCATGAAATTGTTAAGATAGATGCTTTTCTCCCAGGCTGCGCCCCTCGTGCTGAACTGTTCTGGGAAGCCCTCACTGCGATCATTGAAGGTAAAGGGTTAGATCATCTCTCTTACGAAAACTTTAAATACGACTAAGGAAGTGCACTATGTCTCGTAAAATTACCATCGATCCCGTCACTCGAGTTGAAGGCCACGGAAAAGTCACTATTAAACTTGACGACAATAACAACGTTTTAGAATCACGCCTGCATATCGTTGAGTTCCGTGGTTTTGAACGCTTTGTACAAGGTCGTCCTTATTGGGAAGCTGCGGTGCTCGTGCAACGACTTTGCGGCATTTGCCCTGTCAGCCATCATCTTTGTGCTGCTAAAGCCATGGACCGCATTATCGGTGTTCCCTCTGATGCGTTAACTCCTACCGGCGATAAAATGCGTCGTCTAATGCATTACGGACAATTTTTTCAATCACATGTACTCCACTTTTTTCATTTAGCTTCTCCTGATTTACTTTTTGGTGCCTACGCGGACCCAGTGCAACGCAATATCATTGGCGTTATCAATCAATTTCCAGAATTGGCGAAAAAAGCCGTATTGATGCGTAAATTTGGCCAAGAGATAATTAAAGCCACTGCCGGAAAAAAAGTGCATGGCACTGGTGCCATCCCTGGTGGTATCAATCGTCACCTGACGCCTGAAGAGAAAACCTACTTCCTTGAAGGATCTCCGGAATACAATGCCGACCTCATGGTGGAATGGGCCCAAGAAGGTTTAGAACTTTTTAAAGACTACCATCGCAATAATCGCGAGCTTGTGGATGGTTTTGCTGATTTTCCATCAAACTATTTAAGTTTAGTACGTAAAGATGGCGCCTTAGATCTTTATCATGGCGGCCTCAGAGCGATCGATCATGATGGCAATAAAGTCTTTGATCACGTGGATTACCAAGACTATCACCATTACATCGCCGAAGAGGTTCGCAACTGGTCTTATATGAAATTCCCTTTTATTAAGAGTTTGGGCACCGAAAAAGGCTGGTATCGGGTTGGTCCGTTAGCACGCTTGAATACTTGTGATTTTATTCCTTCACCAAGGGCCCAAAAAGAGTTCGAAGAGTATAAAGCGTATACTCATGGTAAACCCAATGGAAGATCCATGCACATGCACTGGGCGCGCTTGATTGAAATTTTGCACTCTGCAGAAATGATCCGCGATCTGTTGAAAGATCCAGATCTTTATACCGGGGAGCTGGTTAAAACCGGCACTCGCACCGGCGAAGGCGTTGGTGTCATTGAAGCTCCTCGCGGAACGCTCTTTCACCATTATAAAGTCGATCAAAATGATCTGATTACCATGTGTAATTTAATTGTATCTACAACCAGTAACAACGAAGGCATGAACCGCGCTGTGAACTGGGTGGCAAAAAATATCATTAGCGGTAATAAAGAAATTCCTGAAGGCATGCTCAATCAGGTCGAGATTGCCATTCGCGCTTATGACCCCTGCCTCAGTTGCGCCACCCATGCCGTGGGCCAAATGCCCTTAGTCGTGAATCTGGTGGATAGCCAAGAAAACCTGCTTGATCAAAAAATCAAAGGGTCAAACTAATTTTATGGAGCTTTTGGATTTGATTTTTAATAGCTTGCAAGATCCAGAGAGTAAACGCCTCAACGGGCGTTTACTCTTTTACGGTATTGGCAATGTAGGACGCCAAGATGATGGCCTGGGTATACGACTGATCGAAAACCTAGAGGCCAATGCAGGCCCTGCTGGTATTGAATTCCAAGCGAACTATCAACTCAACGTAGAGGATGCTCTCGAAATTTCCAACTATGATGTGGTTATTTTTGTGGATGCTACGGTTGAACCCAAGGCCCAAGCCCCTTTTGAAGTGCGCGAAATACAACCCGCCGCTGAAATTGCTTTTTCAACCCATGCCATGAGCATTGAGGGAATTTTAGCCCTATCAGATCAACTCTACGGCAAGACCCCCAAGGCCTTTGTTCTTACCATGCCAGGCTATCATTGGGAAATTATCGATGAACTTTCCATTGAGGCCAAAGAGAATCTCCGACAAACAACTTCTGTTTTACAGCAAAAACTAGGTCCTTTTCATTAAAAAAAGGACCCTGCGAAGCCAAGTCGGGAATCAACGACAGCTGCCAGCGACCGGGGTCTCCATCATAAAAGTGTAAGTGATTTGAAAATTGGTTGAAGATATTACCTGGAAGAAAAAACAGGTCAAGGAACGTTTAGTGAGGTTTAGCTATGCTTGTAAAGGGTCGGTCCTGTCAGAGGAGTGTAAAGTCCACAGAATCTAGATATTTGATTTGCTAGAAGATCTAAGAGTACCCTCTGATGGTTCGACATACCCTCATCGTAAAGACTCATCCTCTCCTATACAAGAATCATTTATACCCCATGCCACTCTAAAGCACTGATGTTAAAAAGATTGACAACTCTGCCTTTCCACTTTTCGTTTGTGGTAAAATGGCATATCTCCTGCAACTGGTTTAAAATATGGAATCCTTCAAAAAACAACTTCGCCAAGTTTCGATCCTATTCTTAATAGCATTCTCTCTGCAATCTGCGTTGCCAAATCTCAGCGCCGCTGCCACCTGCTTTGACACACTCAATTCCAAAAGCACGGATACCTCTGACACCAGTATATCCATTTCGCATGAGCGCTTTGAAAAGTTAACCGCCGCCCTTCGCGCCACCATCAGTGGCAACCTTGCCACGGTTTTTCGTAGTGAATGGAAAACTAAATTAACCATCGAGTCTTCCAATTTACTCATCGATGGTTTCGCGCGACTTTTCCTAAGTCCCGAAACCCTGCAGACAGTTCTGAATGGCCTAGACCTTCACAAAGAGAGTTTCACCCGATCCATTCACAGCAAACTCTTTTCCCTCAAAAAAAATAAAGATCAAGAAGCTTTGTTGGCCGATCATCTCACGGTTCGCGACGCTCCTCCGCCCGAAGGCACAACTGATACCACCTTCACTTTTTATTTGCGGCCCCTCAAAGACACAGACGGAAATGGCGAAGGTAAGCACCAAGTGCGAATCCGCAATTATGTTCGCATCGTCAAACTAGCGCAAATTAAAAAACTCGCGATCGATGAGTCTATTCAAGGCTTTTCGAGCGACGGCCAACCAATCTCTATCAAAAAGATTTCTGACGATCATTTTCTTATTGGAAATCCCCTTGAACCATCGGCTCCGTTGACACTCGATGAGATTAAAGAGACCTTCGGGTCAGAGCTTCGTTTTTTTGCTCCCCATGGCGGTAAATATAAACTCGAAATCAAAACAGCCCTCCTAGATAAAATTTCTGACCAAAAATACGCTCAACTCGGCGGTTTCCATATGGTACAAAAACTGGATGTATCTTTAACCCCGGCACAAACGGAAAAGCTCTTTGCTCCAATGAAGTCTGGCTCTCTCTCTCAACGAAGAGCAGAAGCTAATAAACGGGTTGATGAGCTGCAAACAGAACTTATTAATAAGACTCCAGCCAATAAAGACCGAATTACTGCTGTTTTGAATGTCCTCAGAGAGGGGATCAAACACGATGAGAATTTTCTTTCGATAGAAGGAGCCACCCTTTATCATCGCAGCGCCTTTGAATCTGACTTAGGATTCCAATTGACGGTCGATCGCCGACAAAAGGTATTTCATTCCGAAATCTACGCAGCGAACCAAAGTACTGGTGAAGAAAGACTCCGTAGCCCCATGGACATCATGGGTGGGAGCGCCTTTCTTGCGGCTGGCCGAAACGCCGCTCGCCACGTGGAGTTGAAACTCCCTTTTTACGCCGTTCAAAAATTATTAGGCCTCACCTTCAGTGCCCCTGAAACTATCGAAGGAATTCAAGTGGGCTCTGTAAATCCAAAACTGGAAGAGGCCGTGGCCCTATATTCAGCCTATGTCAGCAACGCGAGTCATCGCGGCAAGTTTAAATTTCTGCTTGAACATGGCACTATGGAAGATCCTGATTAGATTCTGCTGAAAAAGGCCAACTTCTGCGTTGGCTTCGCTTCATCTCTCACTCAACGTAGGGGAACTACGCCTCATTCGATTTGAAGCTTGCCGCCTTGAATTTGGCACTTTTTCAGCAGAATCTGATTAAATTTTGTTTGGAACAATTCTTGCTTTTTACTCAACTTGATTTTAGTTGGTGATTTTCTGTCACCAATTCCCTGTCGCAAATTCGATAGAGGCTGGGGTATCTGACATTTAATTAGGGGGTTTTCATGAGATTCGTTCGCACGGCTAGGGCCGTTTTGACCATTAGTCTACCGTTGGGGCTGCTAGCTTGCCACCCCGCCAATAAACCTCAATCAGAGGTGTTGCATCGAGGCGAACCAGGATCTGTTACGGAACTGATTTCTACCCGCCCAGAAAAAACCGGCCCAATTAAAATGATCGTGCGTCTTCCTGCTGATCCACTCTCCAAGGTGGCTAAAGAAATGAAAGCCGATCAATTGGCTCTTATCCTGGCGCAGCAAAAAGACCTCTCAGAAAAGCTTCAGCAACTTTCAAGCGACATAAAAATTATTTACAGCTACAAAAATATCCTTAATGCGCTCTACGTTGTGGTCCCAGAAGGTTTTGGAACTCAGCTTGATCCTTTGATTCCTCAGGGCAGCAAGGTGGAACTGGCCACAGCTTTCCGAAAACCTGATGTTAAAATTCAATCTGAAGGGGAAGCGACCAGTGGAGATATCACGAGTCATAATTCGGTAAAGTTTATCGGAGTTGATCAGCTCCACGCACAAGGCCTCAAGGGTCAGGGTTTGCGAGTGGGAGTGATCGACACCGGTATTGACTTCACTCATTCGATGCTTGGTGGTTCTGGCCTGGTAGACGATTATAAAAAAATTAATCCTGCTCAACAAACTGAACAGTTTCCCAATAAAAAAGTGATTGGCGGTTTTGATTTTGTCGGTACCAACTATGATTCGGCATCGCCCAATCCCCTTCTCCGAATTCCAAAACCTGATGTCAATCCTCTTGATGAATCCGGTCATGGCTCCCACGTGGCTGGCACAATTGCTGGTATTGGTGATGGACAGAAAAGCTATACTGGTGTAGCTCCAGAAGCGGCCCTTTATGCTCTTAAAGTTTTTGGTAAAGATGGAAGCACCGATGATGCTGTCGTCATGGCGGCCTTGGAATATGCGGCAGACCCTGACAGCAAGGTGGAAACTGATGATGCCTTGGATGTGGTGAATCTTTCATTGGGTTCTCCGTATGGAACACCCAAGCTCCTTTATAAAGAAGCGATTGCTAATTTAAATGCGGTTGGCACTGTCGTTGTGGCTTCTGCCGGTAACTCGGGTGATGTCAGCTATATCACTGGAGCTCCTGCGGTTAATGAAGAGGCCCTCAGCGTGGCCGCAAGCATCGATGATATGGATCAAAACTGGCACTTTGGAGCGGCTAGCTTTAAAGTTCCTAACGCTAACGAAATTTTAGCAGAAACCGCCGAAGCCGCATTTACAAAACCGCTCAAAGGCTTTGAACAAATGTCAGGTAAACTTGTTTATATTGGCAAGGCCGCGCAAGTGTCAGACGAGCAGGCCGCTCTGTTAAAGGGGCATATCGCCTTGATTGACCGTGGTGAGATTCCTTTTTCCACCAAGGTTACCAATGCCCTCAAAGCCGGAGCGATCGCAGCCGTGGTGATCAATAATACCAGCGGTAGCCCTTTTACCATGGGCGGTGGCAGTGAGACCTTAGAAATTCCAGCGGTAATGATTGCTCTTGAACCCGGAAAGACGATTCGCGATTCCGTCGTCAAAGGCGAAATCGTCACTGTAAATCTGAAGAGTGACAAAAAGATATCGAAGCCCGAGCTGATTGACACTCTTACCGATTTTTCATCCCGTGGACCACGCAGTGAAGATTCCATGATTAAACCGGAAATTTCAGCGCCCGGAGCTAATATCATCAGCGCAAAAGTGGGTGGCGGAACTGAAGTCGTGCAAATGTCAGGAACCTCTATGGCAGCCCCGCATATGGCTGGTGTGATGGCACTCTTGAAACAAAATCATCGCTCCCTAAATGCACAAGAGCTGAAGTCCTTGGCCATGCTAACGTCGAAGTCGATCAAAGATTCTCAAGGCGCAACCTATCCTATCGCTCTCCAAGGAGCCGGTCGAGTGCAAACCCTATTGGCCAAAGATGCTGGCTTAACCGTAGTGCCGGCGGCGGTATCTTTGGGTCGTATTGAAGTTCAATCCAGCAAAGTCTTGGTGCGAACACTCACTTTTAAAAACATTGAGGATAGCGATCTCACACTGACCCTTGAGCCTCATTTGAATCCCAGCCTCGAATTAATCTCTGCGAAAACCCTGATTCTCAAGGGCCAAGAGCAAGTCACTGTCGATTTACAGATTAAAGTTAAAGCTCCAGAGACCAAAGGTTTTGATCATGAGATTGATGGATTTATCCTCGTGAAAGATCAAAATCAAAAAATTTACTCCTTGCCGGTTCTCGCCATGGTCTTGAAGATTTCAGACCTCAAATCAGAGAATCTAAAAATACACGCGAGCACTCCCGCCGATAGCACTGGCAGCTTGGTGGAGTTGACTTTGAAAAATGAATCCCTTCATGCTGGCCCTGCTTATGTTTTTCAGTTACTCGGTCAAGATGGCTTGAAAGCGGAACAGGGATTACGGCATCGCGGCCTCAGCACGGCCTGTGATCTTGAGTCTGTGGGTTACCGCACCGTGAAGGTAGACGTGGATGGCCAGAAAAAAGAGATTCTGCAAATGGCATTGAAGCTCTACAACCCTCTGACCACTTGGAACACTTGCGAATTTTCAGTTCAAATTGATGCCAATGGAGATGGCGTCGCCGATCAAGAACTCGCAGGCGCCAGTCGTGAAAACACGGAAGGGCTTGGTAAGGGCATGGCAAGCTTCTTACTTAATGCGGGCAAAGCGCGTGAACTCCGTAAGGATTTTGAATCGAAGATTGCTACCAATGCCGAAAACCCTGTCCTTGATTTCAGTGGAGCCGTTGAAGAGTTAATGAACGTCTTGGCGTTTAACCAATCAAGCCTGATGATCATTCAGACGCCCCTTACCAGTCTCAAAACTATTCCCGGGCAAAACCTGCGTATCAAAGTAGGAGCTTTAAATCTAGAGCAGGATACTGTTGAAACCGATGACTTCTTGGGAAGCGAATGGATCACTATGCCTCTGAACGCGCAAGCGCAGACATTGACTTCAATTCCAGAAGTGATTGAAGTGGGCGCTAAGAGTTCCGTGGTGAAGGAGTTTACTAAAGGCGAAGGCACAGCTCCCGTGGTTATTTACTACCCCTTCAATCATGGAGCGATGACTTCGGCTGGGGATTTACAATCGCAAGTTCTCCAAATGGAATACCACGCGGAATGATTAAAACATTTCAGCGTAGCATGGGCCTGTTGATGTATAGCAGGCCATCCCATTGATCTGTTCGATCACTAGGGTTCCGCCGAGATTGTTGGGATACCAACTGCTAGTGCCGCTAGGGTTGTAAATCACGGCCTTCGCAAGGCGCAGTATGAGCGACACCCCAAATTGCGATCGCGCTTCCATATAAAGACTTGTTGGTCCATAGCCGGAATAACTTGATGACACGACACCTGATTGCCATTGACCAGGACTTAAAGAAATAATTTGATATTGACCTGCGGGAGCATAGCCCAGCAAGGGATCTTGAGTATTGATAGTTAACTGGCCACGCACCACCACGGGACCCACATACATGCTTGGAATTTTTGGATCATAAAAATTATAACCTGTGACGGGATCGCCGTAAAAGTCCAAACTCATTGAAACATTTCCGAGACCACTTTGCGAATCCGTACCAGCGAAGATGGTCCAAGCCACATTCATGTTACAGGTTGGACAAAGAGCTCCGCCGTAATTACCATTATAATAATTGGGGGGGATCAAAGGTGCAGGAGGGGGGCTAGATTTACTTTTACTTCCCTGACAAGCAGCAAAAACAACCATCATGAGAAGACTTGAAATATAAAGCGACGAAGCTTTTATCCCCGATCTAAAATAATTTTTATCGTCTGAATTGCTGAACATACAATTCTCCTCACTCTCTAATTTGCAAAAGCTTTCAATTTATTCATGTTTGAAAAGTCTCCCAACTTTTCATAACCGTCGGTTGGATAAAGCGACGATTTCGTCATCACCGAACTACTTCGGCAATCATAGGGGCCAATAGTTCTAAACCAACATGGTAATACAATAGACCAAGAACCGCCCTGATCATAACTGGCCCAGCTCGCACCAAAGTTTTTAAACCAAACTTCGCCACCAATTTCACTGGCGCCACCGCCATCGCCAAGATCAAGATACTGATCGACCACCAAAACGATGGCGCCAACTTTATCATCAAAGAATCCTGAGAAGACTTTCTTGCCTTGCTGATCAAACCAGTAGTTATACATCGAGAAGTCTTTTCCATCGTAAATGGTAGAACCTGACGTCAATGTAGATTCATAGGTCGTGCCATTATCGGTATAACGGATTTTAACGTCGCCATAGTAAGTCACATTGTTCGCCGCTTTTTTAAGATTAACGTTGATCATGGCATTTTGTGGATCCACGGGATAACCACCAACCCATTTATTAAAAGTGGTATTATCAACAGGTTTAAAAGGCGCAGAACCACCTGTGGTCCATACATTCGTTGCTGGATCCAAGGTATCGGTGTGACCAGGAGTTCCTGGAATAGTGCCTGTAGGATTATTCGTTGGCTGAGGAATAATAGTGCCGGTGTCTGGAGCCACTCCTCCAGTGTTCTTATACTTTCCGCATCCACTTGCAAATACCGCAAGGGCAGAAAGAACAAACAATAATAGTTTAACTTGAGACCTCATTACCATCCTCCGGAACAAAAGACTCCAAACATTAAGTCTGCCAATTCTATACCGTGGGTCCCAAGAATACTCTAACCTACTGGTTTTATTGCTATTTATTGATGTTTTCAGGATTAAATCTGTATAGAAACTAGATGTCAAACTCCCTGAACAGGAACAATTTTTGTACCATTTAAGAACAGTTGATTTATGCCCAAATCCACTGTTCTTATTTTAGGCACAAGTGAATTCTTATTTGACTCACTCAAGCTATATAAATCTATACTATAGTCTGGGTTTCACGAGGTTTTAGGGGAGGTTCTTATGTTCACTTTAGACAATAGTCGATTAATCGGAATTGTCATTCTGACCGCAGTAATGATTTTTGCCATCCGCGTAATCGCTTCCATCTAAATAAAATCGATCTATCTTTGAGAATCTAACCAGAGTTTGTGGCTCTTTCTCTCCTAGATGGATCGTTTTTGTTTACATAGACTGTCCCGTTAAATATTTAGAGACATAATTAGGATTTCCACTCTTTCAAAAGTTCCCAGGTTGGCCGCTTTAACTCCACTTGTTGAACCAGTACCGAAGGGTCAGGAATTATCCATTCGGGCCGATCATTTATTCCTCGCTCTAGGCAGTCATCCAACATTAAAATCACTCGCGGCGCCTGTTGACGGGCCATTTGCAGAACTTGCTGCCAGTGAGCAAGCGAAACCTCCAACCAAGGCGCAGACTCGGGCTTAAATCCCAACGCCCAACGAAGTTTAGAAAACAATTCCTCAGCTTCGGGGTCTGAACTCAAACTTAAAGGTGCATCCCCCACCCTCAAGAACAAAGCCGCATACCTGCCCGTTTGTAGATAAGTGCTCTCGGGATGAAAGACCGGAGCTAAGGACTCCGCAGGAAGGATCTTTGGCGCAATGGATAGATTGGCCGATGATTCAACAACTTCCGGGTTGAGCATCACTCCAGAAAGACCTAAATTCTTATGCACATACTTTAAATAATTTTGAATCATCATAGAGTCTGAAATCTATCTTAGGCCTAGCTAAGACTCAACTTTGATCTCTGCAATTCCGTCAGATTTATGCTGCGTTTACTTTACTAGAATCAAATTGACGTCTTTTTTCTTATTGTTCTGGGGAAAGTTAAGCTTTGCTGCCGTTCTCACCATGGTGATGAACTTGGGATCATTTTTAGCAGCACAGTTTGATATATCTAATTTGATTTCGGTAAACGTGGAGTAGTCTGCACTTTCTTTAGAGTCCAGGATTTTTGCACAAGTGAGGTAGTTGATATTTTCAGTATATGTGCCATCATGGCCACAACCGATACTAGATGGAACTTTGTATTCAGCCGTAAACTGCGATAACTGCGGGCCATAAGGAAGTCCCAAGCAACCTAAAACTGGTGCTCTTTCGACAAAAAACTCCTCAGACTGAATATCTTGAACGACCAAATAAACATTTGTATGGACATCAACAGTGGCTTTGGCCCCGAAAGTCACAAACAATGTGGTTAAAGTCATTGCTAGCTTTTTCATATAAACTCCTTTTCAAAGTGACCTTTGCCTGTATGGCAGTCACTTAAAAAAAGCAAGCAGGAGTTCTATATTTTGTATTGATTTTTATCTCAAGCCATATCAATGAGGTTCGATATCCCATGCTAGAGGCACTTTTGGATACTTCAACAATTAAAGGATTACTTAATTATTCTAACAAAGAACAAATTCAAGACACAAAGCCCGCAAGCGACGACGTTGGACTTTTTCAGCGAAATCTACATGAGATTTTGTCGAAAAAGAGCTAAATTCGAGACGTCGGCGTTTCAAATCGAATGAAGCGTAAATAATCTACGTTGAGTTCGATTTAAAACGAAGGTAACGAAGAAGTTAGCCTTTTTCAGCGGAATCTAACTAATTCATCTTCTTTGAACTTAAAGTGCAACTATAGTGCTGCTCGTGCTCAGTATTGAATTTGCGCAAATCTAATTGCCCATTGGGTTTTCCTTTGGTGATTCCTTGTTGAACAGTCGCTTCAAAGTCCGCAGTCTGTAAATCCGAATCTGAGGTCAAGCGACTATAGAAAACATAATCTTCGTTAGTAGATTCAAATCCAAGGTGGATCCAAGTTCCACTGCCATTATCAATCGACAAATGGTCTGAATTCACCTCAATCGTTAAATTCGAACTATCACCAGTGTCAAACAAAGGACGGTTTCCTGACGACGAACATTCATAAACAAATCCTGCGGCCATCGTTTGTTGAGCTCCCAGCAACAACATCGTTATAAAAAACAGTTTTCTCATTCTTTACTCCTTTAAAATGAAGCCAGAGCAATTCCAGCTTTGTTAAAATTAAATTTGAACCCCTAAGCGACAAGCCATATCGCTCTCTCCCTTCGATCGAGTGTCCTGAAGCCATCGATGAGCAGACTAGTTCCACAACGGACTTAAAGATAACACCGATAGATAGGAGAACCAACAAAGTCAAATCGACTAAAAGTTCGCCAGTTCGAAAAGCTCCCATATGGCACTCCCAAAAAATCACAAAACAACGGTTAAGATCTCAGTATTGCTCGGATAAGCCCATTTGCGTTCCTGAGGGAATAACCAATAATTGTTTACAACCCTTAAACTTTTCGGTAGTTCATGCAAAACTTACTCCAGATTAAAAGTCATACTTCCAATCCCAGAAATTCCCGGAACGGCCTCAATAGGTTCTAATTAAAATTTATGCTCTAAATGTAGATTTATTGCGGGTCGATTCTTCTACTAAATAGATTCTGTTCATCGAGATCAAGTAGATTCTGTTTAAAAGCCAATCATATGACCTAGCCCATGAATGGGCAATGACTCATTGAATTCAACCCGAAACCGTAAATTCCGAGACGAAATATTCGGGATGGGCCTGCCAGAAAAGACAACCCTTTGACCAAGTATTAGCAAACTTAGCGCATCAATTATCAGGAGCTGAGGTTTGCGATTTACCCCGCCCTTTTTCGATCGAATTAGGAGCACTTTGGCCGGACAATCTTGGAGATTTCTACCTGGAGATTTCAAAGAGCGTAGTCACTTTGGAGTTGAGCGAGACATGCCCCTCGCCCATGATGATACGGAAAATTTCATCAAATTAATAGATTGCGCCCTCTTTCGCTGGCGTGTGGTTTGGACTTTTTTTTGAAGCGAGAAATGCATAGGAAGGTGGAATAGCATTTTTAGCGACGTGATTCACACTGATTCACCCTTCAAAATGTCGGAAAATGTAAGTGTATTAAAGATTAACAGCACAGATCCAAAGTGGCAGTTCCGGAGGCGGCATAATATTTGCTAATAGTCCCTCAGAATAAAGAATTGCCGGAGGTGAACACCACCGATGCAATTTCACATTCTAATGAACTGGACGATTTTGAAACTAAAGTGGAAAACTTCGCTGACGAGATTGATTAGTTTGGATTCTTCTCTAACAGCCTTTAGTTTGGCTAAGGAGCAACAATGAAAATGTTTTCTCTAAGACTCTTACCTTTTGCAATTGGTATTGCATTATCCGGTCACGCTCTTGTGTCGATGGCTCAGGAACCAAAAATGTCCACTAAGAGCCCCTCAACTTACATAGTTAAAAACCATATTAAGTGGAGGTCAGGCGGATACATCACTGAGATCCAAGAAAGTTTTGATCCAAATAATATGAATTACCGCCCCGGATTCTACCGGGATTTTGATATTCACGGGTTAATTTCCTCTCACTTTTACTACCCATTAGCTTCGTCACCCAATATGTCTGTGACCAGCCTCCCCTACCTGCAAGCCCTTCAAGATGTCTTTAACGGCGCGACTGAACTCGATTTAACAATCTTAGGAGAAGCCAAAGATGGTGTAGGAATGACTATTGGTGGAAGTTTGAAAAGCACCAACTACTTACCAGTAAATGAAGCTGATTTGAAATTGGCAAAGGCAACATCTTCAGCTTCACTTGAGAACCTCATACACAATATAGTAACAACAAACTCGCCCACTCGAAAAACTTATGGAATTGTCTTACTTGGCTTACGTTATGCTCGTAGCCACCAACACGGTGAAGAGATTGCCGAAGCCCTCAGTGAACTCTATGAGGCAACTAAACCTAAAAGAAGTTGGTTTGATCGCAAAATGATCTCTGATCTGAAATTGGGGCCCTCCTTTTTTGACTTTTTTGACTCTTCCTACAATGAAGTAAGAGCTGCTGCCGTATTTGCTATGCACTTTCTCGACTATGCCGATCAAGGGGAAGACAATCTGCTCCTTGAAACCCTTCAAAATGCCAAAAATGACAAAGACGACTTAGTACGTTCAATGGCTCTCGAATCTGAACGGATTTTACTAGGAAAAAGCTATAAATCCGCCCAAAATCCAGCAGAGCAAGTGAATTCTATCATTAAAAAATGTTTAGCTAATCTTAATTAACTCCAATTTTCCGGTTGGAGATTATTTTGACATGGCTTATGGACTTCGCGTACTAAGCTTCAATGAGGGCTACGAGGTAGCGAAATCATTTTTACTCGATTTCTTTAAGCTGTGCGATTCTAGTTGAGGTTCCATTTCCCCATGCCAATTACTCGGCAGACCCACTAATAGTGAAGGATTTCAACGTACAAACAAGGCTTTTGTTTGTTGAGTAAAGATCGGTCAAGCCAATCATTACAACGTACTCATCAAACTCTGTGGCATTGGATTTAGTTGGCGATAGTATCACCTTATAGTTATAGACCATTTCACCAGTAGCGTCAGTCATCTCTTGACCAACAAGATCAATCTTTTTAGCACTAAAGTTTTGATAGTCAGGTAAAGCGACAGGAAGAATAGGCTTTAAAACCTGATTCACATCAACAATTGTACACGGTTCAAGTTTTTCAGAAGCGAAAACATTACTTGTTCCCATCAATAACATTGTAATGACAAATATTTTTTTCATGGAATTCTCCTTCAGCATTTGCTTGTGATGTCATTTAAACATGACCACTGCGGCCCTCTTTGTTTCAAAAAAGATATAAAAAGGCAAGATGAGTTTTACTTCCAACCGTCGCCAATAGAATTTACAAAATATCAGCAATATTAAGCTGAAAATAGGTCTCTCACTCAACGCAGGGGAACTACGCCTCGTTCGAACTGAGGCTTGGCGCCTTGAATTTGGCACCTTTTCAGCAAAAACTAAACACGGTTTGTCGAACGTATAATCACCTTTTTATAGAAGCTTAATTTCAACGAGCTTTACCAGGAATACTTTTAAGGTAATTTTCTGGGAGGCCCGACTGTTGGGCTCCACGAACTAAAGCCGCAACATACGCTTCACTTACGGGGCCCTGCAAACTCACGCGAGACGGTGAAGTAGTGAACGCAATGGCCTCTAAAACTTGCTCATCGACGATGACTTTTACATTTCTTTCAATGGACATGCCTGTCACCACCCCTTCTTTGTGCTGCACCACTGGCCAGTTTTTGGCGGGAATTTCAAAGACCAGGCCATAGACCACCGATTTCTCTTTATCGATCAATCCAGCCACTCGACCTCCCCACCAACGTGATGGAAAATCGAAAATCAAATCTAAATTCTCAGCCTTGGCCAAGCGCCCCTGAGGCAATTCAAAAAAATGATAGGAATGCTCGACTCTCCACTGTTCAAAAGCCACCTGATCCAGGACACCAGAATAAGCAAAGTATAGCTTTGTTGATTGATCTTGAATCGCCTCTCTGGCATTCATCACTTTAGAATAATGTGCATCCATAATTTCCCTCGGATTTTATTAAAAAGATTAGCTTTTTCTTATAATCGCTAAAAATAATTTTTACCAGCTGTGCCGCACACCACAAGAAGGCCATTTCTAACAAGACCTTTTGGAGCTATCAGTTTGCCTTTTATTTTAACGTGCATGAAAGGGATTAGGGATTAGTGATTTGCTACTTACACTGGCCCAAAATTGGCACTGGTTTTGTCTGTTTTATTGTTGGATCAAATAAATTTCATTTGTTTAGAAAAAGATTTTGTGAAAACTATGAACTCCCATCCACCCAATAGGATGAGAATCTCAAGTTGAGCCTCTCATCTTAGGGCACTAACTCTTTCCAGTGCGCCTTTTTCGTCCGCTCCATGGAATTTATTTTCTTAACCTGATAAACTGAAAGGCAGGAAACCCGCAAAGAGAAACCAACCATTGACTTTACCTTCAGGCTTAACCACAATCGGAGCTTATGAAATTAGCTGCTAAATTTCGAATTTTTGAAGACGTTAAAACAACCATCTTGTTGCTGGCTCTCCCTATTATCCTGACTCACTGTAACCCAAAGGATTCCTTAAAAACGTCGAACATCCAGCCCTCGTTCTCTTCTATTTACGAAAATGTACTCAGCAAAAACTGTGTTGGCTGCCATGAACCACAGGGCATGGGCACCGTTCAGGGAGCGCAAATCGATTTCTCATCGAAGGCAATAGCTTATCAAACTTTAACTAGTAGTTATTCAAGTGGTACAGCCTCAAATTCGAGCGGTCAATGCAGCAGTGTTCCTCTCGTTTCAGCAGGTCATCCGGAATCTTCGTATATGCTAGCGACACTTTTTACGGACTATCACCACTCCAACTTTGGCATCAATGGTTGCACCCCCCACTCGCCCAGCGCCCACGGTGCCACCGTGGACTCTAGCGAAAAAGACGCTATTGTTAACTGGATTCAAAACGGCGCTCAAAATAACTAATATTATTGTTACCTAAAATGGACCTTAACAAATAGAAACTTTCGTTCTTTTTCAGCGCGGCAGTCAATATTCCTGCATTCATTACTGATTCAATTATACTACTGCAATTGCATTAGTTCCTTTTGAATCGCTTCAAATTCATTCGCATCGCCTCGACGAAGTTCTTCCGCTAAAGTCGATTTATCGAGTTCATCGCGCCAATGCTCTCCGGGCGACTGACCAAGAACTCGCTCTTGAAACAGCCCCCAAAGGTATTGCAAGCGCCACTGCTCACGTCGTACCGGGAAACTCAAGTCACCACTTTGACGATTCAGTGCTCCCAAAGTTTTACTAATCTGCGAACTGAGTTCGTTTTGCTTTTGCTCTTTATAATGAGCCTCAAAAAGGATTCCATGAACCATATAATTTGTTAGCGTTCGAAAAACAGTTTGTCCAACATGGCCATTATCGGCAGCGAATACTCGACAGTCATTCAGGGCACTCCGCATCAACTCAACTCCCGCACCAACCTCACTCTTTGAAAGCAATTCTGCCAATTGCATTTTTGCTTGAATCAAAGCCGGTAAATCCTTTTCCACCAATTTAACCCTCTCACGCAGTGCTTTCAGCCGCTCTTGTTCTGAGCCCATTTGCCCCAGAAATCCCCAACTGAGGGCCGCAATCTCATGAGGCTCAAAGGCGATGGTTCGAACACCTTCTTGACTTTCAAAGCGCCCGTTCTCTTCGCTAATGATTCTTTCAAATAGAGTTTTTGCTTCCGTAAACATTTTTAATTTAAAGTACGTATAAGCCATGCCCAGACGAACCTTAGAACGCCCCGGCTCTTTGAGCGACTCAAAATTGACCCCCTTCACTTTTAAAACACTTTCATAAGCGGTCAAAGCTTCAGGAAATTTATAGGCCATAGCTAGATAAAAAGCTTTTCGCTCAGTAAACTCGGGCGTCAGTTGCAGACTGCTCAGTTCAGCAATTTCTTCGGCAGCCCGCTGAGGTTGCCCCGATAAAAACAGAGCCTGGCTATAAAACCAGGTAAACGCTTGCCGTTCATTATTCATTTGCGGATCATCAAATCCTAACTGTTTACGTAACTCCCAAAAACGCACACTTTGAGTATAATTTTGCCCCCACAAATGTAACAGGCCTAAATTAGTTAAAGCCGCAGCCCGAATTCGACGTCGACCACGTGCTAAATCAGCGGTCAAAATGAGCGATTGATGCGCCTTCTGCCAAAGTTCTCGATCATACTCAACACCCTTCTTGGTTTGGAGGAATTTCTCAATATAAGCATAACCAATCATTAGGGTTCGCATTGGATCCAACAAATCAGCTCTGATTGATTGAAGATCGGTGATGGCCGTCTCCAGTGTTTTTTCGTCGCCCCCTTCTTGCAAGGATAGCAGTGCTTGGACGAAATGAACTCCGTCTTTCATCACTTGATGTTTTTGTAAGTATTCAAGCCGTTCCTCCATGTTTTTGCGTTGACCGATTTCGGTCATGGTATTTACATAGCCGGCATAAGACTCAAGATCATCGGTCAAACTCAGTGACTGAAAAAAGTAATCCGATGCCAATCGAGCATTAGACCTTCCCCAATAACCATAGGCTTGTTCTCGTGCCGCAGAGATAACCACATCACGGGCATAGAAGAATTCTGTGCTCGTCGCAGGGGTATCCCGCAGCCAATTTGCTGCGACCACACTGAGCTGCTGAAACTGTTGATGATTTAAAAAATTCATCACCGCTCGGATATTAATAGCCTTGCGCACGAAATACTGAGACTTGTATTGCATCATCAACTTGTCAATTTTCTGCAGAGCCAGCAGTTTTTCTTTTTTACCGTCCGCAAGAATCAACTCAAGAATATCTGTTTCAGCTTCTAACAGCGCACGCACCTCAGATTCTTCTTTTAAACCCGCAGAAAATTCAGTAAGGGTTTGCTTGCGAAGATTCAATTCTAGTGTTTCTAACAGCTGCAACAATTCAAAAGAATAATAAAGCCGAGACTCAATGGTGACAACTTTATTATAGGTCATCAACTTTAAAACTTTAAGCCACTCTTTCAGGTGAGTTTTATCTTTGGGATAAAGTTCTTCGACCAAACCATAATAGAGCCAATATTGAATCGGTTTTGACTTAGCATTTAAGGCCTGAGTCAATGGATTTAGGTTTACTTTCTTTCCTTGATAGACCAATAGATAGGCTCTAACAAGGCCTATTATAGCCTCTTCATCTTTTACTTTTAACAAGTCCTGCTCAAGATCGTGAATAGCTTCTTTAAACAAAAATGTCCGTGCGGCAGATGGTTGATTCTTCTTTAAGAGGCGAGCTTTCAAAAAAATTTTCAAACTTTGAACAGAACTCAAGTGATCCGCATAATAACTTGCAGCTGACAGTTCATCAGCTAAAAGGTGAAGATTGAACAGTCGCTCCCTTAACGCGCGCTGGTTCTCCCCATCAGTCGTTCGATTTTTAAGCGCATTAATGAGAAGAATCCGATCTTGATAGGAGCGGGCACTTTCAAAAGCATTCTCAATGGTTTTATCACTCCAACTCCTGGGAATCATACCCTCTGAGGGAAGTGAATAAATATCGAGTGATCCCTCGAAAGCACACGTTAGGTAGAGACGATCCACCTTCGCCACAGGAAAGCTACAATTGAGATCCATGGGAGTCAGCTGCTCTAATGGCAAAGCACTCTTATTGGTATCCTGAGTTATTGCATAGTCCAAGATACTTTGAACCGAGACTCTCCAAACTACGGCATTATCATGACCATCAATAACAGCGTCTTGATTGGAATCCCCCATAAAATGGGAAAAATAAACAAAATCCCCGCGCTCACTGAAACTGGAAAAGCCACTGATCCCGGGAATATCCGTCGGCACAACAATCTTATTCCCCGTCGATCGCTCCAACAAAACAAGTTCTGTTTTGTTCTTCACCGACTTATTAAACAGCAGAAAACGACCATCCGCAGTCCCACTGGGAGCAATCAACGACTCCCCAGACAATAAATTGGTACTTTCAATAGAAGCACCCAACTTAGCACTTACTAAATTTACGGCTTTCTCACTGGTTTCAATAAAACCAATTTGCTGAAGGCCGAGCCAAAAAGGTTGAGATCTCTCCGTTCGCATATCGGAATTACTCCGAGGAAGACAATGAATCTTACTCGCGCTTAAGGGCAATTCATCAATGGTGTTGATTGCATCACTGTAGCAGATATCTCCCCGGGAATTATTTTTAAAATAAACAAAAACAATTTGTCCTTGTTCATTGAACCTAGCTTGGGCCGAATCAGCATCACTCGGCAACAGATCCCGAATCTCGCCCGTTGCAAGATTTTGTACTCGCAGGTGAGAAATCATATTAGCTTTATGGGTAAATAATAACAGTGTTTGCCGAGAATCAACGCTTCCATCCAATTGATCATCAGGACCAACCGTAATTTTTTTGAGTTCATTAAACTGAGGATAAACTGGAAGCGAGACTGAACCTTGGGTTTCAACACCAAATACCAACGAGAGACTTAGTGCCGCAACTAACAGTGATTGCATAAGGAAGTCCTGGGGGGTCATCACTTAACTCCCATTTCCCCATTGAGAACACGATACAGGCGCTTACTTTTATCGCTCTCTGTGGCCGGGCTTTGGGAGAATCGAATGGGATCCTTATGCTTAACCAAGGGCACAAGGCTTTTCTCGAACTCAGGCCATTCTCCTGCCGCTTCTTCTTGTAGCACCGTTTGTCGATCAATCACATAAACTTTTGGGGTACAACCAACCATCACTATAAAACAAGTAATAACTTTTTTCATAACTACTCCGTTCTTGTCATATCATTCAGAGAGGAATCTTAGTTTTTCGTTAAGTACCTTATCAATAAAACTTTGAATCGAAATTCCGGGTAAATGTTGATAACTCTTTAAGCCCATCGCCTCAATATCCACAGTAAGGTCGAGTGCTCCCTCATGAAACCCCATATTAACTGCCGTTGGATACCCTACCTGCAACAGCGAACGAACTTTATTCATTTTTTCATTTTCGTAATTGGGGTCGAGCAGGTTGATTAAGGCTATCAACTGCGGCCCTCCTACTTGAGTCACATCCATGCGTCCATCTAAACTTTTTCTCTTTACCGAAACGACCATTCCTGTACGAGCCGAAAAGGGCAATGGTCCATTTACATTCGATCTGCCAAGATACCGCTGGGGCAGTATCTGCCCTAGATCAAGCTGGGTGAGACGACCCAAAAAACCAATGCGTTCATTCTTCGGAAGCAAATCAACAAATAGTTCTCCGCTCGCACTCCCTTGCCCAAAATCCATGGAGAAGCTATGAACGGATACTAAATTTTGCGCGAGATCAATAATTCCTTTAAACGGTCCAAAAGAGCGTCCCTCCCATTGAATACGTTCAACAGTCACTTTATCGTTTGAACGCACTAATGGATCTAATCTCTCGTAATCTACACGTTCGAAGGGATTTTGAGTGAAGAGATTTTTGAATTTGAAGGCCGATAGCCCCTTGACACTTGGATCAAAAATAATACGTTCCGCAATTGGAATTTCACCGTTAAGCCCAACAATCTCGATGTTTTTACCGCTAAAGTTAAAATCATTAAAATCCAAAATAGTTTCGAACGAAACATCATGAGAATTTAATTGCTCTGCCGGTATTACAAGAAAATGCACAGGCATGCTAATTTTTCCCTGAAGCTTTTGATGAATCAATTTTTCGGCCAAAATCAGCGGCACATTCACTTCTAGTTGCCCATCCAATTGAATTTGTTTTTTCTGCAGCTCAGTAGCTCCGGCAAACTTAATCAGGTTCTTTGGTTTTGTTTCAAAGCTGATGCGACCTTTATTATCGTTCCATTTTCCCGTAGCATTAAAATCAGTTTTAACTCCTTCAATCTGAAAGGGCCCTGCATAGATTTTAATTCCGGCCTCCCACGTCCAAGGCAAATCAAAGCGAGAGGACTGAGCTTTTGCAGGATACAATTTTCCTTTACTTTCAATCTTAAAATCGGAACCAGACTTTCCGAGAAATTGAAAGGCTGGCTTTCCCGTCGCTTGAACTTGTCTAAAAGCCGAAACCAAATCCCAGTGAAGCTTATCCAGGCGAAACAGGTCAAACTTAAGCAACTGTACACTCCGACCCTTAGCTTCAGCCTGAAGTTTAACTATGGATGCTCCAGCTTTCATTGTGAAGTCACTCTTCATTTCAGCGTTTGTTAAATGCGATTCTATTTCAATGGGACTCGCTTCATACACCCAATCCTGGTTGGCAGATCTCTGAATAGAACTCGTTAAACTGACTTTAAACTTTGAAAGCCTGATAAACTCCTTTCGATTCTGCTCAGTGCGCTCAATTTGAAGTGGATCGAAGGTCTGCAAACTCACCTTTTGCCAAAAAGCTCCAGGACTGATCGTTAAATCCATTTCAAGATCTAAACCACTCAGAGCTACCTTCGTTTTCTTTTGCCTTCCAACTTGAGTTTTTTTCACCAACGAGACTTGAGCCGACAAATTTTTGAATTTGACTCGATGAACTTTGATTTGTGCGGGTGGGTCTAACAAGAGTTTTTCAAATCCTGAAGGCTCCGAAAGGCCGTCTTTCACTGTTGAAATTTCTTTTTCATCACTAATAAACTCGCCGTTCACAGAAAGTTGCTCAAAAAGGAGTTCAAAGATTTCGACACGCTTTTCTTTTAGATTCACATTGGCAAGAGCTTGGAAGTGCTTTATCTTCAGGATGAGACTATCGAGCTTAATTTGGAGATCCTCAATAAAAATTCCTTGTTTTCCTATAAAACCTGCCTGCTTATAGTCAATTTCAGTATGAAACTGTTCCTTGGCAATCGTTTTTGCCTTTTCGAGGGCATAGCGCGGTCCTTGATAGTAAAGAAAAACTCCCAGCCCGCCGAGGGCAGCAAGAATCAAGATTATAGATGTCCCGATAATAAGTAGAATCTTTTTACCCAAGGACTCCCCTCCCGTTTCAAGAAGGGTAAACCTCTTGATTTCTCGAAGCAATATCAAATTCAAATTGTTTATTCTCATCGCTTTTCTCAGTGCACACAATTTAAACATCAACACCTTTCACTTCGACTGGACCACAGCAGGTGATAGTTTGACTATTGCAACATATTGCAATACTATTATTCCATGCCAACTATAAAGACCGCCAATTCTAAACCAAAAACATTAATAGTGAGTCGAAACAGAGTTGTGGAAATGGTTTCCCACCTCCTCTTGAGAAATCAAACCTCTTGTCATACGATTCTTTCGGCACCTGATGGGAAACAAACTTTAAAAAACTCAGATGATATCAGCCTTCTTATTCTGGATTGGTCCTTACAGGATAAGTATGGTTCCATAATGAAGTGCCTAAAAGAGGCGAAGACAAGAAAGAATATTTTGACTATTAATATTTTCGCAACCCCGGCACAGAAGACACTCATTTTTCAAAACCTACCCAATTTAAAAGCTAATAAAAATGTTTTTTCGGTCGTTAATGAATTTTTGTTTGTATCTCTCGCCATTGAACTCATAAAAGCCCGCACCCTTTTACAGAAACGACTGACTACTAATGGATGAAAAACAGAACTCCGATTTTCTTTCTGAAAGATTTGAAAAAGACTTTCGGAAAGCTCCGAGGCTTCCGAAACACTTTGAGTCATTGCTGGCAAAGGAAAGTGAAATCGCGGATTTGGTTTTCAATTCCATTTTACCTTCCTACTATCGTTCCGTTGCGACAATCCACTGGACTCCAGTTCCAATCATAAAGCTCATTGCCGAAATGCTCAGCGATGCCCACGAAAACACCCGATTTTTGGATATTGGTTCAGGCTGTGGCAAGCTATGCATTATTCTTTCCTACCTCACTAAAATGCAGATAGTCGGAATCGAACAACGCAAAGACCTCTACGATATAGCCCATCGAATTAAAACAGAAAACGGGCTTTCAAACGTGAGCTTCAAACATGGAAATTTTATGGATTTTGAAGATTGGGATTCTTATGATGTGATTTATCTCTACAATCCCTTTCAAGAACATATTACTGAGATCGAAGGTATGAGAATTGACGACAACATTGAATTTGCCCGAAAATACTTTACCGAGTACATTAATGGAGTTTTTTGGCAACTTTGCTTTGCCAAACCAGGCAAAAAAATGATTACCTATCATGGCTACGGCGGCAGAGTTCCCGATACCTGGAAGCTTTTGAAAAGTTATGTTTTCGATGGTAGCGATTTGAGTTTTTGGGAGAAGGTGCGATGAAGAAACACAAAGATCTGGTGCTGTTTCTAAAATCCAGGGGACTACGAATGACGCCTTCGAAAGAGAGTCTCATCCAATTCTTTCTGGACAACCAAAATCGCCATATTCCGCTTCGAGAACTCCACAATCATCTCTACCTACAAATTCCAGATATCGATCGCACGACCATCTATCGCAATATCGAAAAGTTTATTAATTTAGGGCTGATTCAAGAGTTGGAATTACCCAAACGAGGCAAAGTCTTTCAGTACGTCTTTGACAAAAAAGTGCAGCACTATTTTATCTGTAAATGCTGCGGAAAAATGAACCGAGGCAATGAGGAACTCTTCAAAAAAGTTGAAAAAGCACTGAAGGATATTTATGATTTTTCTAAAGCTAATCTCTCAGTGGTTTTTTATGGTTTTTGCTCCAAATGTGACGCTGCCGTCAATGAAGAAACCACCCTCTGACCCATTTGAGACCTATCAATAGGTTTTGATTATTTTCGTTACTTCTTGATATTTAGAAAAGCCACCAAACCCAACCCAGAACCGACTCCATCAATAAATCCAACTTGCGTATAACTTGCCGTCAAAACTGAAGTCAAAAATACCGGCAAAACGCCATGCACAATTTCGGAAGAGATATCCATAAAGAGACTCACAAAACCTAGTATCCAAATTGTTCTTGGCAAATTTCGCGCTTTCACGAACTACACCCCAACCCTTGTGATAAAGGCCTCAAGTCTTCCAATGAATAGTTATAACCCACATCATTAGTAAACATACCATCAATTTGAGACTTATAGGGTCAACAACATTGGCGCAATAAATATTTTTACTTGATGCGGCAGCATCGTGAGAACAATCAAACTTCAACGTGTATGCTTCATTCAGAAGCCTCTAAGCAGACATTATGACTCAATAGAGAAAACTTATTTATAAACATGACTCTATGTAAGATAAATGAAATTAGTAGTCTCAACAAGGAGGACATCAATGAAATTCAATAAAATTACGATTTTAATCTCTATATTAATGGCAGGCTTGTTTTTTACTATGGGCTGTTCATCCAAGGCCAAAAAGACTGAGACCGTAACTGCAACTCCTCAAGAACAAAGAGGTGCAGTCACAGAAACCATTACTGCGAATGAACCTGTCAAAACAACCCCTGCAGACTTAGGTGCTAACTCCGCCGGAAGAAGCCGCTAAATTAAAAAAACTGGGACAAGGAACTGCCAGTTTCCTTGGTCCCATACCTAAACTCACTTTCACATTTCATTCCCAGCAATGAGGACAACGCCTCGGACAAACTCTGTAGTGCATCTGCATAATAGATGAGTCTTTTATTAGCAATCCATCCCACATTTTTACGAATCCGGGTCTTAGGAATTAGTTTTTCAGAAACACACGAATACAAACCAATCAACTGAGCAGCACGGTTTTGTTTTTGTAACGATTTTTCAATCATTCTGGGACCTCGCTTTTGCCTTATATACCAAGCATAATTGACGTGCTGATTTTTCAATAACCGCGGAGGTTCAAAATCTGGACCTCCTCCATCGCGAGAATGACCATTGTAAAACACGACGTCGGCACTGGAAATCCCGTTATAAAAAAGTTCTTCGGCATATTTACTTTTCCACTGTTGGAAAGGGTTTAAACGATTGTCGTCATCGTCGGGACCGACAGCACTGGACACCAATCGTAAATTAATATTATGTTGTTTACCATCTAATCCAATGATTGTTTTTACAAAAAGATCCGAATCCTCCCCTGCACGTTCAAAGCCACAATCAAAGCGATCAATTCTGCAAGGAGCCTGTAATGCTTCTACAAAGCCATTTCTTTCATAGGAATCGCCAACAAATCGCGCGGGCCGCGAATCCTTATAGCCAAATACAATGCGAATTTCGATTTTTGCCTTCCCAAAGAGACGCCCATACACATTGCGACAAGACGATTCTAAGATCTCAGGAGGAAGCAAGGACTTTACTTTAATCACATAGTCTCGATAACAAAGTCCAAAAAGCATCAAAACGCTCAATAACCATCCCCCAAAGGCAAGTTGATTACGATTCATTGTTTTCTCTTATTTTTGAGTTTTCCACAAATCTTTCGTACTTCAAAATTGGAATCTTGGGTACATTGAGATAACTTATTATTAAATCTTAGCAGCTCGTTCCTTGGAATTTCCCCAATCAGAAACAGGGCCTGCACTCTCATTTGAAATGGATCTTGTCCTAAAGCTTCTTCCACTAAATCAAAATAATAGTTTTTAGCCAAACCATTCTTTAGCTGTGCCCGAACATAATTCAGCCCGGAACTGCGAACCTCAGGAGTCTCCTCTTGACGAAATATTTTTTTGAGGCGCCTCCGCCCTAAATCCACTTGCATCCGAGATAGGGTGTCAACAATAACCACTTTACTGGCGGAAGAAACTTCATTGTCATCGAGAGACTCAAGATAATATTGGATAAATTTCTTTTGAGTCTGACTCGTCATCAAAGCATTCAGTGTTACAAAGATCATTCCCGTTTTTTCCAGCGGAACCATTGACTTTAAAACCGGAATGAAGCCAACTAAACGCAAAGTTCCTATCACATCTAAAGCCAAGTAGCGCTTCGCCCCCTCAAGCTCCTGAGTCAGGATCAAATCCAAATTTTTAATTTTTCGCAATTGTTTAATGGATTGTTCACGAACCACTTGAGACTCGGCGGTGAAACGCAACGCTAGTTCACTCCAAGTGGACTCAGCCAAGACCTCAAAAGAGACAATCAGAATGACCAATAAAACTACAAACCTCATACCCCAGTTGCTTAGCCTCTTAATATTTTTTATTCCAGTTATTTCTTATTGATGAAGTAATCGATGTTGACATTAACACCAAACTTTTTCATCCTGAAAAAGTAGAAACCGGAGGTCCTATGCGTAACTTTTGTTTGCCTATTATTTGTGGAGTTTTGGCTCTTGCATCCGCATCCTGTGTCTCAAAGTCAAAACACCTTGAAGAAGTCAGTCAGTATGAAGAGAAACTCAAGATCAAGGACCAAGAGCTCAAGTCTCGCAATGAATCCTTGGTAAAAACTGAAACTGAAAAGAAGGACCTTGAACAGAAATTGGTCTCCACAACCAAAGACCGAGGGCAACTGAAAGCCAATTTGGATGAACTCAGTAAAGCTATGGACGAAATGAAGATTCGTCGAGAACAAGAGCAAAAACTCATTCAGGAATTCAAAGATCTAACCGCAAAATTTAAAACTCTAACCGATAGCGGTGCACTGAGTGTGCGCATTGAAGGTGGCAAAATGATGGTGAGTTTAGGTTCTGATGTTTTATTTGCTTCAGGATCAGCTACATTGTCTGAAGAGGGACAAAAGACCATTGCCGAAATTGCCAAACGCCTCAATGAAATTCCAGATAAGAGTTATCAAGTTGAAGGTCACACTGACAATCTTCCCATCAAGACAGCTATGTTCCCTTCCAATTGGGAATTAGCCTCGGCGCGGGCAATTTCTGTATTAAAACACCTATTGGAAGGAGGCTTGGAT
Organism: uncultured Pseudobdellovibrionaceae bacterium; assembly: GCA_964648725.1. Classification (GTDB taxonomy): domain Bacteria; phylum Bdellovibrionota; class Bdellovibrionia; order Bdellovibrionales; family Bdellovibrionaceae; genus CAUJGP01. The sequence goes on along the minus strand of CAZYOE010000003.1, from coordinate 11,750 downwards.
ATAAATAGAGTCAGTGCCGCAAGCTTTGCTGACACACATCCCGTGGCCAGCAATGATACGCCAGAACTTCGAGCGAAAAATCGGCGCATTGAAATTGTCATAGTTCCAAATCTTCAACACCTACCAGGCTATGATGAATTGCAGAAGTATACCAAGTAATACCATTTCCCTTTAGTTCGTAGCCCATCGTCGACTTGTGCGCCTTAGTCTACTTTCTAACTGAAAATGGCATAATTCACAAGAGAGCGCCGATTGACTTAACGCGAACCTTTTCGTTGACCTCTCAAATTGAGACGGTTGTAGTGAGTAGCACATTTGCTTCAACTACTCCTAAATAGATTTTGCTGAAAAAGAGCCAAATTCAAGGCGGCAAGCTTCAAATCGAACGAGGCGTAGTTCCCCTACGTTGAGTGAGAGATGAAGCGAAGCCAACGCAGAAGTTGGCCTTTTTCAGCAGAATCTAAATATGGGCAGAGTTTAAATTAAGACAATTCACAGGCAATTATGGATCAAAAGGCCTCTGGCTTTGGTGTTTTTTAATTCATAGATGTCTATTTAATAAGTTAAAAAGCGATATGAATGGCCGATCACCTTGTCGATTCGAACTATAGCGATTGAAAAGACATTTCATCACCACTTGTTTTTAACTCTTCGGCCATTAAATCAGGATTGCTAGGATCATCTAACGTTGCCGAAACAGTAACGGGAAAGTAACGTTTAGTAATAAAATTCACTTCAGCATCCTGGGGTTCTAAAGGGCGCCAGACCCCGGGGCGAATTTCGACTTCAACCCACGCATGGGGCCCCGCACTTTTCGCACTAAAAAGAAATCCGGAGATAATTCGAGTTGGCAACCCTACACTTCTAGCCAGAGTTGTAAATAAATTAGCAAAGTGCTGACAAACCCCATTCTTCTTTTGCAGAATTTCTTCGGTCTTTAGTGCCCGAATGATATTATTTTTCACCCCCTCCTCATCATAAATAAGAACACTTGAAACTTTAGCCAGTATCTTCTGTGCCATTTCCATTCTGGAGCCACGAAAGCCATTCAACAGTTCTCGCTTCCATTGTTGGATGGTGGGTAATGAAATTTGAATATAAGGTGTTTGTTTTAAAAAGGGATTTGAATCATCTCCTTGACCATTTTTTAGCGGCACCGACTCGTCTACAAATATCATATTGTTTTCAATCACTGCAGATTTCTCGGTCTTTTCAATTATTTTCCAATAAGGTGCAAGAAATTCTGTCTTCAAGCTTTTTTGAAATTCCACCTTCAGGCGAATGGAATGAAGTGTATCATAGAGGTCTTCTTTTATATTCACTTTCACCATTTGACTTCCTTCAAGTCTCTCTGAAGGCACGGTTTGAAGCCACAGATCTTTATCAATCTGCAGATTATCAAAGTTACCAATCCCATATTTCAAAACCAGGGGGGGAAGCATCCTGCAAGGTTAACTCAGTTATTTTTTTATCATCCATATAAGAGGCAAATACAATTTCAGTCCCTCTCGCTTCTTGATGAGAAAGGTCATTTTTAAAGAGTTGATTTTCAGTTTCTTTGAGAATTTTAACTTGCGCAAAAAGAGAGTCTTTGGAACCAAAAACTTTGACGTGAGGCTGAGACAATCGATGAATGCTGTCTTTAGTTATGATAGGAGCTGGGTAAATAAAGACTTCTCCTTCCTTAAGCTGCCCCTCGGTAACGTCAGTCTTATCTCCAGTATCGGGATAAAAATCTGAAAGGCTCACCTTCACATTGCCTGAATCCGAGTATTTAAACTGAGTGACCTCCGTCGTTCTAAAATCTAACTGACATTGTTCATTCACGGAAACCTCTTGGTGAATCAAAAAAATAGGGCGAGACTGAGCGTCCACGGAGGCATAATCGAGACCTACAGAGTAGCGAGCCTTTGCCGTTTTATCGTTGGGCCAAAGATCCACACTGTAGGATTGCCATGGCGCGCCCTCCTGAAGCTTTGTCCAACTCGTTACACCCATCTTCATTATCTGATTTGTTCGTTGGTTCCGACCAAGGCTAAAATTTTCATCGACGGGCTTGAAGGTGCCCAGGTTCTGATTCGCTTGTTCAACAAGCTCGTCATCGATCTTTGACTTAGGCTCGTTAAAAAAGAGAATTTTATTTTCAAGAGCTTTCTTTTTAAGATCTGATAAACAAGCCACGTCTATAGGATTGGTAACACTTCCGTCCTTAGAGAGACCAGCCTTTGCGGACGAAGGCGTTGGCAGAGAACGCTTCCGAAGAGGGTGCTCATTGCAGCCGAAAAGACTGACGGTAAAAACCAACAGAATATAAATAGATCGATCTAAAATCTTCATCCTATTATACTAAAGCAAAGGGTGTGCCTTTATGTGACACCCTTAGGCGGTAGTTAGATTCCGCTGAAAAAGTCCAACTTCTGCGTTGCCTTCACTTCATCTCTCACTCAACGTAGGGGAACTACGCCTCGTTCAATCTGAAGCTTGGCGCCCCGAATTTGGCGCTTTTTCAGCAGAATCTAGTTAGTCTGTTAATAAAATAGTCGCAGTAACATTTTTCGCCTTCGCGAAAGTGGCATCCGCTACCAAACCCCAGGAAGAATTCGGTACTTTACTTTTTGAGTATATTCCTTGTAGCCTTCTAATTCTCGGCAAAGGACTTTTTCTTCGTTGAGAATCCGCCAAACAATCAATGGAAAAATTGGTATTGAAAACGCAATGGCACTATAAGACCCGAGTGCGAAGGGTAAAGCCAAAAAAACAAAGATCGTTCCCACATACATTGGATGTCGAACAATCGCATATGGGCCCCAAGAAATCAGTTTTTGCTCTTTTTCAACGGCGACAGTTCTTGCTGTGTAGGTGTTAACTTTAAAGGTTTCAAAAATTATCCAATAGCCGACCACAATCATTAAATCCGCAATTAAAACAAATGAAAGGGGAACTCTCGACCATGAGAAACGAAAATCAAATCCTGCCACGACTAAGCCCACCAAGAGAACCCCTGTCCCAAGGCTTATGATTACTTGCTGCTGAGGCTCAGGCTCTTTATAGCGCATTCTTCGCTCCAGAAGGTTTGGATCCTTTCTATAAAGGTAAAGACCGATGTACGTAGTGCATCCGATCAGAATAGTCAGCAAGTTCCAAGCCTGCCAATACTTAAAGGTGCCAGCCGCACCGAAGAGACAAACCATCACCGCAAAAATAGAAAGCCCTGAGGTCATTAGGGTCTTTTTTTCTAATGTATTCTTATTTATAGCGGTAGCCATAGATCATAAGTTGATTATTTCTTGGTGTGTATGCAACTTAATCTTTCCTAATAAATAGGGAGACACACTGTCTCCACCCCGAGGGGTCTTTAAGAATTGCTCTTCCTACCACACTTATGAACGTAACTGTATTCAACAAAAGGATGCCAGGGCGTGCTTCCGCAAGACGTGAATAATGCCGCAAAGTTTTTTTGTTACAAATCTTTATAGTATCTTAGAACGCCAGTGTGTGTTCTTATTTATTGAGAGGATTTTATGGCATCAACACATTCATCGGTTATTGGATACATTCTTTGGATTTTTGGTTTTATTGGGGCTCATCGTTTTTATTACGGAAAGCCCATAACAGGCACAATCTGGTTTTTTACTCTTGGGCTATTGGGGGTGGGATGGATTGTAGATCTTTTCTTAATTCCATCAATGAATCGAAACGCTGACCTTCACTATAAAAATGGAGCTTTAGACTACAATGTGGCCTGGATTCTTTTAACTTTTCTTGGATATTTTGGAGCTCATCGTTTTTATATGGGAAAGTGGTTTAGCGGCTTTCTATGGCTCTGTACTGGTGGGCTATTTTTTCTTGGTTACCTCTATGATTTGTGGACGCTGAATGAGCAAGTTTCCGAGGTGAATCAGAGGTAATTGCCTTCCGCGAGAATTAGAGGACTGTTACCCCCCCCGCGTCTTTCAAGGCCCGTTCATCCCACTAAAAACATAAGCAAAAGCGAGCCATTAAATTCGATCCCCACTTGACCTTATTACGGGGGTCTGAAACTATCCCGATCCTATGAAAAATACCGATTTCAAATCATGTTTACGTACCCTCGAAGCGATGTCTGATGATCCAAATCTCTTAGCCAATCTGAGCGAGGAAGATCGAATTGCCCTTTTAAAGGCCGCAGGAAAACTAGCACGCCCCAACCGTGAAGAACTGAAGAAAAGACAAAAGGCCGTTCATTTGGCCCGTCGGAAACAAGTTGTACAGACGGATCGTGAGGCTCGCTCACGCACCGGAATTCGCGAAGCTCGTAAAACTTCCGTTTTTGTGGCTCCAGCCCAAATCACTTATCATAGCCATGAGGCTCCTCAGTCCCCTGGCGAGCTGAACACCCCTCGTAATTGCTATGTCTGTAAGGCGGAGTTCACGAAGCTGCATTTTTTTTATGATTCCATGTGCGAAACTTGTGGTGATTTGAATTATCAAAAACGCTTTCAGACCGCTTCCTTGGAAGGAAGAATCGCCGTAATCACCGGCTCTCGCTTGAAAATTGGCTACCATGCAACACTTATGATGTTGCGCGCAGGAGCCAGGGTGATTGCGACCACTCGCTTTCCCGTAGACTCGGCTCTGCGCTTTTCCCGTGAACCAGATTATGAACAATGGGCGAATCGCCTTGAAGTTTATGGTCTTGATCTCCGACACACACCAAGTGTGGAAATTTTCACCGCCTACATGAACCAAAAGCTCCCGCGCCTTGATCTCCTTATCAATAATGCGGCTCAAACAGTACGTCGACCTCCGGGATTTTTTGCGCATCTGATGGCGCAAGAACTCGCACCATGGAATGAAATTCCAACGAGGGCAAAACTCCTCCTTAAACCTTATCAAGAATGCAAACACCAAATAAATAATCTGTGTTTAGATGGAAGATCCAAAGATAGTAGCCTTCCTATGGCCTGGTCTCAGTTAGGTGCAGGAATGGGCATCATGGCTTCAGCGCAACTTTCCCAAGTACCCTACTCTTTTGATTCTGGGATAAGGGCTGAAGAAGTTTTTCCAGTAGGAAAACTAGATGCGGATCTTCAACAAGTTGATTTGCGCGAAACCAATAGTTGGCGCTACAAACTCACCGATGTTCCCACTCCGGAACTTCTTGAAGTGCAATTAATTAATGCCGTAGCCCCTTTTGTGCTCTCGAGCAAATTAACTCCATTGATGCGCAGAGATTACACCGGCGATAAGCACATTGTGAATGTGACGGCTATGGAAGGTAAATTCTATCGGTTCACGAAACCGGATCGTCATCCACACACGAATATGGCAAAAGCGGCCTTGAATATGTTCACGCATACTTCAGCTTCTGATTTGGCAAAAGATGGAATCTTTATGAACGCAGTTGATACAGGTTGGGTGACCGACGAAGATCCAGTTCAGCTGTCGCAAAAAAATCAATCGGTACACGACTTTCAGCCACCTTTGGATATCGTGGATGGAGCGGCTCGAATATGTGACCCATTTTTTCATGGTATGCTGACAGGTCATCATTGGTGCGGCAAGTTTCTTAAAGACTACCAGCCCATCGACTGGTAGATCAGAGTCTGTAACGAATTATTACCTTTGCCCTATCTACTGATTCTGTAAAATACCGATTAAGGACCACAGGAGATTCACCTAATGGTCTTTAATTTTAAACAATGGAAAGTCGGCCTGAAATCTTTTGCGATTGTTAGCGCCGTTGTGGTTGTTTTTTCCGAAGTGCCTTATCTTAATCACCTGCTTAATCAAGTTGAACTAATCACACTTGATATGCGTTATCGCAACTTCAACCGCGCCACTGAACCATCCAAGCAAGTGGTGATTGTTGATTTTGACGAGGATAGTTTAAAAAAATATGCCGAGACATTTGGTCGCTGGCCCTGGCCACGGCGGGTTTATAAAGAGCTGATTTCCTTTATCGCTGAAGGCAATCCGTCTATGATCCTTTTTGATATGCTCTTTACTGAGCCTCAAAAAGAGACCGAAGACGATAAAGTTCTCGGTGAAGTTTCTGCCCATTATAAAAACGTTTCCCACGCTACTTTAGCACTACCTAATTCAGGATTGGAAGGCGTTAACAAACTGCCACTACCGATGGATCGTGCATTTCCTAACCCTATTCTGTGGAGAGTCACACCCAACACATGGTTCAATGATGAGAAGTATCATGCCATTTCCCTTCCAACCACCAATATTTGGAGTTCTACACCTTTCATACATAGTGTGAATGTAGATCCTGATTCCGATGGAATCTTGCGCCGAGTTCCTATGTTTGTTCATTATGAGGGGCAATGGATTCCCTCCTTAGCTCTCCGTGGCATCATTTCACAGTCAATAGAAAAACGCACCAAACTTTATTTCAATAATGGTTTTTTGGAGATCTCTGAGCCTGATAATAGGATTAAACATCGAATCCCGCTTGACGAGAATGGGAATCTCTTTCTCCATTTTTATGCCAATAATAACGCCGTCACACAGATTGGAGCCAGGGAGATTCTTGACTCTGCCAAAGCTAAAGAAGCCGGAAAGATTGAAGGTATCACTGTCGATCCGGAAATTTTTAAAGGCAAAGTGGTTATCATTGGAACAAGTGCCATGGGAATCAATGATCTTAAAGTAACACCCATTGCCTCCCACTTTCCTGGGGTCTTTTTGCATGCCACTGCTATTTCGAATGTACTCAACAACGACTATCTTCGGGAAGCTGATCCGAATACCACATTATGGTTCTCCTTAGCACTTGTCTTCGTTTGTTACTTCTCAATATTTTTTATTGAATCATTTTTCATTCGCAATATGTTTCCACCTTTGGCGCTTCTTAGCACCGTACTCGCAAGTATTTATTTTTTTAAAGAACAAAGTCTCCATTTTCCGATGGTTCTGCCACTCTTGGCTGCTGGAGTTAGCCTCTTACATGGCTGTATCCACATGGCGATCATTGAAATCAAACAACGAAGAATGATCCGGGGTACTCTTTCAAAATATCTCTCCCCGAGTGCCACGCAACATTTGATTGAATCAGGATTTAACCCAGCGGACGAAGTGGGAAAGTGGCGGGATATTTCCATTTTGTCTTCTGACATTCGCGGCTTCACCACACTCTCGGAAAGCTTGGCCCCTGAATTTCTGGTAAGAATTCTTAATGAATACCTCGGAGAAATGACCGATATTATTTTTGAGCACGAAGGCACCTTGGATAAATTTATAGGCGACGCTGTGATGGCATATTGGGGAGAGCCTGTGGCCGATGCCGAACATGCGCGAAAATCCGTGAGCACCGCCATTCATATGATTCGAACGCTGGATGCCTTTAATGTAAGAAATCGAAAAGATGGGTATCCCCATTTGAGAATTGGAATTGGTATTCACACCGGAAAAGCCATAGTGGGCAACATTGGCAACAGTAGAAGGTTCGACTATACGATCATTGGCGACAATGTTAATTTGGCCACTCGCATAGAGCGTCTGACCAAAGAATATGGTGTGTCTCTACTCATTAGTGGCACCACCTATGAACAGGTAAAAAATCACTTTCTCTGTCGTCCTATCGATGTGGTGTTTGTTAAGGGCAAAACGCAGGCCGTTCCTCTTTACCAAGCACTCACTGAAAGGCGTCCCAGCACTGAGGTTGCACAATTGGAACCACTCTGTTTTATGTTTACTGATGCCTTTAATCTCTATCAACAAGGTCAGTTTAATTGGGCGCTCGAAAGCTTTAAAAAGATCCAAGAAAAATACCCTGATGATGCACCGACGCTGACCTATATTGAACGTTGTGATAGCTTGATTCATTCGCCGCCCCTTGAATGGCAAGGGGTTTTTGCGGCTAGATCAAAATAGAATTAAAGGAGGATATACTTACCTCACCTTACATTTCTCGCCTTACATTTTATATTTACCAGAACTTGGCAATTGGAAACCCAAAGGTGATCCCCAAACTTTTTGAGGTCACACTCTCATTATCAAAGCTTTCCTTTGCCGCGAGATAATTGATTTCGCCGAAGATCTTACCGCCCCAACGCCACCAAAGGTTGTAGTAGCTTCGTCCATTAATTTCAGGATAAATAAATCCCCCCAAAGACATCGTGTAACCTCTGACAAACGCATCTTGATAAATAAATTCAAATCCCTGAGGAAAACTTGGTACGGCATGGGTTTTACCACCCGTGCGAAAGCCGATGATATGGCCGCCGAAGAGTAAATTCATCGTTAAACGTTGATCTAACATTTTAGCATTTTCGGTGCTCAAATAAAGTCCGAAGTCAGTCCATAACCGATTCGAAATCGAAGTGGCATCAAAACTGACCACTCTCAAACCTTCATTGATAAAAACAGAACCATAAATAGTCAGTAGAGGACTCCACCCCTGGTCAAACTCACCAACGCCATTGAATTCTGAAGCATAAGGGCCGATGCCCAGACCCAATGATCCCAGATAATGCCGATCCCCTAGTGAATACTTAACCGATACGAGTTCTCCACTCGAATTCTGCAAGTTGATTTGTCCAGGCACGGAACTCAATTGAAATCCCCAAAGGGATGGAAGAAGCGATTCGGCAGGCACGCCATCAACAAGAACTGTGTTGGTGTTCTCTGATCCCTCCCAAAAAACGTACATCTCTAAATTGGCGGTTCGATATTGATCGCCACGAGTTGAAATAAAGCGACAACCGATATAGACCCAAGATGATTTCTCACTAACCAGTCGAGCCCAGCTTCCTTGCACACCATAGCGCGAACAAGACGTATCAACAAAAATCCGCGATGGATTGGTATTAACTCTAGGCCTATACTTAAGTCGTAAGACAGCTTCCTTGCTAGTTCCATCAACCTTATACCGGAGTCTAATTTCATTTTTAGGGTGCCCCAAAAGTGCCACCGGAAACTCCAATACCTCGATTTTCGAACCCCCCGTTGAAAACCCACCATGACTAATTCTGGCTGTCAAAGGCGCAGCAAATTTGATTCGCATTCGTCCACGAGGTAAAGCGAGAACATCAACAACCCTGACCCACTGGAGACTCTTGGACTCAATGGCTACACTTATGCCAGGTGGTGGCTCACCTTCCCAATCCGTAGTAAAGTCTTCGACATTAATTCCTGCTATGGAATTGGCGGATGGAACAGCTTCCGAGAGAATTTCCCGAGTGAGATCTAAAGGAATATCTAAACCAAGACCCCAAAGGGCTGGACTCGCAAAAACCATGACAGCCACTGTGAATCGATAAATAAAATTCATTTTTCTACTCATTATTCATTCATTCTTGCTTTCAAATGCGCTAACATCAAAATGTAGTTGCGTGAATCACGAAAATTTGGGCTTACGCTGAGGCCCGAAGGCGTTTCAGGAGAAGTTAATGCCCCAAATTGCAAATCGCACCACCGATCAAAGCCCGGCTCCATTAACAATTTATACGGCGCTCATCCTGATTCAGATTCTTTTTGGAATCAACTATGTGGTCTCGCAGGTGATTCTTCAAGCCTTCCCTCCACTGGTATGGGCAGGCTTAAGGATAATCGTTGCGGCAGGAGTGATGCTCACAGTCGCCATGATTTGGAGGCCACAAAGTCGCCCTAAACTTAATAGCGATATTTTAAAACCACTTTTTATTTACACCTTGCTCGGCACCATCATCAATCAAACTGCATTCCTAAAAGGCCTGCAGTATACAACCTCGACGAACAGTGCGATTTTGAACACCCTGATTCCTGTATTCACCTTGTTATTTGTCACATTCCGAGGGATTGAGCCGCTCACGTTCAAGCGAGGCATAGGATTTTTATTGGCCTTCAGCGGAGTTCTCGTGATGCGCAAGATTGAAGATTTCAGCCTTGGCGATAAAACTCTTCAAGGCGACTTACTCACTATTTTGAATTGTGTGAGTTACGGACTATTTTTATCCTACAGTCGGGAGTTTTTAAAAAAGTATGATCGCCTCTGGCTAACGGCCTATATGTTTATGTTTGGCAGCATTGGCATCAATCTGATGGCTTGGCCCGAATGGATCAGCCTTCAGTGGCCAATGATCACTGGAACTCTGGGCGGGGCCATGACGTTCAGTATTGTCGGCGGCACACTCATTACCTATTTTTTAAATAATTGGACTCTCGCTTATTCCACATCGTCTTCTGTGGCGATTTTTATTTATCTACAGCCAATTGTGGCCGCCAGCCTTGCCTGGTTTTGGTTCGGTCAGGTAGTCACCCTTCGAATTCTTGTTGCCAGCTTGATTATTCTGGTAGGAGTTCTTCTCGTGCTCGGTGTTCTAGGTACAAAAAAGCTAAAGAACTCCCTAACCTTTCCCTACGACGCCAAAAAGAAAGTCTCCTAAAAAATTGGGACTGAGATATAATGAGACTCATAAACGAATGTTATTTAATTTTACGACCTGCGAACATCTGGCTCGCAGGTTCGGTGTATGGAGTATCCCAAAACCAGCCTGGATGGTTGTCTTTATTGTTCCCAAATCTATCTCCAATCGGGGGGCCATAAAAAAAGACAATTTTTGATGTCACCTGAAAAAGAGTTGAACAGCCTAAACCGCCCCAGTAGACGGATTACTTGGCACACAACTTGCTGAACTCCTCCAGATTAAACAACAAAACTTTAATTGGAGCAAAAAAATGAAGCCAACGCTTAACAAGAAAAAATTTATTATTCCTATGGTTATGGGAGGAATCCTAGCGACAGCGCCTCAATTCCTATTGGCACAACCGTTAGCTTCTGCTCCATCCTCCTGTGCAATTAGCCTCAGCCATGATAATCCAGAAACTGATGAGTTAAATTTAGATTTAGATGCCCTTATTAGGAAAGCTGGATTATCTGAAGCAGCCATCGCCGACGCCAAACCAGTTTCAGAATCCACTCAAGCACAGCCCACAAAAGTTGAAGCCCCGGCAACAGAGCAAGCGCCTGCACCTAGAGAGACGTTTGCACAAGTCTTCCATGCAGACGTTGCTCTGGCCACCAAGGTAAAGTTCTCCGAAGCTGAGGTTAAAAGGGCTGAAAAAATCATGGGAATTGATAGATCCAATGAGCCTGAAGGTCTTGCAGGAAGAATGGCAGAATTTGTAAAAAGCTTAGTAGCCATGTATGAGACAATGGATCCTGCAGCTTTTGAAGCCGAAAAAACAAAGATCCAGGCTGAGTTGCGCAAGCATAACGTTACGACCAACGGGAAGCTTCTTGAATCAATATTTTTTGATGGTTCACTTGGTGAAATTGATCGCGCTAAACAGGTCCACGACATTCAAACAGAATATAAAAAAGGTCTGAAGGAATATATGATTGAAGTGACCAAAGCAAGCAAAAAAGTTGATATTAGAGTGGGACCATTGCAAAAGCTTCAAAGCAAAATCCCTTTCATTGGAGGCAAAACAGAATCTGAACTTTATGATGAGGCCATCAATAATTTCTTTACAGAAATGGTACCAATAAGAACAGCAATCGAAGGCGCTCTCGACAATGTTACGGATAAAGAGACAAAAGCCAATGATATGATTGTTGAATTAAAAAAGCTCCGAATAGTTCTAACCCAGTTGAAGAGCGAATACGAAACACGCATCACAGAACTAATTTTACTCCAGAATGCAATTGTTGATTATATTGAAAATGATCCTGTTTTGAGCCAAGATCCAAAAAACAGCCTCCGCCGCTATCTAACAGTTGAGGTTGATCTTACCTGAAGAAAACGGACTCGGATTTATGCACATTTATCAAAATTCTG
>CAZYOE010000002.1:3563-83265 GCA_964648725.1 uncultured Pseudobdellovibrionaceae bacterium | reverse complement strand
TACAAATAGTTGGTATTGGCACGTGACTACACCCCACTAATTGGTAGAGAGGCAAGGCTAGAGCTGACCTTCCTCGCTCAATTGGCTAGAAGCTCGACAAAGTCTGTATAGCGCAGATGGATTTAATGGATTTCGCCCTGGAATGACCTTTGCATTTAGGGTGCCAATCACAGGAGCCATCGGTATGTCTAAGATTTTTTTGAGTTTGGGTTTGATTTTGATCTCTGGAACGAGCTTTGCCATCGAATTGAGTTGCGTCGCTAGTTTGGATTCCCAACCCGTAAAAGTGCAAGGAGGGCTGATAATCCAAAGAGTCGCTCCTGTCGAATTAGATGCCGTTCCAAAACCAGCGGCGAATCCCGCACTTCAGCCGCCGATACCTAAAGCCAGCTTTGCGGATCGAGTTAGAATTACTCGCACCCTCCATGAGTCTGGAATTTTCATGGGTCCTGCCTTTGGCAGCATGCTAAGAGATACTCTTGGTACTTATGCCAAACTCATTCAACAAAAAGACTCCGAGGGCAGCAAGCCCGTTGATATACCTTATGAAGATCTTGCCAAAACTCTTTTGAAGAGACTAATCATTTACCATTTATCTGATTCTTTTACGGCAGCGGCAGCGAAACATATCCTAAGTTTTGAAGGAAAGAGTCATTATGACTTAAGTAATATCCGCGGAGTATGCAATCAAACCCTCCCGTTGTTCTCTACTCCTGCCGGAAACCAGCAATACTTTGAGCACTCAATGGTACTGGCCAATGCCATTATCGATATGGGCGAGGAAAATATGGTGCTAACTCTCAAAGAAGTGATGATGCACGTTATGGGAAGTATCATCAGTTATCATCAGACTTTGGCAAAAAATGTGTTGAATCATGACACCGTCAGTTGGCGCAAGCAGATCAAAGAACAGGACTTGGCAGCCCATTATAAAGGTCAAGGAAAACTAGGAGTCAGGGGTTGGTCAAAAGTCGGCCTCACCATCGGAACCGTTATCGGTGCCATGGTTACTGGATTTAATTATGATTTTGTCGCTTTTGGAACAGAGATGATCGCAGGCAGTATGATAACTTGGGGCCTACCAAAGATTGACTATATTACCCTCTATCTCCATGAAAAAATGGCGAGACATAAGCTTGCTGGCACAAGCTCCACTTATGATCGGCAAATTAGAAAGAGAATCGAATATTCCATCCGCGACACTGTGGAAAAGCCTAAGACCCAGTGGTTTAATTGGTTCAACAAAGAATCTGATGACATTGATATTGCCGACATCAAGGCAACGGAAAATGAAGGTGGGCCTTTGGATTCCCTCAATGCTGATTTAAAGAACCTCCAGTCTGCATCAACTAAAATCGAGCGATCCCTCGCAGAGATCACCCAAGGAACTAGCAACACACTCAACTTAGGACTCCTTGAGCAAATGATTCTTAAAACTCATAGTTTATTAGCTATGTCTCTGATGGTTCTTGAAAACGATTTAGACTTCGGAACACTCTCGCACATTCATACCCTTAGCTCTCGTCTCACCAAAGCAAAAAGCAAGGAAGATCTCGCGGCACTTTCGGTTTCTGCGCAACAGCTTCTTTATCACGTACAAGCTCAAATGGATTTGATGGAAAATCTGCAAATGCACCTTATGACTCTACGCGGGCTCACCAACAGCTATAGTAATTTGATTGCGGTTAATGTCGATAAGGCCAGTGCCACAGATTTATTGGAGACACTCGACTCTTCGATTGAGGCCCTCGATGACAGTATCAGCACCATCTCTACTACCAAACAAAATTTGATTTACCTAAAAATCTCCTTAACTAATTTTGGAAACATTCATATGACTAAGAACGTAAAACTTCTTTCTGATAAAATGATTCAGGCCCATGAAGCTTTAAGAAATTCGCTTCCTGGAATGCAAATTTGTATGACGGGTGGTGCGGAACAATGTATTTCCGTGAACAAGGGGAACGCCAATCATTATTAAGATTCTGCTGAAAAAGACAACTTTTGCGTTGGCTTCGCTTCATCTCTCACTCAACGTAGAGGAACTACGCCTCATTCGATTTGAAGCTTGCCGCCTTGAATTTGGCACTTTTTCAGCAGAATCTAGTAAGGTCGCGACCGCGAAGATGACCATCGCCAGTGCTTTAAAAAGGAATTTCAAATGACGTCATTAAAGAAAAAGCGCATGCAAATCGATGCCATCGATGCCAAACTCTTAGCTCTCCTCAACAAGAGAGCTAAGATCGTAGATCAAATAAAAATTATTAAGTCTAAACAGCACCTCACCACTTATGATCCAAGGCGAGAAGCCGAAATCCTGGGTCGCCTTATTGAGCGGAATCAAGGGCCATTATCAGATTTTGAAATCAAAAAAATTTGGATTGTTTTTTTCCGACGACGTCAAATGTCTTCCAGCAAAGGTTTCCAAAAGCGTCGTTGATACTCGGCTTGGACTTCAAACATTATTTCACCAGAAAGATAGCGAGCACCACAGCTCTGGGCGAACTCTAATCCACCGGAATCATCACGATAATTTAAATCTACCACCAGTTCGGGACGCCAATCTTGCGAAGGTAAAACAGTACCCGGTGCGTGCAAACGCCCAGCGGCCCAGACAACCCACTTGGGCCCCTCTTCTGCTTCCGGATTCCCATCTCTCCTTTGACCCGATTGAATGGAGTAAAATTTGGCTTCTGGTAAGAGTTTTTGAAGTAAGGGCAAGGTGCCACCGCCTCCCCAAACCGCCACCGAAGAAAAATCGGCGATAGGCTGAAGGGAACGTGCTTTTTTAATTAGTAAAATAAGGCCTTCTTCATCGGTATTGTGACCAATCCATCCATCGCGCCGATGTCGAAAGAGTGTATTCACGGACCCATAAAAGTCTGCGATGGCTGTTCGCCGTTGTGACTGGCTATACGCAGAAATTTTAAGGGGTGATGTCACCGCCGCAGCGAGAAGTCCCAAGGACTCTAAAAATGGAAATGCCACATCGAACTCCTCTTTACCCACTAGAATCGGCAAAATGGGAATCTGATATTGGTCAAAAAATTCTCCTTGAAAAATCGGTGTAAAGCTATGTGTGACAGGGTCTCCAAGCAATGCCGCGAAATCTTTAGTCCCATTTTTATGCCGTTGAATCCATTGGTACAAACTTGGTTGGTCAGGAGCAGAACCCTCACCCTCCCTCAAAAAATTTATTTTTTGTGATTTCCCTATCCAGAGTCGATACCAAAGCCAACACCCAGCTTCCGAGCGGGGCAAAAAACTTCTTTGTTCTGGATTCTGTAGTCGCCATTGATGACAAATCCGAAGGTCTTCAAAATTAGCAATCCTTGGAGCTAGTTTAATATGAAGTCCCCGTTTTTCAAAGACTTCAAGTTTCTCAAAAAGCTGGGGAAAGGATTCTTCCTCTTCCAACTGATGCACTGACACAATAGAATTTCCATCGGCTGGTATTTCATGAGCAAAGGCTCTGTCGTAATCAATAAGGCCCATTGAAGACAACGTAAAGCCCACACCCCTAATGGGACAGCGACGCGCCCATAATATTTTTTCATTAGGAATATCTCGTAGGGCCCATTCTATCTGCGAAGGTGGGAGCAGGTCGTCGCGAATTTCAAAAAAATCAATGCCCCAACTTAGCCTTCGTTCAATAAAAAATTTCCACCGCTCTTCGGTGGCAAAAACAGAGGGCACCAAAGTTAATGAACCCCCAACCTTCACCGGGTTTTCCACAAGGATTTCTGATTCAATGATAGACTCGCGCTTAAGGCCCTCGGGAATCAAATACTCTTCCCAAGCCGCTTGCCGAAAAAGTGGCCGTCGTAACAACAATCGCTTCTGGTATTCTTCTAAGGGTGAAGCCCCGGATTCCAACGAAGGTCGGTTCAAAAAAATTCTTCCGCTGCTATCACTCACTCTTTGTAACCAAATCACTCTCACTGCGGGCGGAATATTACTCACCGCAAAGCCTCCCCCAACGGAGATATAGATTTCACCCTCTTTAGCTTCACTTAAAATCATTTCAAAATATTTTTTCTCAAGAGTTCGAAAGTGGATTTCTCCCTCAGACTCAAAGATGTCACTGATCTTTCTACCATACCGACGGGTTATTTCAAAATCTAGGTCATAAAAATGGGCCGACCGATCCAAGCGTTTACAATAACTTTCGATCCTCTTTAATAAGGACGTTTTCCCAGATCCACGTTGCCCAATAAAAACCGTGATCACAAATATCCTTTGGCAATCTCCAAAAACTCCGGAAAACTCTTGGTGGTGCTTTCTGAGTTTTCAATTCTAATATTAAAACCTGCGGCCTTTAGCACGGCGCCCATCATAACCAAACGATGATCATCTTTGGCATCTAGAAGTACTTCATTATTATTCGTGGGGGCCTGACCATGTATAACTGCCCCATCATCACGAGCTTCTGTATGAACCCCAAGCCTTTGCAGCAAAGTTACGACTTCATCAATGCGATTAGACTCTTTATGCATTAACTGCGGGGCTCCGTACAATACAGTGACACCTTCTGCGACCACGCTTAAAGCACTCAAAACCGGAAATAAATCAGGACAATTGTTAAGATCAATATCACGAGCCCGCAGGCGTTTCGATTGTTCCACCCAAAGATCTTCTCCGCGCTTCTCTAAATTTGCACCCATGGATTTGAGAATGTTGAAAAAAGCAATATCTGGTTGTTTTGATTGAAATGGAAATTGCTTAATCAAAGCAGACCCTGCGACTGATGCCAATGCGGCCACGGCAAACACTGAACTTATATCACTTTCAACGCGATAACTCTGCACCCTCGGTTTTTGGTGAGGAGGAATTATAAATACATCTCCCTCCTGCGACCAAATCATTCCAAAATCCTTGAGGATTTCCTGGGTCAGCTGAAAGTAAGCACCAGAAACAATTTCTGTTGGAATTTCAATTTGAATTTCTTGGGGAAGCTCCCAACAATTAAGAAAAATGCCGCTCAAGAACTGACTGCTCTCCCGCGCGCTCACTTTTAATGGCTTTAAGGGAATTTTCCAACCTTTGCTTTCAATGCGCAGGCCACGATCTTCCATCAAATATTTCACCTGAAGTTGCGAAAAGATTTGTAACAACTCGGTCTGGGGACGCTTAAAGAGGCGCGGTTTTCCGGTTAGTAGAAAGTTGCCAGAGTTTCGCGAAACTCGCAGCGCCAGAAAACGCAGAACAGTGCCTGCTTCTCCACAATCAAATACGGTTTCCTGGCGATTCAAATTCATAACGGCTGACCGCATTTTTGCAATATCATCACATTTGCCATCACCCGTTACAATGATCTTTGGCTCATAGGACTGAATAATTAAAGCCCGATTAAAAGTCGATTTCGAGGACGGTATGACTCCCTCAAAAGAGAAAGTATTTACTGTTGATGTAATTTCCATTGCTATTCCCACATTTGGGTTGATGCCATTTTTTTATGGTATTATTCTACGAGGCAATGGCACGGTCAAAGAGTAAAACCAAAAAGGCGGTTTATGTCTAAAATTCCAACTGAAGTCTACTATTCGAAAAAATTGCCTTTGCTGAATGACCTCCACCCTACTCGGCCAATCCATGACTTTGTTGTGATTGTCGATAAAAAAGTCTTATCCTCCAATAAACAGGTCAATAAATGGCTAACGCCTTTTGCTTATGTCTATGCTGTCGATGCCGGCGAAAAACTCAAAAATGCAGACCGACTTACCAAACATCTCAAACAGATTTTTGCTTTACTGGAGAGTAATTCCCATCGCGGCCTTACCTTCATTGCCATCGGCGGGGGTAGCCTTGGGGATTTCGCAGGATTTGTTGCTTCGATTTTTAAACGAGGCATAGACTTGATTCATATTCCCAGCACTTGGCTCGCGGCTATTGATTCCGCCCATGGAGGGAAAAATGGATTAAACCTTGGAACTCTCAAAAACCAAATCGGAACTTTTCATCACCCCAAAAAAGTTTTCATTGTCCAAGACGTCTTGGTCTCACAGCCAAAACAACAAATGAAAGATTCTCTGGGCGAGCTATATAAAATGGCGCTGATTACGAACAAAGCCTGGGGTCGCCAACTCCTCGACCTCAATAATATTAGTTTACCTTTATTTTGGAAGTTTATTCCTTTAGCGGTTGCGGAAAAATACCAGATTGTTCGTCGCGATCCCTTTGAAGCCAAGGGCCTTCGTCATTTCCTCAATTTAGGCCATACCTTTGGACATGTCATAGAATTAGGGCAAAAATTGCCTCATGGCAGAGCTGTAGCGGTCGGATTGAGAGTGGCTTTAGAACTGAGCTACGAAAGCGGCCTCCTTAACCAAAAAACATGGTCTTACCTGCAAGCGACGCCCATGTTTTGTTTCCTAAAAACGATCCACTTTAAACCTTTGCCAGAAAAATATTTTCTAAAGGTGATCGCTCAGGACAAAAAGAAGATCTCCTCCGATACCATTCAGTTTGTCTGTCTCAAAAACCTAGGAAAACCAGTGCTCAAAGGAATTAACATTAAAGATCTTATCAGCGCAGGAAAGAAATATGGCTTTATCAGCAACCTACAAAATTGAAACTTTAGTTTATCCAAAACTAAAAAATTTTGATCTTTTTAACATCTTTGTGACCAGCTCCGTCCTCAAAAATAATCCTTTGGGAGATTCCGTTTTTCGCAATAATCCCCTTGCTAGCCCAAAGAATCCTTCTTCAAAAAAGCTCGGACTCGTTTTTGTCCTCTCAGGATTCGCAGGGAATGGCACCAAGTATCTTGGCGACAAGGGTTTCGATGAGACATTTTTGCAGCAACTCGATGATTTAATGGGAGCTGAAAAAGCACCTCTAGCCCATTTTGTTTTTGTTGATGCTTGGACCTTTTGGGGAGGCTCACAGTTTTTAAATTCAACTGCTACTGGAAACTATGAAGACTACATTGTTAAAGAACTTTACCCTTTGCTCCAAGAACACTTGCGAGTACCCCCGGAAAGGGTGGCCATCATGGGGCAATCCAGCGGTGGTTATGGTGCTCTTCACCTCGCCTCAGCTCACCCCGAACTATTCCCCTTTTGTGGAGCTTTGGCGCCAGATTGTTTTTTTGAGGCTTCTCTATTATCAGACTTATTTAAGGCTGCTCCCTTTTTAGTGAAAACAAAAAACTATAAGTCTCTTCTAGAGCTGCATCACCAGAGAAAAATCATAAAGCAGCGCCATGGTTTTTCCATTATCAATGCTATTGCTATGACAGCTTGCTATTCTCCTGCTGTTAACAAACGCGAACTCGAGTGGCCTATCAATTTTGAAACCGGGATGATAGTTCCAAGTGTGTGGAAGCGTTGGAAACAAAGAGACCCCGTAATCTTTCTGAAGTACCGAAAGAGGAAAGTTAAAAAATTAGCTGGCTTATTTCTTGATGTTGGTTCTCGAGATGAATTTAATTTGCAACTGGGCGTTCAGCAAATTCATCAGTGGTTAAGGGCCTCAAAGATCAAACATCATTTTACGGAATTTGATGGTGGTCATTTTGAAGCCCACGAACGCTACCCCTTGTTCTGGGAGTGGCTGCAGAAAAAATGGCATTGATCCCGCTTTTAGCGGCGTTTTTCCTGCAGACTCCTTACTATTTTTAAAACTAACTTCCTTGGTGTTACCCGCAAGGACTGCACCACTATTTTGTTTATTGTTCCGTGGATAGCCACCGTATTTCCTTGATTAAGGGCTTCGATCCCATATTCCGCGACATCTTTAGACGTTGGTGGGCTGAGAATCTTAAAGAGCGGAATGTTATCCATATTGGCTGCCTTTTGGAAGCCTGAGGTTGTCGGTCCTGGACAAAGCACTGTGACCGTCACTCCCGTTCCCTTTAACTCGTCCGCCAGTGCTTCGGAAAAGCTCAATACAAATGCTTTAGTGGCATAATAGACCGCCATTAAGGGGCCAGGTTGAAATGCGGCAGTGCTGGCCACATTAAGAATTTTACCATTCTGATTAGCAATCATTCGCGGTAGAAATAAATGAGTCAACTCAGCGAGGCTGGTTATATTCAGCTGAATCATCTCTTGTTGTTTGATCCACTCAGATTGAGCAAAAACTCCGTGATCGCCAAAACCAGCGTTATTTATCAATACATTAACCGCTAAATCCTTCGCTACAATTTCATCGAATAAAAGCTTCGGACTAGCCGGATTGCTTAAATCGATTGGAAGGACTACAACATCAACCGAATGAGCCTTTCGGAGTTCTTCCGCTAATGTTTCTAATTGGCTTTTTGATCGCGCCACTAGAATTAAGTTCTGCTTGTTTTGAGCGCAAATTTTCGCGAACTCCAGGCCTATTCCGCTGCTTGCTCCAGTTATGAGTGTATGCATCGTTAACTCCCTTCGATAAAACTGAAAATACCGAAGTCCAATGGAATTTTCTAGAGGCGGACCCCAATTTATTGTGACATTAATAGCAATTAAGCGTCAGTTTCAACCCCAATGCCTACTTTCTAGCGAATCCTTTGACCCCGCTTTTGCACCCCAATACCAATTAGCTTATGACAGAACTAAGATGGAAAATACTCCACCGAAATCACACTTGGTATTTGAAGTTTATCAATTAGACTTCCTCAATTAAATAATAGATATTTAGTGAGAGCTTTTAAGGGCTCTTCGAAATGCGGGTGCCCATTGTATTCGATAATAAGACTCGCTATGCTACGTTTTAACTCTTCTTCATTTTTGCGGTCCCAAACTATGGCTGCAACATCATGGGCAACATTAAAAATTGCCGATAAAACTTTAATCTCTTTACCTGTCAAATGACCAGGAAAACCGCTGCCATCAGGACGTTCGTGATGTTGTTCAATGATACTAATCACTTCATCAGGACAATGAGCCCAACTCGTAATTAAGGGTAGGATTTTTGGAACGTGTTCTAGGATCAATTCCTGTTCTTGCTTATTGATCGGAGAATTCATTTTTAAACTGTTCAAAATGCGATGTTCATTCTTGATGATATAATCATCCAGGTTTAAGTCATGCAAGACAGCAACATAGCTTAAATGCAAATACGTTCGAAAATCATAGGGTAGTGATTTCGCATTTTTGAGAATGATATTACAAAACATTGTTAGCAGAACCGAATGAATCTTTTTGACAGACATTTCATTGTTATCAACCCAATCTAGTAGTCCTTTGAACGCACGAACTCTGGCGGTCATTGCAAAAACAGTTCTCATGTTCTTTTCTGTCATCTCGATGAGTTCTTTATCATCCAGCATTCTTCTTACGCCTAATCGACTGATCTCTGTCTTTAAAGTAGCTAATTCAAATTTATGAGCTAAACCTTCTGCAGGAACGACTGAAGACTGAAAAGCACTACGCTCCATTTTTGCCATATAGGTATAAAAGTCACCAACAGGAACTAAAATCTCTTTAGACTTTAATTGATTAAGGCGTTCTTTTTCTGGTTCCGATAATGGCCTATTCCCGTTCAAATATTTCACGAAGTGCGATGGTCCCAGTTTCACGTATAAATCAAATGGTAGACTACCGAATGAAGCCATTCTATGAACTGGAATCTCCACATATGGCTTTTGTTTTTGATCTATCGGTTCAATATCCAAGACCTTAGACAACAAACTTTTTAAAGCCTCAATCTCAAGAGGTTTTTGCAGATAAGCACAACCAGGATGCGAAACTATATTATTATGTTCGGTTTCGTCATCGCTAGTGATTAAGATAAATATTGGCATGGGCACCAATGATTTGACCTTTTCAAATACTGTTTTACCATTTCCCATTGGCATTCGAAAATCACATAGAATTAAATCAAAGTTGTTATTCTCAATTAATTTTATTGCAGCTTCGCCGCTACTAGCCTCCATTACTTCGGATGGGAACAAAGTACTTACCGCAAAACCCAAAAAGTCTCTCAATTCCGGCTCATCATCCACGATTAAAATACGTACGATATTTTGCACAGCCCCTCCAAGTAAGTAAATCTTAACTAAGCAATTAAGAAATGTAAAATGAAGGGCCCTTAATTACTTCACCTTAGTCTAGAGGCCTATAGAGCTTGCCAAGCTGCCATCAGAAATGAACTGCCAGTAAACCAGACATCCCATCACAATCGATAACAAGTTTATGGCGGCGGCGGAATTGCGGTGAGACCAATTGTCACGATTTCTTCACAGATTTTGGGCTCTTTTGAAGCAAATTTAAAGGACCATTGGTTGTTTTAACTATTTACGATATGACTTAGATCATTACTTAGAGGTCATGGAATCATGGAAGTTGGTTTAAATCAGAAAATGCTATCTGGTGAGTGGAATTTTTTTGTTGAGGGAGTTCGCTGCTCAAAGTGCGTGCATAAACTCGAAAACATCAGTGCTGAACACCCCGAAGTGTCAGAGTCTCGCTTTAACAAAGCCCGCAGTTTGCTCACTTTAAGTTCTTCTGAAGCCCTCTCTGCAGAATCTGCCATTGAATGGATCGAAGCCAAAGGATACAAAGCATTCTTTGTTGAGTCTTCCAAACAAACCGAAGAACGCCGCAAACAGGCCCAACGAAACTGGTTGATTCGCCTGGCGGTCACTTTCTTCTTTGCCTCCAATTTAATGATGTTTGCTATCGCCATCTACCTCGGGGCTTACGGAGAATGGCAAAGTCTTTTTGGTTGGGCCTGTGGTTTTTTATTTTTACCGATCGCCTTTTATTCAGCGGTTCCTTTTTATCAAAGTGCCTGGCAAGCCCTTAAAGAACGGCGATTTTCTGCCGACCTTGCTATTGTTATTGCCTTTGGATGGGGAAGCCTTCTCAGCTACTTTAACCTCTTTCGCGGCAGTTCGGATTTTTACTTCGACTCCACGGCCTCCTTTTTATTTTTGATACTATTGGCAAGGTACCTCCTCGATCGGGCTCAAAATAGTATCGAGGCAGATTTAAATCCTTCATTGCTTTTTAAAGCCTCTCCTCTGTTTGAATGCCTCAACGAAGGAAAAACAAAAAAAATTTATTATCATCAGATTCAGCAAGACGATCAGTTTTGCTTTCGGCAAAAACAGACCTTGCCGGTTGATATTGAGTTACAGTCAGAAACTGCAGACATCGATACCTCGCTGTTTTCTGGCGAGAGTCTGCCTCAAACTTATTACAAGGGCAGCACAATTAAAGCTGGAATGGTCGTACTCTCTGAATCCATCCTTGGCCAAGCTCGCGGTTCTTTTCAAGACAGTGAATTGCATCAAATTTTTGAAGGTGTTGTTCGCAACCGCCACGAAAAGACCAAAGCCCACGCTCAAGCCGAAATTTACTCGCAACGTCTTCTAACGACGGTTAGCTTTGTTTCCGTACTCATTCTGTTTATCTTTGGTGTGCAATCGCAATGGGCCGAAGGATTTCGTCGAGCCTTAGCCTTATTTACCATTGCTTGTCCTTGTGCCCTGGCCCTCGCCATTCCCCTCGCCTCCGTGATGACATTAAAGCGAGCCATGGAGCGTGGCCTCTTTGTAAAATCACCGCTTTTTTTTGAAAAACTCAAAGAGATTCAAGGCGTGGTTTTTGATAAAACGGGCACTCTGACTCGGGGCCAATTAGAGTTTCATTCCTGGGAGCCCACACAACCAGAGGCATCGCTGCTACCAATTCTGCTAGCGATGGAACAGAGGTCGCATCATCCTATTGCACAGAGTTTGACTCGTGTTTTGCAAGAACAAAAAATTCAACCCGTGATCCTTGAAGCCTGGAAAGAAACGGCGGGGATAGGAATCGAAGCTACCTTTCAGGGTATAGCTTATAAAATCACCCGAATTTCTAATTCCAGCCACAAAGAACTCACTGGCTTTGAGGTTTCCGCCGCTCAACAGGTTTTATTGAAAGCCTATTTCAAAGACCAAGTTCGTCCAGAGTCAACTCACCTGATTCAAAAGCTAAAAAAACAAAATTTAGAAATCTATTTATTGTCAGGAGACCGCCCGGAAGTTGTAGCAACTATTGCTAAAGAAATAGGCCTAGATCCTGAACACGCATTAGCGCAATTGAGCCCGCAAGCGAAAGCTGAGTTTCTAGATAATAGTGCTAAACTATACAAAAATTATTTGATGGTTGGTGATGGTCATAATGATGCTCTCGCCTTAAGCAAAGCATCTGCTTCTCTCGCTGTGAAAGGCTGTGCCGAAACCAGCTTGCGCGCAGCTGATGCTTATTCCCAACAGAATGACTTGCGCATCATTCTTTCCGCTCTCCAGCTTGGACGCTTTTATCATCGCTTGATTCGTCAAAATGTGACTCTCAGTTTAACCTACAATTTAGTCGCTGGTTCCATGGCCATTGCTGGCCTTGTAGACCCTTTGATGGCTGCGGTTTTAATGCCTATCAATTCATTCGTAGTGATTGGTGCAACAGTGCTTGCACAACCTCGCAAAACAAAGGACATTTAGCTGCATGGAAGCCTTATACATCATGATCCCTTTCAGTCTTTTATTATCTGGAACTGCTCTCGTGGCCTGCATCTGGGCCATTCAGAAAGGGCAATTTGATGATGTTGATACCCCACCTTTACGAATTTTAAATGATTTTGAAGACACAAAATTAGAAGACGCAATTAGTACAGAAAGGACAAACGCATGAATAAATCATCGCAAGAACAGATTATTTATTACGATGATGATATCGTAAAAAAATTCTTGTGGGCAACGGTCATTTGGGCAGGGGTAGCCATGCTCGCCGGTGTCGTGGCCGCACTTCAACTCGCATGGTGGCCAGCCAACGCAGGCCTCGAATGGATTACCTTTGGACGACTTCGTCCACTCCATACAAATGCAGCGATTTTTGCGTTTGCCGGTAATACTATTTTTGCCGGCATTTATCATTCGTCCCAACGTTTACTACGAGCCAGAATGTTCAATGACATTCTCAGTAAACTCCATTTTTGGGGTTGGCAGCTGATCATCGTTTCTGCTGCGTTAACGTTGCCTTTTGGTTACACGACAGGGAAAGAATATGCCGAACTCGAATGGCCTATTGATATTTCAATTGCGGTTGTTTGGGTCATTTTTGGTGTTAATCTCTTCGGTACTATTGCCAAGAGAAGAGAACGTCACCTGTATGTGGCAATTTGGTTTTACATCGCAACAGTGATTACCATTGCGGTACTCCATATCGTAAACTCATTAGCGATCCCAGTCGCATTCTTGAAGAGCTATCCGATTTGGGCAGGGATTCAAGATGGATTAGTTCAATGGTGGTATGGGCACAATGCGGTGGCCTTCTTTTTGACCACTCCCTTCTTAGGATTAATGTACTATTATATTCCCAAAATTGTGAATCGACCGGTCTATTCTTATCGCCTTTCGATCATTCACTTTTGGGCTCTTGTGTTTTTGTATATTTGGGCAGGGCCTCACCACTTGCTCTACACTGCTCTTCCTGATTGGGCACAAACACTCGGAATGATTTTCTCCGTGATGCTTTGGGCGCCAAGTTGGGGTGGCATGATCAATGGTCTATTAACCTTGAGAGGTTCTTGGCACTTACTTCGAACTGAACCTACGGTGAAGTTCCTTGTTGCTGCAATCACCTTTTACGGTATGTCAACTTTCGAAGGTCCATTGCTTTCAACCAAAGCGGTTAACAGCCTTGCACACTATACCGACTGGATTGTTGGACACGTGCATGCTGGGGCTTTAGGTTGGAATGGTTTTATGGCGTTTGGTATGCTATACTACCTCGTACCCAAACTTTGGAACACAAAACTTTATAGTGCTAAAATGGCCAACACCCATTTTTGGTTGGGCCTCTCAGGGATCTTGCTTTACTACGTTTCCATGCTAGCGGCGGGAATCACACAAGGCTTGATGTGGAGAGCGGTAGATGCTCATGGGCACCTTGTGTACCCGGATTTCGTTGAAACGGTAAGGGCAATTCAGCCGCTTTTCTGGGTTCGTCTCCTTTCAGGCCTCTTGTATTATACAGGCTTTATCTTGATGGTGAAAAATCTTATTACCACTGTTAAAAATGCGCCAGCAGTAGCCCCTGTTGAAAAAGTAACTGTTCCATCAAACATGGGTCATGCTGATGAACATGAAACGGGTCACCGTAAACTGGAAGGTATGGCAACTGTGTTTGCAGTCCTCGCGCTTATGGCAATCTTAGTGGGAACCATTGTTGAGATTTATCCGCTCATCAACATCAACAAATATGTGGAACCCGCAGCCATGCCAAAGCCACTCACCGCTCTTGAACTTGCAGGACGTGATGTTTACATCAAAGAAGGCTGTTACGTTTGTCACTCTCAGATGATTCGTAAAATGAGTTCCGATGTCCTTCGTTATGGACCTGCTAGCACCATTGGAGAATCGATGTATGATCGTCCGTTCCAATGGGGTTCTAAACGTTCGGGCCCCGACCTAGCTCGTGAAGGAGGAAAGTATCCGAATCTCTGGCACTATCGACACATGACCGATCCAAGAGCAACATCTCAAGGTTCATTAATGCCTCCATACCCATGGCTCGGAACTAAAGATGCCGACTTCCTCAGCTTGCGTAAAAAACTTTCAGCACTTCGTGCTCTTGGCGTTCCTTACACCGATGAAATGGTTGCAAATGCTGATGGAGATGCGCAAAAACAAGCAAAAGTGATTGCTGAAGACCTTGCTGCTAATGGTGCCCCTGCTGGTTTGGAAAAAACTGAACTTGTTGCCTTGGTTGCTTATCTCCAATCCCTAGGCAAGAAAGGGACTCTATGAAACAAGAAGTCTTTCAAAACTTCAATGATCAAAACCTAACGATTCTTGGGTTATTTATTTTTGTAACCTTCTTCGTCGGTTTGCTTTTTTGGGTTTACCGACGAACCCAAGCTCCACACTACAAATACATGAGTCAAATTCCATTAGAGGGAGAACTTAAGTCATGAGTGACAATAAGAATCAGTATGATCAACCGATTGCAGGCCACGATTATGATGGCATTCAAGAGTTTGATAATCCACTTCCGATGTGGTGGTTATGGTCATTCTTTGGAACCATTATTTTTGCCTTCATTTATTATATTCACTATGAATTCCATGTCGGCCCAACCTCTGATCAAGAGTTGGCTGCCGATATGGCAACCATCGAGCAATTGAAAACCACCGCCGCAGCCAATGCACCAAAAGTTGACCTTGCCGCCGTTATTGGTGACCCTGGTAAAATTCAAGTCGGAGCTGTGGCTTTTGCTGCAAAGTGTGCGTCTTGCCATGGTGATAAAGGCCAGGGCCTAGTGGGACCAAATCTCACCGACAAAGCATGGATTCACGGTTCCAAACCAGAACAAATCTATGCCACGGTTTCAAAAGGGGTTCTCGACAAAGGAATGCCTCCTTGGGAAGGCATCTTGAAAGAAGATGAGCTTCAAGGGATTGTGGCGTTTATATATAGCATCAAAGGTTCTAATCCTGCGGGCGCTAAGCCACTACAGGGAACTGAAATTCCAGATTACTATTAGACAAACTCTATTTAAGGGGTGTCCAAAGCACCCCTTTTTTGATACAATTAAACAATACCATTTTCAGTTGCTTCGTAGGCCGAGGCGGCTAGGAAGAGGCGCGGAGGCCTACTTCCTGTAGGCCGCACAAGCCGATGACGCAGCCAACGATGGGATACGAAGCAAGAGGAAATGGTATCATGGAAATACCAAAAGACAGGTTAGCAACCACAGACAAATACGGTGACCGTGTATATATGTATCCCGCAGAAGCTAAAGGCTTCTGGCGAAAACATCGGAATTGGACGCAATTTGTTTTGGTTATCTTTTTTTTGATACTACCATGGATCAAAATTGGAGGCGAGCAAGCACTCCTGCTTTCCATTCCAGAGCGACGCTTCGCTTTTTTTGGTTTGACTCTTTACGCCCATGATGGCCCCTTGATCTTTTTTGTACTTGCGATCGCAGTGTTCGGATTGGCCTTTGTAACAACCGTCTGGGGCCGCATTTGGTGTGGGTGGGCTTGCCCCCAAACAGTTTTTATTGATGGGGTTTTTCGTCGAATTGAAACCTTTATCGAAGGCAATCATATTCAACGACGCCAACTCGATGAAGGTCCACTAACCGCTACAAAAGTCTTTAAAAAAACCTCGAAGTGGACTTTGTATTTTCTTTCTTCCACCATGATTGCCCATAGTTTTGTGGCCTACTTTGTAGGAGCTGAAAGACTCGCCCAGATGTCTCTCCGAGCCCCTTCAGAAAACTGGGTCGACTTTCTTATTGTTTTCTTTATTACCTTTGTTCTTCTCATTGATTTCGGATGGTTTCGAGAACAATTTTGCATCATCATGTGTCCCTACGGGCGCTTTCAATCGGTGTTGATGGATAAACAATCCCTCGCCGTTATGTATGATGAAAAGCGTGGCGAACCTCGTAAAGGCAGCGATGCGGCCAAGGCCGAAGGAAAAACCGGCGACTGCGTTAATTGCCACCGTTGCGTGATGGTCTGCCCAACAGGGATCGATATACGCCGGGGCATCCAAATGGAATGCATTAATTGCACGGCTTGCATTGATGCTTGTGATGAAATTATGGAGAAAGTGCATAAACCAAAGGGTTTGATTCACTATTCTTCCATAGCCTTGAGTGAAGGAAAAAAGAAACACTTAATTGATTTTCGTCGGATTTTTTATCTCACGCTCATTAGTTTAGCCGTTGTAGGACTGGCCTATAAACTTGCCACTCGCTCTCCACTCCGAGCGGAAGTATTGCGAGTGGTGGGTGCTCCCTATCGCCTCCTCGATGGCGTTGAACAAGGCATGGTGATTAATCAATTCAAAATGCACCTTCAGAATCAAACTTCGGTACCCATGAAAGTAAGATTTGAATTAGTCAATGATACGCCAGAAGTTCCGCTTTCTGTGATTGAACAAGCCAAAGACATGACGCTGCAGTCAGGAGAAATTGCTAACCACTTTTTGTTTGTAAAGTTTCATCAGAATCTCGTAAAAGGCATGGGCCAAAAAGAGGTTCCAGTAAAGATTTACTTTGAAGCCGAATACCCAGGTGGTGACCATCCGGGTGGAATGATTGAAAAGACGCTGAAGTTACTCGGGCCGTAAGTGTTACAACAAGAGTGCGGTCAGGACTGAGCGGATTTAGATTCGGAAATACTTAGACAAGCAGTGCTCGCCGATTCGCATTGCGAAATCGGCTCCGATCTGAACTCGTCTTTCTGACTATAAATCCACTCAGTCCTGCCCGCGCAAACCACACTAAAATTCCATTCCGTGCAAATTTAGAAATTGGCGCTACCACTAATGATTAGTGACATGGCCATTCGCCGATGGTTCTGACTTCACAGAGAACTTTCGTAGTAATCTCCTTCAGTGAACTCTGAGGAGTGTCATCCGTGAAAATATTACTTCCATCTTTTTTGGAAAAAGTAACTTCACGAACAAGTGTCTTATTTTTTACCAAATAGGTTTTCCTACAAGAGGCCCGAAGTTTTTCCTCTGATTTGTCTACCAACATTAAATTGCGTGAAGACATTTTGAGTTCAGCAGTTGCTAACTCAATTGTTACGGGACCGCCCAAACCAACAGTTTTTACAATGACTTCGTCTTCTAATACCTGCACATTACCACTGGCGGAAGTGCAAATGTAGGAAGTTGTGTCGGCCAAGGCAGTTTGGCTCATAGTCCCGATTATTAGGGTCCATAGAATGCGTTTCATATTTTTCTCCTTTTTTATTTCACTTTAATAATTTATATTGTGGTCACAGTTTACAAAAAGTCTTTGATTCTTGATAACCAGGGCCGTTGAATAACGACGGTATTTCTGATCACTTTCCAAAACATTAATCATTAAACTTTTGTTGTCCCCATGAGAGATGAAAGCGGCCAAACGGTAGGCGTCAGTGCAAGCGCCACCATCCATTGCACAAATGGGTTCGAGATAGGCTTCAAACTCAAAACCGCGAAGGCTTTTGGTAAGACCGTCATTACCAACTTTAAAGCCCGGGGTGTCGCTAGAGTCAGTGAACACTCCTTTTTCATCAGTTTGTATATAGCTGAGCGAGCAAAAAACTTTTGGTAGTTGGGGCTGTTCCACAGCTTGGCTAACCGTTCCAAGGATGATGAAACTAAGGTTAATAGCAAATAAACTTAATTTATTGTTCTTTTTCATTAAAAACTCCTTTGTTGTTTTGTTAGAGAATTAATAATGCATCGCACCAATGCTCGCAATTAAACGTTTCTCAAGAATCTTCTGAAAATTTCTTTTTTGGAAATATATTTACAAATATCTAGTATTTTTAGCTATTTATAACACTTAAAGATTCCGGAATATTCAGCAAATTACTCTTGTAGTTACAGATGCATGCGACGAAACTTTGTGGCATATTGGCTTCTCTTATCGAAAATCAAACCCATGGGAGCCTGCTAAATGAATTTTTTTGAGCACTTGAACCGAAGAGGATTGATCCATAACTCTACCCCACATATCGAACAATATTTAGCCGATGCTCAAAAGAATGGTGAAACACCAAAGGCCTATGTAGGCTTTGACCCCTCTGGCGCCAGTTTGCAAGTCGGCAATTTGATGGCTGTATTGTTACTGAGGCGAGCCCAACTGCATGGGGTGCAACCTATTATTTTACTCGGGGGCGCCACAGGCTTGGTGGGCGATCCCTCAGGAAAGAAGGCCGAACGAAATTTATTGGCCAAGGATATTGCGGAAGAAAATACTCATCGAATAAAAATGCAACTTGAAAAGTTCATTGATTTTTCTCCGAGCCCAGTTGAACCCATTTTTGTGAACAACCTCGATTGGTTTTCTAAATTAAATTTTGTCGAGTTTTTGCGAGATGTAGGCAAACACATCACCATCAATTATATGATTGCTAAAGACAGTGTTAAACTTCGCATGGAGACAGGAATTTCCTATGCAGAGTTTGGTTATATGTTGATGCAAGGTTATGACTTTCTGCACTTGTATGAAACCTACGGTTGTAAAATCCAATTAGGCGGAAGCGATCAGTGGGGCAATATCACCACCGGAACTGAATTAGTTCGTAAAAAGCACGCCGCTGAAGCCCATGCGATCAGTTCTCCACTCCTCACCGATGCGGCCGGAAACAAATTAGGTAAGACGGAAGCTGGCGGTATTTATCTTGATGCAGAAATCACGACACCTTATCAGTTTTATCAGTACTGGCTCCAAAGAGAAGACTCGGAGGTCCTTAAGCTTTTGAATGCGCTTACTTTACTTGATGATGCCAAGGTCCAAGAAGCTCAGAGTTGGATCACGAGTGAACCAGAAAAGCGCGCAGCTCAAAAGTTATTGGCGGAGACTTTAACAAAAATGGTTCATGGTGATGAATTATTTTTGGCCGTTGAAAAGGCATCGCTAGTTTTATTTAGCAAAGATCCTGCTTCACTGAATGATTTGAGCACCGCCGCTCTCAAAACTTTAGCGAAAGAAGTTCCTTCCTCTCATTTTGAAGGAGCTTTGCCAATACTAGACCTTCTCGTAAAAACCCAGATGTGCGGAAGCAAGAGTGAAGCCCGCCGCCACATTCAAGGAGGAGCCGTTTCGATTAATCGGCAAAAGATCTCTGACGAAAAGCTAGTTGTAGAAAATAATACTTTTGGAGATAAATACTTTTTATTGATAGGATTAGGAAAGACCCATTTACACCTGGTTCTCAAGTAACAAAGGATTGCATATGGAGTTAGAACGCAAGGACATCCATGATATTAAAAATCAGCTCGCCATTAGCATAGGAATGGTCGAGCTGGCACAAAAGATGATCCTTCGCGACGGCAAAGAAGCCGACTTCACCAAGCTCAATGAGCGACTTGATAAAGCACTCATGGCTCAGAGAAAGCTGCAGGATTTTTTTGAAGGTGCCATGGACTAAATAGACCTCCAAAAAAGGCAAACAAATTTTTAACTCCTAATCAACCTGAGGAATGAGGTTGAGTCGAAAACCCAAAGGGCAGCTTTTTAACGCAAATATTTCACTGAGCCCGGCCCGCCGACAGGCGGTTATATTCTTCTTTTGTGTTTTTTGAAAAAGAAAAAATACACGGGGACTCCAGAGGCAATGAAAAGCACTCCGAACATAGACTGCTGAAAAGAACTGATGAGAGTATTTACAACCAGAAGAATTGCCAGCCCGATGAAAATAATGGGTATTACAGGATAACCAACTGCCTTATAGGCGCGTTCGGCATGAGGTAACTTTTTTCGAAAGATAAACAGGGAATAAGCGACTAACGCGTAAAAAATCCAAGAGGCAAACACTACGTAATCTGTCAGTTGATCAAAACTTCCTGACAACGCTAACATTATAGCCATTGCCCCCTGAGTGATGAGAGAAACATACGGCACGTGCGTTGAACTACTAACTTCCGCGAGAAACTGTGGAAACAAGCCGTCTTTAGCGAGTGCATAGGGAACCCGTGATGATGACATCACGGAACCGTTCATTGCACCCATTGCGGAAATGACAAGTAAGATTGAAAATAAAAATAGGCCTTGCGACCCAAGGAACGTCTGCACGGCTTTTGCTGCCACCGGCGGGGCTTCGGGATAAAGTTTAGATGAAGCTGTTATGACTTCGCTGATGGGTAATGCATAAAAATAACTAAAGTTCACAAGGCCGTAAATAAATAGAACCAAAAGCGTTCCAAAAACTAATGCCTTGGGTACATTTTGCTCAGGTTTATGAACTTCCCCAGCCATCATCGGCAAATTGTTCCACCCATCAAAGGCCCATAGTGCTGCCACCATTGCCGTGCCAAAGGAACTCCAGGAAAAATTGCTACCGGTAGAACCGGACAAATTCTGCCACTGAGCCGATTCAGAAAAAAATATCACTCCCAAGGGAACACTCATAATCAAAAAAAGTTTAGTGGTGGTAATGACCGTAATAATTTTACCACCCATGGAAACACTGAGAAGGTTTAGTGAGGTGAAAAAGATAATAAAACCTACGGCTATAGTCGTTCGGGCTTCAACGGACTCCAACGAAACCACACCCGCAAAAAATGTGGCAGATCCTACTGAGAACGCCGCCACGGAACCTGGTCCACCTATCCAAAAACGCATCCAGCCAAAAAGAAAGGCGGGGAGATCACCGTAGGCTTCACGAAGGTAAACATACTCACCGCCCGCCTTTGGAAATAAACAACCAATCTCCGCATAGGTCAGAGCGCCTGCGAGCGACAAGGCTCCGGCAGTGAGCCAGGCTAATAACACCAACCAGGAGGAGCCCAAAGTTTGTGCCATAATCGCCGCCTTTAAGAAAATACCAGTTCCAATAATTGTGCCTACCAAAAGTGAAGTGGCATCAATCAACGAAAGCCCGCGTAACAGTCGTGGATGAATTGTCTGATTTGTCATAGATTCAATTAAATCATTAAGACCTAAGTCCTGGCCATCATAATTCGATCCTTATTTAGACCAACGTCTAGATTGTATTTCCTTAGGTTTCAGACTTTTGTAAATGTCCTAAAATTTCAGGAATGAAAGGCAGGGTACTATGAAAACAAAGATAATAGTTTGTATGCTAGTTGCACTCAGCTTAGCTGCTTGTAACAAAAAAGATGATAAGAGTTCGAAGAACACGACCAATATTACGAGTAGTGTGACGGCCAACCTTCAGGAAATTCAAACGAGTTTTACACCAAACTCCATGTCGGGCTCATCAACAACCCTACAAGGGGTAGACTTTAAAACCCTCACTGCAGGCGCAGGCCATTGTACAGGCTTGGACTTCTTTCAGTGTCAGAGTGTTCTGGTAAAACTTTACTTCGACATTGGCAAATCTATGGTTGGAACTGCTGCTCAATTAGTTTCAGGCATCGGCAGCCAACTCGGTCAGCTCGCGGATGGTGCGTCAGGCAGTGCTACCACCAATGATGGTGGCACTGTCGAATACACGAAAACAAGCGCCAATGTATTCTCAGTACTTGCAAAAAACGCTTCTGGCACACCCGACCTCTATTTAGCGGTGAATGAAAATATCTACACAATGAAATTTGACCTCAAAACTCTCAATACAACATCTACTGAAGATGTTAAGCTTGAGGTAACCATCAACTACACGAGCGCGAATGTATGGTCGATTGATCTTTATATGATCAACAGCACTTGCGACACTGAAGACCCAGGAGCCCCTGCTCGCATTAAAATTATCCTCTCTCGTAACGACACACTTTGGACAGGAAAGGCTATGCTCTTTCACCCACACTGGAACCCCCTTACTACTCCCGTCTGCACGGATACTTTAACTCCCCTTGCCATGTATACCGATTTTGTTGGCTCGAACACCGCCACCAAAGGGAGTCTGTATTTGATTCCTGGCGCCAACAATAATCTCAGCACCATGAGCAGCTTAGAATTTGATGACTTCTGTTCTAACTTTCCAGAAGCCTGTGTGAATGGAGGAGGATCTATTCCAAATGCTCTCCCGGTCAACTACCCAAATTCTTTCTGCTCGATTGCCGCAGGAGTATCGCCTACCTTTGACAGTGATTGTTCCTCTACTGACACCACCGTTTCCGCAGCATCATACAGCTCGGCCACTCAGTGGATAACACCTTCGGACCTCAGCGCCCTTGCTATCACTTTGCCTTCAGCACTCACTCCGTAGTTAAATAAGTTGTTAAATCAATTGAAAGTGGCCAGCCCGAATAAGCGGAGTGCTGGCCATTGGCTGACCCCTTTTTTTTCAAGGATCCAAAAAATACCAACTGGCTGCACCGCTAGCGATTACGAAGACTAATAAGACAATGATTTCTATTTATGAAAAATTAATCTTTGTGCAATCCCACCACTAAGCTACCCGGGGCCACATCTTTCATTACAAATGCATTCGCTCCGATCGTAGCATCGTCGCCGATATTGATCGGACCGAGAATTTTTGCGCCCGTACCAATGATCACCCGATTACCAACAGTGGGATGTCTCTTCACCGGGTCGAAACGTACACCACCCAAAGTCACTTCATGAAAAATGATACAATCATCCCCAATTTCGGCAGTTTCACCAATCACCGTGGCCATACCGTGATCAATCACCAAACGACGCCCGATACGAGCCCCAGGATGAATCTCAACGCCCGTCAACCAGCGGCTCAGTTCTGACAGAAAACGCGCCACAAAATAGAATTTATTTATATACAGAAAATGAGCGATCCAATGAAAAAAGATAGCTTTGGGGCCAGGGTAGAGCAACACGATCTCCCAATAGGATTTGGCGGCGGGATCGTAATTCCTATAAGCTTTAAAAAACTCTGCCAGTCTTTTTATCATTCTCTTTCATCCACTCCTACGTTACCATCACACTGCAATTCCGGATGACTAGAATCGGTGATTGTAAGCTGCGATAATGCTCTTACACCTTTTTCATGGGATACTCTAATAAAAAAAGTTCCCGCAAGAAAACTAACATGTCGCCCATCGGTAACATTGACTTCAATGCCATTCTCCCGAATTTTCTTCAGGTAAGATTTCGTCACATCATAAAATTTTCCACATCCGCTGCCTAAAGATTGATTATTTTCATTCCTGGCTAGGGATTGACTCAAAAACAATACCTGAGTGGCCTGAGGATCAAGTTTATAGTCAGGATCAAAACTAAAAATAAAGGTTCCCTTATCTAATTTAACATAATTGGCCAAATCGATACTCAGACCTGATTTCGGCGATTTCAACTCCAGGTTTTTTCCGCCCAGCACGCCAAGACTTTTTTCTTTGAGTTTTACTCCTATGCCGACAAAAACATTTTCTTCAAATCGATTTGATACTTCCGTATTAGGAGTAATCTTTCCATGGGAATCTATGACCTTCTTTTCTTCAAGAAGATCCCATATCACTGAAGGGACCTTAATTTCTTTTGGCAGATCGGCAATTTCTTTTGTTTCAAATTGTTCACTTTCTGAATGCGAGTTCGAATGGCATGCCACCATAAAAATAATTACTTGAAGCCATGCTAATGATCTTGCAAACACCAAGAACTCCCTATCTTACAATGAATTCTTTAACTCCCAAAATGGCAGATACGTTTGGGAAAGATTCTGACCTCGAGCGACCCAGTCAAGAGCTGCCTTGCGATCTCCTCGTTTTCGAAACAACTTTGCCATCCCGACATAATACTGCAAACTTTGCGGGTTAGAGGCGGAAAGTCGATCAAGAGCTTCCTGCATGCAATCTAAATCTGGCTTGGCTTCACAATACTTTGCTCGCATCACTAAGGCATTTAGAATATTTCCGTCACCGAGGGCTATGCCCATACTTGCTACAGCAATGGCATCATCCCCCATGGCTCGCATAATATAGGCCTTAATTGCCGCCACATGGGGATGTTTCGGAGCCTCAGACTCGGCCTGGAGTATCATTGTTTTGGCTGCATTGAGATTGCCCGCTTTAAAGTGACAATACGCCATCAAACTTCGGTTAAAAAAGTCATGGGTATTGAGCTCAAAGATATTTTTGCAGTACTCAGACTCCAGCAACTTCCAACTTAAAATGGATCGATCCACCAAAAGATCAAAACGATGCCCTTGTCCAGACTCTAAATCACTATTCAGCAGTTTTAAAATGGCTTCTTGACGAAGTTCCGCTGTTTTCCCTGATAAATAATAGCTGTAAATTCTTAGCAAATAGGCTTCTTGCTGGTATTCGAAATTATTTTTTAGATATTCATCGATGGTATTAACCAATACATCACCAAACAATTTTGGTTTTTGACCTGTACGGCTCTTCTCCAAAGATACAAGCGCCTGCCCCAGCACAACAATACCGTTATTGGTCTGATTTGAAACTTGCTCAAAAGCATCTTCCGCACCATCCAAGTTTCGCTGCTTGTAATTCAAAATGGCCTTATTAATTCTTGCCGGTAAAAAATTTGGATCTGTGGCCAAAGCTTTACCAATGGCATCCGACGCATTATTACTATCACTCTCGTTGAGATAAGAGAGTGCAATCGCCGTATAGGCACTTGCAAGACCATCTTTTGGATCAAGTTGACCTAAAACTTTTTCAAGTGTTTTTCTACCAGCTCCATTTTGGTTTTGAATAGCAATTTGATAAATCCCAATTTCTAAATCAAGTTGAGGATTACTGCGATCTGATGCTTTTAGTTTCGTCAACAATGCAAATTCACTATCATAAAATCCTTGAGATTTAAGCTGCATGGCCTGAGCAAATAAGTCTTGGCTTGCATCTCTGACTTTTTTCTTACTGAGAAAAAAGTAAGCCCCACCAGCGGCTAGCGCAACCGTAACGATCAATCCAATCCCAAAATTAGAGGATCGCTTTTGAACTTGAGATTGTAATTTCGGGTCTTTTAGCTGGCGTGGTTCAAGAGATCCTGGAATCGGTGGCGGTGCCTCAAAATGGCCTGCTTCCGCAATGCTCATACTCATCGATGTTGTCATCGTATGAGTTAATGTCGCTGTGTTTTCAATGGAATCAGATCTATTCCGAATATCTTTTACAGCCGCCTGCAGAGCTTGCTCATCACGCACCAAAATCCAACGTCCAAAGGGCGCGGCGATTTCATCCATTACTGTAAAGTGTTTTAACTGAAGCCCTGTTATAACTTCAATGAGTTTAAAGGGCCCCATAACTCGGTTTGCACTCTTGATTAACCACTGATCATTGGGATTATTAGGTGACTTACTCATTTTACATCCCAAACCATGATTTGCTCAGCCACTTGTGCTCCTCCTTGAACAGGCAGTGGCCATCAAACTTATGGTCAATGCCTAAAATGTCTTCGTCCCGTTAAGACCAGATTGATCTTCAAATCCTTTGCCGCCTTAAAGACGGCATCATCATTGACCGAACCACCTGGCTGAACGACCCAACGAATTCCTGCCTTCGCCAACAATTCAATGGAGTCAGGAAATGGAAAGAAAGCATCACTGGCCAAGACCACATCCTTAATGTTTGGATGGTGCTTTTGCCAACGAGCGATCGCATGCTCAACGGCCTCCACGCGATTAACTTGCCCCATACCGAGACCAAGAGTCTTTCCTTCTCCCGCAATGGCGATAGCGTTACTTTTCAAACTCGCTACCACCTTCCATGCTAACTCCATATTCTTTCGTAGTTCTGGTGTTGGAGTTTCACCTAAAATTGACCAGTCGGCTTGCCACTGAGCAACTGAATCTCGCTCTTGCATCAAGTAGCCGCCAGCAATGGTTTTCAATTCCAACTGACCAGCTGTTGATGCCATCTGCCGCCACTCAAGAATTCGTAGATTCTTTTTGCGCGCAAAGAATTCTTTCGCTTCTTCCGAATAGTTTGGAGCTACAATGCATTCAAGAAACAAAGCTCCAAGCTTTTCCGCACATTTCAAATCTACTGTAAAATTGATGGCCACAATTCCACCAAAAACACTCACGGGGTCGGCTCCCAAAGCTTTTTCCACAGCTTCCAATCCACTGGTACCGATACCAACCCCACATGGGTTATTATGCTTCACAGCAACCACCGCTGGCTCTGAAAATTCGCAAACAAGATTCGAAGCTGCATCTAGGTCCAGGAGGTTATTATAGGATAAAACTTTACCCTGTAGAATTTGCGCCTTATGCCAGCCATTGGTCTCGCCTTTTTTGCGATACCAATTGGCCTTTTGATGGGGATTTTCTCCGTAGCGCAGCTCCTGCACTATACTTCCACCCAAGGCATGATCGACACTTGAAGTTGTTCCTAAGGCTTCCGCAATGAGCGCATCATAACTGGCCGTATGAGAAAAAACTTTTGACGCCAATAATTTTCGTTGTTCAAAGGAAAGGTCACCCTGAGTTTTAAGAACCCAATCATAATCTTTTGGATCACAAACAATTGCTATTGATTTGAAGTTCTTAGCGGCAGAGCGAAGAAAAGAAGGGCCACCAATATCGATATACTCAATCAGCTCATCGCCTTCATGACCTTTTGCAAGAGCTTCTTCAAAAGGATACAAATTACCCACGACCAAATCAAAAGGTTCCACACCATATTGTTTCAGAATGGCCATATCATCAGCTCGATTCACACGACCTAACAAGGCCATATGGATTTTAGGATGTAGGGTTTTAACTCTACCTTCCAGAATTTCCGGAAATTCAGTTTGTTGAGAGACATCCATGACTGGAATTCCTGCCGCTTGCAAATGCTTGGACGTGCCACCTGTAGAAACTATCTTGAGACCCTGTTCCACAAGGGGTTTTAGAAACTCAATTAAACCTGTTTTATCGGAAACACTCACTAACGCAAGACGAAACACTTCTGCCCCCTTGTTCTATTTTTGAGCCCACCTTAGGGGAGAAATGCCGAATCGTCACGAATAAAAATGGAGTTTAGTCCCTCTACCGATGACTTAAATCGAAGATTGACATGATTGGCAAATGATCAGAAGCGCGAGTCTCCCGCTCTTTGTAAGAACGCGGCGGCGGATAAGGATTTCCTTCTGGATCTATGTGGGCCAATACTTTTGCCTGCTTTACTAATTGTTTTTGCGCCGCTGCCTGATTAAGCAAGATCGCATCGAGCTGACTGATTTTTGGGTTGCCATTCCTTGGAAAAAAGAAATGGGTTCCACGACGATTTTTTTCGACGGTATCCGGCGCTAGATCAAAGGAATCCACCATTCCCATACCCTTTAATGGATCAAACTCAGGCGCACGTCGAAAGTCATTGTTAAAATCACCCGCCAGCACGATAGGCACTCCGGGAAACTGTTTTTCATATTCGGCAATGATTAAACTGGCTGCTTTAACTTGTAAGGATCTCTTTTTAAATCCTCGTGAATCACCCTCAATACTTCTTTGTGATTTAAAGTGAGTTCCAAAAATGATCATCAAAGGTTGTTTACTACCCTTTTCCCGCAAAATATAAGCTGGAAGATCCCTAGAAAAAACCAAGTCTCCCGATTTATCCTCAGTCAGATTTTTATGACTGTGTACTTCAACCTCCAAAGGAAGATCCTTTCGAACCATTAAACCCACATCCACTCCACGAGGATCATTTCCCTCAATCAGAAATTCTTCGTATTGATTGCCAAGAAATTCCTGATCATAATCTTTCATAATTTTTACCGAACTAATTTCAACACAAAACGCCAACATGGGACGATACTTTTTAAACACTCGAGAAACCCCTTCAAGTTGGGCGAGAGGTTTGGCAAAATACTTGTATCCGCTTTCAACAAATTTCTTACCATCATCCATTTTCATGGCATCTTCGTGATCAATCATATTGAGCAAATTAAATTCCATGAAGGCGAAATTTTCTTTCGCGCCTTCTGGCCAAGTTGTGCCATCAAGCACTTTCTTGAGAGTTTCAAACGGAGTGGCACCTCCTAATAGAGCCTGGCGACATGAGTTCCGATAGGTAAAACCAGGTAAACCTTGCGCTGAAACCAAGAGGCCAAAGAGCAAACTGGCTACAACAGCCAAATTTCTAAGTGCTAAAACTTTAAATTTAATATGAATTTTATCCATGAAACTTCCCTAGTTTTTAGAGCCTAACTGCACTTTAGATGCCAATGCTTGAGCCAGGATTACCCCACCCGCACTTGCCCTACTCCCTCAATAACCCAACGCAGGGACGTCAGTGCTTCAAGTCCTACAGGACCACGTACATGCAATTTTTGCGTACTTATGCCGATTTCTGCGCCTAATCCGAGTTGCCCGCCATCAGTGAACCGTGTCGAGGCATTCCAATAAACCGCAGCGGCATCGATATTCAACTGAAATTGTTTAGCTGCCGGAACATCACCTGTGATAATCACTTCCGAGTGTTGAGAACCATGGAGTTCAATGTGATCCATCGCTGGCCCAATGCCTTGGACCACTGCTATATTCAATTTGAGATCGAGATATTCGGTATCAAAAGACTTTTCGGTGGCTTTCAACACCCCGTCGTTCTTTCCAATAATAGCATAAGCCTCTGGGTCCACAAAAAAAGTAACTCCTTTGGCCCGCAACAACTGGTGAACTCGCGGCAAAAATTTTGCAGCCACCGCGTGATCGACCAATAGTGTTTCCACTGCATTACAAACACTCGGTCTCTGCGTCTTCGCATTGTCGATAATATTCAAGGCCATTGCGAGGTCAGCTTTCTCATGAACGTAAATGTGACACATCCCTCGATCATTTTTGATGACCGGAATCGTCGAGTTCTGAGTCACATGCTCAATCAATTGATCGCCTCCTCTAGGAATGAGCACATCAATAAACTTATTTTGTTTCATCATAAAATCAGTGGTCTCGCGCGAAGCGCCAACCAAGCCAAAAAAAACATCAGCAGTAACACCTTCGGCCTGCAAACATTCCTCGACCAAGCGATAGATCACGCTGCTGGTGCGATCTGATTCCTTACCGCCTTTTAAAATCAAGGCATTACCGGATTTCAAAGCCAATGAAAAAGCCTCTGTGATCACATTGGGACGAGCTTCAAAAATCAAAAATAATAATCCAAGGGGGTTTCGCGATTTTTTAATGACGAGTCCATTTGCTAGTGTTCTGGTTTCAACGACCTCACCAACGGGATCTTTCATCGCAGCAACTTGAGACAGGCTTTCACCCATTTGCTGCAAGACCTTTTCGGTGAGGGTCAATCGATCAACAAACGCCGACTGAAACTTGGCGCTTTTTTTATACTCTCCCACATCCAAAGCGTTTGCTTTGAGGATTTCGATAGCGTGAGAATTAATAGCACCTCTTAAACGAAGCAACACTTGATTTTTAGTCTCAGGTGTCAGTCGTCGAACGACTATTTTGGCCTTCTTCATTTGTGTTAGTTTTTGAATGATTGATTCCATAACCCTCCTAACGAACGCCTATGGCAGTGCCGAGTTCCTCGCCCTTTTTGAGTCGTGTGATAACATGATCCAAAGAGCCTTGCACTATTGTTGTTGGAGTCCCCTGCTTCCAAGCCCTTTGAGCGGCGAGTAATTTCGACGACATTCCACCCCGACCAACATCTGACTTCTTGGCGGAAACCGTTTTACTAATGACCTGATTATTCACAACGGGCAAAAAAGGAATCAACTTCGCTCCCGCCTCCGACGGATGACGATCATATAGACCCTCCACGTTCGTTAATATCACCAATCGATCCGCATGAAGTTCACATGCCACCATGGCAGACAGCTGATCGTTATCGCCAAATTGAATTTCATCGGTGGCGACAACGTCGTTTTCATTAAGTAGCGGTACCACATCCCATTCTAAAAGTTTATTGATGGTGTTACACAAATTAACTTTACTTTCTCGTCTTCGAAAGTCCGAGTAGCTCAGGAGAACTTGCGCACCCATCAGGCCTTGGGACTGCAAGGCCAAATTATAGAGTTCCATAAGCATCGGTTGCCCAAGCGCGCTCAACGCCTGTTTTTCCGGAAGAGTATGCCACTGATATTGAAGCCGTTGGCGCGCGGAAGCTATCGCTCCAGAGGTCACCCAAACTATTTTAAGTTGGCGTGATTTAATAAGAGTCGAAATCTCCTGAATCAATGCCCTAATCAGAAGCGGGCCACCATCGGTGATTAATTGACTTCCAATTTTGATGACCCATAATTCAGGTTTTCTATTTTTTTTGCGAATTACTTTTTTTTTCAAGAAACTTTCTCCCAGTTTTTATTCAGTTCTGAACAACACTGCAAATAAACAGCATTTATGATTTCAGCGGTCAATTGCTCTCTGATAAACGAAGCTGACAGAACCACCAATGACCGCTGCTCCAACTCCGACAAAGGAGTAGCTCCCCACCATGGCCAAGACATCGGCCCTTGCCAACGCGATAAATTTGTTGTTTCGCCACGAACCTCATAACCAGCAGGCAGGATTGGTGGCTGCTTTAAGTATTTCAAAAGGCGAGCTAGAAAAAAATCGCCATTCACACCATTGAGGTTCAAAACCGACCGATCAAATAAACGCGAGCTATTCTTGGAGTAATAAACCTTAATGCTTGTCTGCAAGGTTTCGAGACTCTTTTCAAACCCTTCCACCCATTCTTGGTTGTCCCGGCTTTGCTCGATCGCCACCTTCAGTGATGGCTCCCAGTTGAGACTGGTCCAATTGATTAGATTGGCGGAATGAGACATCAACCGAAATCGATGTCCCATCACGACAACCGCTTTCTCCGAATCTATGACCCTAATTTGCGCCCCAAAGGGGTGGGGCAAATTAGCATGCGAAAACCCCCAGGCGTACTGTACCTCTACATGAGGAATTCGTTTTTCGTTGAGTTTTAAAAATTCGTCGTCACTCGCAAGAATTTGTCCCGTCAAACAATGATCGCGAACCAGAATAGCCGTCAATAAGTCCTTAGGAAGCGCATTGAACCATTCATCGAGGGAGTTCTTACGGGGGTTTTCAAAGAATTGAACCGCAACGCCTTCTCGCACAAATCCCGACACCGCATCTTTGAGCAACGGACTTCCAAAAGCTCCCAACGCCAAGTTTTTTCGTGTTGGCCAAAATTCTTTGAGCCCATAAAGGAGATCTGTCAAGGCATGCCCTAAACCATAATAGGGAAAACAACGAATTTTATCATCGTTAATTCCCAAGAGTTCACGGAGTTGGGTTTGCGATTCATTCCAAGAATTAAAGTTTTCAATAACGTATGCCATAGTGACTCTATCATAGCCATTCTCCACAAATATTGTTGAGTAACTTCTAACAACTCGAACTGACTCAAGCTCAACGCGTCACAACACTTGTTTGATTGCTCCTAGCTTGATCTCCTTCTAACATTTAAAGGTACCTCGACAAATTAATCGTTGGCCGAGTCTTTAAAAGGAGATCTCATGCACAAATATAGTCTGCTTTCCCTATTTCTTTTGTTTATTGCCCAGCCCTCAATGGCCCTTTTTGAAGTGAGAGCTGGTTACGGAATTCTTTCTTCGAAGCCTGACATGGCAGGCTTTTATACAGGCAGCTCGTCAGACATCCCTTCGGCAACTCCTAATGCAGGCCTAACCCTAGACGCCATTGCAACGATACCCTTGGTTGGACTCGGCGGTGGATTGCGAATGGAGAACATGAAGATCGCTTATGACTCCAGCCTGCTCGGAATCGAGAATCAATTAAATCGAACTTCACTGATCGTCAATTACCGTCTCATCAATACCTTGATTTACTTGGGTCCCATCTTTACCTATGGACTCAATCATTCTAATTCCATCAAATTGACATCCGGTGGGTCTGAAATCAGTAAGATTTCTTCTAGCAAAGTAAGTTCCTACAGCCTTGGTTTAGAAGCGGGCGCCAGCTTACTTGGCTTTATGGTCGGCGCTGAAGTTGGAACAATGTCCATGAAATATAAAGATGCCACTGATTCGCTTAATACCGCGCGCGTGCATGATCTGAATATGTCTGGCTCTTATGCTAAGATTTTTGTCGGATTTGGAATTTAGGTTGTTTCAGCATAAATGATCCGTTAAAAGCTGTCCCTAGGGATGGCTTTTTTTATTTTAAGGAGCTTCTATGGAAACTATTTATGGGTTTGATGCGAAAACAATCGAAGGAAAAGGCCAAAACCTTGGAGTGTTTAAAGACAAAGTACTTTTAATCGTAAATACCGCCAGTCTCTGCGGCTTTACTCCTCAATATGAGGGCCTGCAAAACCTTTATTCGAAATATAAAGACCAGGGGTTTATGGTCCTTGGTTTCCCCTGTGATCAATTTGGGCAGCAAGAACCAGGGGATTCCTCTGCCATAAAGGACTTTTGTTTAACAAAGTTTGCCATTAGCTTCCCCTTGTTTGAAAAAATTGACGTCAATGGCCCCAACACACACCCACTTTTTCAATATTTGAAAAAAAATAGCCCCGGACTATTAGGTACTGAGGCCATCAAAT
Source organism: uncultured Pseudobdellovibrionaceae bacterium (assembly GCA_964648725.1). Taxonomy (GTDB): domain Bacteria; phylum Bdellovibrionota; class Bdellovibrionia; order Bdellovibrionales; family Bdellovibrionaceae; genus CAUJGP01. Next base: position 50,465 of record CAZYOE010000002.1, on the reverse strand, counting down.
GGAACTTTACAAAATTCTTAATAAACCGGAAGGGAACAGTCGTCCATCGCTATGCTCCAACCACGAAACCCGAAGCTATTGCTTCAGACATCGAGGCCCTATTATTAAAAAATACTACTTCTTAACCGGTAATTGCACCTTGACTTCAACTTCGTCCTTCACTCCAACACCTAAGTACCTAACTTTTTCAATACCAAAGTCTTTCAGGGATAGTTTGAAGTCAGCTTTCACTTTGCCGCCTTCAACTTTATAGTTTCCTACAATTTTCTTTTCAATTCCCTTGATTTTAATGACGCCTTTCCCTTTTCCTAACTCACCCTCACCAGATACTAAGGTGATCTCAGGAAACTTATCCGCCTGGAGCCTTTCAATGGTATGCTTGTCTCTAAGTTCGATTCCGGTTTTTAGAGACTTTGTTAATACCTTAATCATAGTTGCTTTTACTTTTCCGCCTTCAACGGTCACATTGCCTTCAACACTTGATGTCTTGGCCACATAAGATCCCACTGGAGAAAGCTTTACAGTCACTTCTACGGGCTCAGCATTGGCCGCCTGAATCGATAAAATGAGCAACAGACTTGCAAAACAACCTGCCAAGTTCATATTAGTTCCTTTCAACAATTTGACATTACGCCACAATCTTATGAATTGTTTCCCTCAGAAAGAGCCTTTAGGTGTAGACTAACGATATGAAGGTTAATAGTAAAATTATTTTGTTTATTATTCCCCTAATTTTTGCGGCGGCTGGTGCGTTTGCTTCTGAGCTTACCAATAAAAAAGGCATTGTGGATAAACACTTGAAAGGTAATATTTCGTTTGATAAGAAAGTAAAATTCTTGGTTGCCTTTCAAAATTGGGCGGACAAAGAGCTTATAGCGAATGCTGATAAACTCAATGACGAAGAACTGACTCAGGTTATGCAGTTCTCAACGCTATTAAAAGCTGTTGCTCCCAAAAAATTGAATATTACAAATTGCAAAAGTGCCATTGAGAAAGTGGTCGAAGAAGACATCACGCCTATTAGCGAGGAACCTTCCATCGCAGCAAAAAAACTCATTGAGTGGTTGAAGCTAATTTGCCCAAAAGCTCCCAAAACTAAACAAAAGTAAGGTCCGTAACATCACTCAAAGGCCTTTTCGGCTTAATTTTGCCCTTTAAAAGGCTAGTTCTGAACATAGACTAAGCACAGGGTTGAACCTTGACATAGTGTTTAAAATTCGCTTTATTAGACCCTCTTAATGAAAAACTCGACCCTATGAAAAGAGGACAGGAATGTACGAAACCGCTGATTTTAAAAAAGGTTTAAAAGTTTTACTTGAAGACAATATGCCCTATGCGATTGTGGATTTTCAACACGTTAAGCCAGGTAAAGGAAATCAGTTTACCAGAACTAAACTCCGAAATTTAATTACGGGTCAGCTCCTTGAAAAAACCTACAAGTCCGGCGAAAAATTTGGTGTACCAAACGTTGAAAATAAAGAGATGACCTTCCTGTACCTTGATGACAACGGCTATAATTTTATGGATCAAACCAGCTTCGAACAAATTTGCATGCATAAAGATGAAGTGGGCGAAACTGCAAACTATCTGACTGAAAATCTAGTGGTTAACATTCTTTTGTTTAACGAACGGGCCATTTCAGTGGAAGTTCCTAAAGCTGTGCATCTTAAGGTGACCAAAACTGATCCGGGTGTGCGCGGAAATACCGTCACTGGCGGCAGCAAACCTGCCACCCTCGAAACTGGACTTGTCGTCACCGTTCCTCTTCATATCAATGAAGGCGACACACTTCGCGTTGATACTTCAACTGGTGATTACGTTGAACGTGTAGCTATCCGTTAAGGCTTTTGTCCAGTACGGCTGCCGCACAAGTCTGGTAAAGCGGCAGCAAGCATTTCCCTGACCTGATCGCCTCAAAATTTAACCCCTGAGCCAGTCTCAAGGCGTGCTTGTGAAACCAGCCTCCCCTTTTGTTTGCCTCTGTCTCATAATAAAACATGGAGTTTTTAATAAACTAATCCCCTGAATTTGTTAGAGGAATTAGGAGTTTTTTTGTCAAAACAAATTGAAACGGATATTTTCAATTTCATGTCGAAAATGAATTCTGCATCTGCATGTGTGAATTCCTTTTTACCATTTTGGCGAGCTCGTGGTCTCACTCCATCTGATGTTAATATCATCTGTAATTTTCTTTTTAGTAATGGTGCCTACAAAGAAGTTTTACATTTTAATCTTGAATGTTTAGAAAAAGATGAACCGGTTAGCTGGTTTTATTTAGGAAAGGCTCTGAAGTTTCTTGTTCCGAATATCAAGAACCCCGTTTACGAAGCCTTGAAAAACTATATTTCGGACAACCGCAAGCTCGATGAATTTACAGTAAGCGATTTATTCGATACGCTTTATCCTTTTGAGGGTGACATCAAGCTCAGTCAAATTCAGAGAAAGATTCAAGTTAAGGAGCGGCATCGGCAAACGCTGCTTGATCAAATTCGCGTTTTTAACCAGAGTCGAAATTTCAGCATTGAAAAACAAACTATCCAAAAATTTATGAAGTTCTTTCCAAACGACAAACAAGGAAAAGAGCTTCTGAAACGTTTTGAAACCGAAGATCTCCAGCGCTTTTTTCAGCGTTATAAAAATGAACGGCGTAGTGTTCAAACCCTTTCCATTGAAACCTTTACTGACGATGAAAAGCAATGTCTTCAAAAATACTTCGAACAAGTGCTCCTCGCTTTCGAAACTGATAGTTTTTATAAGCATTCAGATATCAACGGTTACATTTACTTTTTTTTGTTTTTAGAAGATTATAGTCACGCGCTCCAGCTCATTCCTTACATGGAGGAGACTTCAGTTCGTGACTGGCTGCATCTAGATCTATTAATACTTAATCACAAATACGCTGAAACCCTCTCCTACATGAAGGAACTTGAGTTAAAGCATCAAGAGGACCCGGCCTTTTACACCGCTAAAGTTTACTATGTGGCGCAATGTTTCTGGGGACTAGGGGACCGCAGAAAAGCTATTGAATTAATGGAAAATCTCATCCAAATAAAACCTGACTACAGACTCGCCTCCTCGATTTTAAAGGATTGGAGATTGGAACTATGAGGAGATTCCTCTGGCTTTTTATACCCTCGCTCTTGGTTTATTTCACGCTCAGTGTTCTATGGCATTATAGCGAGAGAAAATTGGCCACTTTCGCCATTTCTCGCGCCAAAGAGACGTTACAAAAAATGATTCGCTGGGATTTAGAAGTACAAAGTCTCAGAATAAATCTCGCTCCTCCAGGAATTGAAGTTAAGGGTTTAAAATTGTCGCCCCCGAGCCCCTCCAACTGGATGACCCCACTTGAGGTCAAGGCCATTACTGCAAATTTAGATTTTCTCAACCTCCTCGCAGGCCAAATTAAATTTTCCATCATACGTTTTGAAGAAATTCAAACAAGGTTAGCTTTTGAAAATATTCCTACTTCGAAAGAACGAAGCACGCAGCTGCCAATCAATGAAATCTTTGATGCCCTCCAAGTCATCCCCATCAAGATGGTGCTTGTTGAAAATACCAATGTGTCGTTGCAAGTAACAAAAAATAGTCCGCCCATGTCCTTAAATGGAGATTTGCTCTTGCAGACAGCCCCCCAAACGATACACTACGGAATCAAATCCAAGGCTCTCATCGCGAGCAATTCCCAAGCGACTCCCGAGGTTTTTAATTTCTCTTCGAAGGGATCACTCTCAACAAAAACGCTGCAACTAACGTCTTTTGAGCTTACCTCTGAAGCCAGTAAAATCGGTATTCAAGGCGAGTTCATCAATTTCTCTAAAGTTATCACCCAACCTCACCTATCAGGTTATGCTGATGTAAAGTTAGATCTTGAAGATCTTGCGACTTGGCTAGCTTTTGCAGGACTCAGATCAACACCATCAATCAAGGGACAGATCCGCAGCCAAGGCAAATTTGACATTGAAAAATGGCAGGAGCCAGTCTTGCAACTTGAAACGCAAATCTCCAATGCGAAAATCAGTGATTTTTCCATCGGCAATTTGAAATCACACATTCGTTTCGATAAGAAGCACATATCCTCTCCAGAATTGACTTTTCAGCATCCTTCAGGGACAGCTCAGATCAATGACCTTGATTGGAATATCCATAAAGATGAAATCAGTGCCAAAATTGATTTGCAGTCTCTTGACTTACAAAAACTATTTTTGGAAATCCACCTTAATCGAATTCCGGTGGAGCTAATGATAGCCGGGAATTTGAAATGCCAGGGAAAGCTATTAAATAGTTTTAATTTAGATTGTGAAGGAAATGTTGAAGGTAAAAAACTGGATGTCCGCTCTCAATTTCACGGACCAGGAGCCCCCATCATAGCACTCGAGAGATTTTCTGGTGAAGGCACCGTGTCTGTCGATGCAAAAGAAGTCACCTATAGCTCTTCTGTAATACTTCCACTATCCCAAGGTCGCTCCCATGGGGTTATCAACTACGAAACAGGATTCGTGATTGATTTTGAAACTGAGGCCCTTGATTTCAAAGATGCAAGTCCACTCGCAAATTTAACTTTTGATGGCAAAGGAAAACTGCAGGGACGAACTCAAGGTAATTCCCAGACAGCCACGCTCGATATCGCACTCTCCACCCAAGACTTTTGGTTTGAAAACTTTGAGCTTGGTAACATCGAAGGAAAGGTCTCCTACCAAAAAGGTCATTTGCTGATCGATGCTCCTCAAGCAAAACTTTTTAACAGTCTTTATATGGCGCAGTTGGATGTTGATTTAGTGCAGTCCCGCCTCAAAGGACTCGTAGAGAGCCCTGAACTGTATGCCAGTGATGCGATTATTGCTTTATCTAAGAGGGTCCCAATTCCCTTCACGGCTACCGGAGTTGGTAAAACCCGCGCCCAGTTCGAAGGCCCCTTTCATCTCGGAAAACTGAACTATCATTTTGATGGAATCTTGCAGAAAGGTGACATCCAAGGCGAAACCTATGACGAAATCAAGTGGGACTGGGTGGCCAAAGACGGGCTCGTCACTATTGACAACAACACCCTTCAAAAAGGCAAAGCCCTTATCACCATTAATGGAAAATCCATGCCGACAGGCCACTTGACCCTTGAGGTCGACGGCAATAACTTCAAGCTTGAAAACAGCACATTTTTATCCCGATATGTAAAGACATTAGGCGGCGACATCGACTTCCATATGTCGATCAATAACCATATTTTAAAGCCAGATATTTTTCTTGAGGGAAAAATTGAACACACCACCCTCGGCGACTCGGAACTCCCTGATTCCAAGTTTATTTTTGAAACGGATTCCCTGGGCCGATCATTGACACTTGATCTTATCGGCCATCAAATCCGTGTTGACCTTGATTTACCTTACAAAGAGGATGACCAAGCGCGCTTGTTTATGGAGGTCCAAAAATTTGATTTCGCCGACTTTTTAGCTTTATTGATGGGAAGTCCATTGCGAAATGATTATCGCTCCTTACTTTCCTTCAAAATGGATATCCAGTCGGAAGATAACAATATCTTTGCATCTTCCGGAATAGCACGCATCGACGACCTTTATCTGGCCCGAGGCGAGCATTTTCTTAGGAACAGCAAACCAATGTTTGTTTACTTTGACAATGGTATGGCCACGCTCAAAGATTTTTCCGTCAAGGGCTTTCAATCAGAGATCCTTGCCACAGGAGAGGACTTTAGTCCTTCGCAATTAAAAGTTAACTTTGGTGGAAGCATAGATCTGCGACTTCTTCAGTTGTTTACTCCTTTCCTCGACGATATCAGCGGCCCCGTCAAGGGCCAAATTCGGTTGAGCGGCAGTTTAAAATCCCCAGAGGTTTATGGTGATCTCGATCTGCATGAAGTTGACGTTAAGCTAAAAGGGTTTTCTCCTTTGTTTGACCATATCAACTCCCATTTGGAATTTAGTCAGAAGCGAATTATCATTGAGTCAATTCGGGGCTCCTTGGCCGGAGGCTCCTTGGTCGGTGATGGCTCCATCAATATCAATGGTCTCAAAGATGTTCGCGTCGATGTCAAAGCGCAATTGCGAAACTTACAGATGGAAGTACCAGAGCATGTTCAGAGTTCAGGGTCAGGTGACGTGGTGTTTTCGGGGAACTGGTTTCCTTATACTCTCAGTGGCAGTTATCGCGTGACCCAAGCTTTTATTGATAAGGACTTTAGCACAGACTCCACTGATAATAATGTCCGCCAGTCCGTCTATCTTCCCAAGAACATTGCAAACTCCGGCTTCGACCCGGTTGTTTTAGATCTCCAGATCTTCTTAGATAAAAAAGTCGAAATTAAAAATCCCCAAATGTCCGGATTCCTGACTGGGCAACTTCAAGTAAAAGGCCCCCCTCAAAATCCAATATTGCTAGGATCTGTCAAAACTCTTCCTCAGGCACAGCTCTTCTTTCGAGATAAAATCTTCGAAGTTCAATCTGGCTTAGTTAAATTTAATGATCCGACGGAGCTCAATCCTGAACTGTATTTTACTGCGCGTTCTATCGTGGATAAATATGAAATCAGCTTACTCCTGCAAGGCAAAGCCAAGTCGTCTCAGTTATCTTTCACCAGTCAACCTCCACTGCAAGAACAAGATATTATTTCGCTCTTAGCTTTGGGAGTAACAACGCAGAAACTTGACTCGCAAATTGACTCCAGCCAACAGGCGGCACAAACCGGATACCAACTTGGAACAGCGATCATCTCAGCCAACCCATTGAATAAGGAAATCAAGCAAAGTTTGGGTGTTGATGTTAAATTCTCCTCTGGCTTCGACGATACAAAAAACGTTGCTCTTCCCCGAGTGACAGTTTCAAAGGATATCATCCCCCGCAAATTAAACGCTTCTGCCACAAGTTCTTTCAGTGAAAACCAGCACTATGATGTGCGTTTTCAATATTTGTTAAATGATCGATGGAGCACCGTTGTGACTTACGAAAAATCAGCCGGGCAAGAAGGCACATCGACCACCAGCGGTCACCAATCAGAAACTAGTGTTTTTGGTCTAGACCTGGAGTATAAGGTGGAGTTCAAATGATGAGAACCCTCTTGTATTTCGTACTCACCTTTGCTTTATTTTCCATTGCTACAGTCTCATTTGCCAAGCCAATCCATTGGAATGACTTTCCTGCTGAGTTGAAGGCAGAAGTTATCGGCAAATTTCCCAGTCTCGCCGCTGATTCCCCGGAATTCGAAGACCTTGATAAGCTGATTCGATATCTCATGGGAAAAGGCACTTTTGATGATGTGCAAATTCTGGAAAATAGTGATTCATTGAAGCTGCAATACCGAATCTTAAAGAATATCAATCGCATTATTTTTAACGGCATGACCAGCTTTGATTCAAATGATGTGACTCAACTCTTGCAGTTGGAGCAGGGGCAGAAGTTTGATTCGCGCATTCTCAACGATCTGCGCGACAAGATTAAAAGCTTCTATCTGGAGCAAGGCTTTTTGAATGCCAGCGTTGATATCAGTTTTTCTGATGTTCCCGGAAATTTAGTGGACATAATCATTCGCATACAAGAAAGTAATCCTGTTCGTATAAATTCAATCTATTTAACTTGCGCTAATAAGACTCTAGAGTCTCGTCTCAACAGGGTCATAAAGAAAAACATTGGGAAAATTTATAATCCTCAACTGATGGCCGCGATCCCAAAACAAATGCAGGAGTATTTCAGAGATCACAGTTACATTCGCGCCAACGTCCAAGGCCCAGATATCCACATGGACAAAGCTAAAACGGGAGTTGATCTGACTTACCACATCGAGCGGACTGAGCAATATAATGTGCTCTTTGAAGGTAACTACATGATTCCAACTCCTCGATTGGTCTCTGCTCTTGATTTGAATACATTATCATCGGCAAATCCCAACGTCTTGCCAGAATTGTTGAGCAAACTAAAAGAGTTTTATTGGAAAAAAGGCTATTCACGAGTGGAAATCAAAGGCGAAGAAAAAGTGATTCAGCCCAATGTCCGCTCAAACTTGCTTTTTAATGTCACTGAAGGTTCAGCGGTAAAAATTGAAGCCATTGAAATTCAGGGCTCGATCAGCCAACCCGAGAAGTATTATAAAACCTTTTTGCAAGAACACAGCGGCGACACTGTTGCCAAAGGTTTTTTCCATCGAAATGACTTTGAACAAGGTCTTAAAAACTTGCTCATTGAACTGCAAAACTCTGGTTTCTTGAAATCTAAACTAATTTCATCCCGTTATTTGTTCAACAAAACTAAAGACAAAATTACCATTGCCGTAAACCTAGATGAAGGCCCTCTCACTCGAATCAGCAAAATAACCTTTCATGGATTGAAACAGATGAATGAAACGGAATTGGCCGGCGTATTAGCCCTCTCCGAGGGTGAAGCGTTAAAGCTAGGACAGTTGGAGCAAGGGATTCAACAATTGAAGCTTCACTGCCAAGAAAAAGGTTTCTTAGAATTCCGCATCCTCAATGAAAAAGAAAACTTGGTGATTTACAATGAGGATAACACCATGGCCCTTCTGGATTTTATTGTTGAAGAGGGCCCACTTGTTAAAGTGTCTTCAATCCTTATTGATGGCAATGCTCTCACAAAGGAATATGTACTACGTAAAGAGGTCGATTTTAAAGAGGGTGATGTTCTCACTCCATCAAAAATAGAGGAATCAACGCGTCGCCTGCAAAAACTTTCTATCTTCAATTCCGTGGAGATTAAAACTTTAGAGCAGCGCACTCAAATTGCCGACCGAACCGTAATCATTAAAGTATCTGAACGTCCCCCTGGTCTTTTTAATGTCGGTGCCGGGGTCACCAATGAACGTGAATTCACTTTGAGAGGATTTGCGGGTATTGCTTACCGTAATATCGGTGGAACGGCACGGGCTGTTTCAGGTCGGGCAGAAATCAACTACAACGTTGCTGATATACAGTTTCCAGAACTGAAACTAACTGCCGGCTACCTCGAACCTTACTTGCTTGATTCCCGAACAAAAGGTCGTGTTAACTTCACCCGTGCCGTTCAAGTGGATAACTATGAAAATCGAAAAGGGACAGATAGCTATCAGTTTGACTTCCTTTTAGAGCAAAACTTAACTTCCCATATTTTATTTACCTATGACCTGTGGAGCATTACTCAGTTGCGCAGCTTCAAAATTGATAACGATGTTGAAGTTTCTAAACTTGGTGTGACTCAAGACGTACTTAATTTAGGTTGGACTGGGCCTGCAGTTGAAATCGATTTTCGAGATCATCCTTTCAATCCCACGACTGGAACGCTCACCCGAATGCAGCTCGAGTACTCAAATCCCTTTTTGGGCAATACTCGATCCATCGAGTATATGAAAACCACCGGCAGCTTCACACATTATCTTCCTTTCCACGCGCCAAATCCCTTGGTCTTTGCTAACTCGATTCGTATCGGTGATCTCATGAACATGAGCGGCAAAGACGGTGTCCCATATGATAAAAAGGGCTTTGTACTCGGTGGACTTTCTACCATTCGGGGTTTTGAAGCCGGTACCAGTGAACGATTCCCTAATGATCATGATTTAAATATTTCTGCCGATGAAACTTATCTGCTTAAAAATCGAAGCCAGTTCTTATTGCTCAAATCAGAAATCCGGTTCCCAATTTGGGGTTCTGTGGGTGGTGCCGTGTTTTATGATGGCGGCCTCGTAAAAGTTGATAACATTAAATTTAAGGACCCTTATCGTGATGCTGCGGGTTTTGGTATTCGTTATGCCACTCCTGTAGGACCGGCTAATATTGAGTTTGCTTGGAAACTTGACACCGATCGAGATCGCGGTGAGAGCCCATTCAGAATGCACATTTCAATTGGTACTTTCTAGAGTTCATGCTATCAAATAACATATATGTAACTTGCAATACCGGGAGTGTAATCGCATGTCCTTTAATCATCATGAACTCGATTCCAAATGGCAGAAAAAGTGGGCTGACGCCAAAACATTTCGCGCTGATAATAACTCAAAAAAGCCCAAGTACTACGCCCTGGATATGTTTCCCTACCCGTCTGGCTCTGGGTTACATGTTGGGCACCTCGCCTCTTACACCCCCACTGACATTGTTGCTCGTTACAAACGAGCTCTTGGTTTTAATGTGCTCCATCCGATGGGTTATGATGCGTTTGGCTTGCCGGCCGAACAATATGCCATTCAAACAGGTGTGCACCCTGAAGTCACAACTAAAGGTGCAATCACTAACTTTCGTAAAACTTTGCAATCTTTTGGTTACAGCTTTGATTGGGATCGCGAAGTCTCTACCTGTGATCCCAGTTTCTACAAATGGACTCAGTTTATATTTTTAAAGCTCTTTGAAAAAGGCCTGGCATACCAAACCGAAGCGCCAGTGAACTGGTGTCCTGCGCTTCGAACCGTTTTGGCCAACGATGAAGTGGTTGATGGTAAAAGCGAGCGTGGCGGTCACCCTGTCATTCGAAAACCCATGAAACAATGGATGTTAAAAATTACGGATTATGCCGAACGACTTCTTAATGATTTGGAGTTAGTCAATTGGCCTGAACGAACTAAAGAAGGTCAGCGTAATTGGATTGGCAAAAGTGAAGGCGCAGAAATTCATTTCCGACTCAATGACCATCCTGAAACTCTGGAGGTGTATACCACTCGTCCCGACACACTCTTTGGTGTCACCTTTATGGTGATCGCGCCAGAGCATCCCTTGGCAGAAAAAATTGCCAGCAAAGATCAGCTCGGTAAAGTTATAGAATATAAAAAAGCTTCCGCGACAAAAAGCGAAATTGATCGCAAAGCTTCTAATCAAAAGACTGGCGTTTTTACTGGAGCCTATGCGGTTCATCCATTCACAAACCAAACAATTCCTGTTTGGCTTTCCGATTACGTACTGATGGATTATGGTTCTGGCGCCATTATGGCAGTCCCAGGCCATGATACACGTGATTTTGAATTCGCGAAGTCTTTCAACTTGCCGATTGTGCGAGTATTGGACGGCGGCGAATTACCCTTTGAAGGAGAAGGCACCTTAGTGGCCTCTGAATTTTTGAACGGCATGGAAAAAACCGCTGCCATCAGTGCTGCCATAGCCAAATTAGAAAATCTTGGAATTGGTAAAAAAAGAGTACAATACAAGTTACGTGATTGGCTCTTTAGTCGCCAAAGGTATTGGGGCGAACCCTTCCCACTTGTTCAATGTTCTGACGGCATGGCTCGCGGTGTCCCCGTCAATGAATTGCCGGTGGTCTTGCCGGAGGTAGCGGACTATCAGCCAACCGAGACCGGCGAAGCGCCCCTCGCACGTTCTAAAGAATGGGTCCAATATAAAGGCTCGTTGGGTCAGGGCCAACGTGAAACTGATACCATGCCCGGATCTGCGGGTTCTAGCTGGTATTTCTTGCGATACATTGATCCTCACAATGACTCTGCACCGTTTAGCGATGAAGCCCAAAAATACTGGATGCCGGTGGATTTTTATTTAGGCGGTGCTGAGCACACAGTGGGTCACCTGCTCTATTCACGATTCTGGCACAAAGTGCTTTTTGATGCTGGCCTGGTTAGTTGCCCGGAACCATTTCAGAAACTTGTACATCAGGGTTTAATTCTCGGACCTGATGGCGAAAAAATGTCTAAGTCACGTGGTAACGTTATCAATCCCGATGAAGTTCGTGATGACTTTGGTGCTGATGCGATTCGCTGTTATGTCTCATTTATGGGGCCGCTCGATAAGGACAAACCTTGGGCAACTAACGGTATTGATGGTGTTCGACGCTTTCTCGATCGGGTTTGGAGGTTGGTTGCGGATGACAAGGGCCAAGTGGTCGCCACCGATGAATCTTTACCACCCGACCTAGAAAAACTCCTCCATAAGACCATCAAAAAAGTGACTGAGGATATTGAAACTCTCGGCTTCAATACGGCGATCAGCGCGATGATGATTTTAGTAAACGAACTTTATCGTGCTGAGATAAAACCAAAATCAACCTTGAAGATCTTAGCGCAACTCATGATGCCTTTTGCGCCTCACATTGCCGAAGAGATTTGGGAAAAACTGGGTGGCGATGGGTTTGTATCTTTGGCGGCATGGCCAAAATACAATCCTGAATTAGTGCAAGATGATGTTATTGTCACCGCTGTACAGGTCCTTGGGAAAACCCGCGGCACCATCGAGCTTTCTTTGAAGGCCACAGAACAGGAAGCGGTGGAATTGGCATTGTCTGTGGGAACAGTAAAGTCTGCCATTGGCGAAAAGAAAATCGATAAAGTCATTTATAAACCAGGAAAGATCTTAAACTTAATCATTAAGTAATTTTTATTGTCACTGCTCGCCCAGGGGCAGTGACTTCCATCAAGGTTCATCAATGATTATTTCATCACCACACCCACGAACCCAACCAGATTCCTCAAAATTAATTGAGTCAATCAGTGATGGATTGGTGGGTAAATCTTTTTTCAACGGGATATTCACTTCCACCAACATTCCTTTCTTGCAAATAAACACGATGTGATTAGATACTCCTTCGCCTAATTCCTTATCTATTGCATTCATGAAATCTGACTTTTTAATCTTCTTTCCAATTCCATTCCGAACAACCTCGGTCACCACACGGAGTGAATTAAACTGCTCAACTAAACTTGCAGCATAGGTAAAGTAATCATCTTCGTTTCGCGATTGACAGGTTCCATGTTTGTTCCATTCGTGACGTTCAAGAAAACTTTTGGCTCGAAAACTCGGCATCACCTTTCCCAACAGACTAGTCGTCTCAGCCTTCAACACTAGGGGATCATAAGCTGCAAATGACGATTTTCTTTCAACTCCATTACAAAATCCATAATTGATCCCACAGTCTTTTTTGTTGGGCCATAAACCGTGTAAAGTGAAATTTTTTGATTGATACTGATCTGGTTTCAAAAATTCAGGTTGAGTGCATTCTGGTTTGCTCCTTTTGCTTTCACAAAAAGCAGGCTGCCAACTCAAAGCTAAGACATAACTATCAGCTTTACCATTCACATTGCAGTCGACTCCGCCGCGGCCTCCCGGATAACGATTTCTTTTACCCTCTGTTGGAGTTGTATCTGGATCTGGTCTAGAACTCCCGGCGACATCCGCCCCAATCGGCCCTGAAACACCGTCGGCACAGAGTTCACTTGAGATCCTGTTTGCATTTTTAAATGCGGCAATGGATTCTTTAGCTTTTTCGTAATCAAACTGAGGACTCGCCAGAGAGCTACCGAGGCTACCACTGTCCTTCTGCACAACAACTGGTTCTTGTTTGGGTATATTGATCGGTTTCAATTGACCCGACTTCACTCCATAAAAGACGCCATCCGTGCCTAAACCAAATGCTGAATATGTCTTATACGGTCGTCCAGGCTTTTCTGAACACTCATTCGAAACCTGAGTTTCTGGAATTAGAGCCACAGCCGAGGCGGCTACAGCAGCAGGTTCCTCCGCCCACAGGTCCACTGCAAAGACGGAAACGGCAATCATAATAAATAAAAGTTGTTTTATCACTGCAAACTCCTCTTGGTTTCAATCCCACCGGACGGGGATTTCTGCCAGACCAAACGTTTAAATGCTGATGGGGCTGCAATTGTTCACTTCCCATCGATAGGAGGACTATACAATAAATATATTTTGTTTGAAACTGTAGATTTTTAAACAAAGTTACAAAAAGGGACACCTTTAAAGAAAAAACTTCGATATCAAGAGGCAATTCATACCATAGTAAAAATAAAATAGGACGCACAATCGTTTTTCTAGCGATGACTGCCATACTGACCCGAAACCGAGTCAGTATGACAAGTCCTTTTAGTTCGTTTCATCAGATGAATCCTCATTTCCTGAAGGATTCATTGCTTAAACAACAGAACCTTATTAATTTAACTTTTCAAAAATTTGTTTCAAAGAAAGGGGCTGCTGAAGCTTTTTAGATTGATCAAATGCAAATGCGATCGTCTCCGCTTCAGCATCAATTTTCATATCAGTCACACCTTTGTAAGGTTTGCCTTTAGAGTTTTTCAATAAAACAATTTGATTGTTTCGCGCAACAACATAAACATGACCACCTTCAGATGCTGACGTACGAGCGAAAACTCGGCCTTTCAATTGTTTCACTTCTTCGAACTTACCCCAAATCTCTTCTCTTGCTACGTTGCAGGTGTCAGTGTCGATAGAATAGAGAGTGTTGCTGTCTTTGAATAGAACTTTTCCAGAGTATGGAATTCCTGTTTCATCGGATCTCCCCTCTTGAACCATTGTACATTCAGTCCCTTCTGTGGCTAATGTCGCAAAAACTGTAGTAATTGTACCACATTTTTTATGTGACTCTTCCACGCAGCTTTGAAACTTTGCTGCATTCGCCTGAAGACCTGCTAGTACTAGTCCTAATGCCAATACTGATTTCATAAAATTTTCTCCTTGTTTTGTTCAATTCTATTCACTTCGAATAAAATTGGTTGTTTAGTTTCCGTACTGGGAAATCCCCCAAAGCAACAAAAAGGCCAAAAATAAACAATATTCATTGAGTGCTCAAACAGCGTATCCAGAGAGTGGCTAAATCTCTATTATCTGTCAGCAATCTGACACCTATTAAATGAAAATGCCAATTTAGGCCATCAGGTTTTGAAGCCTTTGTATAAAAGTTAGACGACCTTTTTAGTCTCTTTAACAACAAATTGGGTCACTCAAATCAGGATTCACGACCTCCGCGAACCAAAGACTGAAGCCAGCTTTTGCTTAATTTTTAACCATTTCGATAAATTTGCTAGAGTTCGTACTCTGCGGTAACTCTATAAACCGGGAAATCCCATTTTCCGATGGACTTATCCCCAACTTTCTACCACATTGGCCAATTGGAAATTACGCCGTAAATTCTAATTTTTTGTAACAAAGGATGGCCCATGCAAAAGCATCTCGTTCGCGTTTACCCTTCAAAGGAAAAGATTGAAAGAAAAGACCAATTGGCTTGGAAAATGGCCGAAGCAGCTACAGACAACACTCTGATTAAACCCGATGTTGTTGACATGGTTATCAATCGAATTATCGATAACGCTTCGGTCGCTATTGCGGCGGCCAATCGTCGCCCGGTTGCCAGTGCTCGTGCTCAAGCTCTTTCCCATCCTCGTGAAGGCGGAGCCACTGTTTTTGGAATGCCAAACAATCAAAAATTTTCTCCTGAATGGGCCGCTTGGGCTAACGGTACTGCTGTTCGTGAACTTGATTTCCATGATACTTTTTTAGCTGCTGATTATAGCCACCCTGGCGATAACATCCCACCAATTCTTGCGGTCGCCCAGCAAAAAGGCCTCAACGGTCAAGCACTCCTCAAGGGAATTGTGACTGGTTATGAGTTGCACGTGAACCTCGTCAAAGGGATCTGCTTGCACAAACACAAGAAGGATCATATCGCGCACCTTTGCCCGGCACAAGCCGCGGGTATTGGAACCCTTCTTGGCCTTTCAACAGAAGTTATTTACCAATCGATCCAACAGGCCGTACACGTTTCATTTACTACTCGACAATCTCGTAAGGGCGAAATTTCAAGTTGGAAAGCTTATGCTCCGGCTCATGCGGGAAAACTCGCTATCGAAGCCGTTGACCGCTGTATGCGTGGCGAAGGCGCTCCATCACCAATCTATGAAGGTGAAAATTCAGTCATTGCTTACATGCTCGATGGCAAAGATGGTAAGTATGAAGTTCCCCTTCCAGAAAAGGGAGAAGAAAAACGTGCTATCCTCGAAACCTACACCAAAGAGCACTCTGCTGAATACCAATCACAGGCGTTGATTGACCTTGCCCGTAAAATGAAAACCAAAATTTCAGACTTTGAAGATATCAAAGAAATCGTAGTTCACACTTCACACCACACTCACTATGTGATCGGTACCGGAGCGGGAGATCCACAAAAGATGGATCCAAACGCTTCTCGTGAAACCCTCGACCACTCAATCATGTACATTTTTGCCGTGGCTCTTCAGGATGGAACTTGGCACCACGTTGATTCTTATGCTCCTGAAAGAGCCAAGCGTCCTGACACAGTTCGTTTGTGGCATAAAATCAGAACCGTTGAAGATCCAAAATGGACGGAAGCGTATCATGCGACAGATCCAAATAAAAAATGTTTTGGTGCTCGCGTTGAAATTATCTTCAATAATGGCGAAAAAATTATTGATGAACTTGGCGTGGCAGACGCTCACCCTGCGGGAGCGCGCCCGTTCAAACGTGCCGACTATATCCGTAAATTCGAAACTCTTACCAAGGGGATTATCGCTCCTGAAGAAAGCCAGCGTTTCTTAGCCCTTGTTCAGCGTTTGCCTGAACTTACTGCTGCGGAAGTTCAACAGTTAAACGTACAAATGCCGCTTGAAACATTGACTAACAATAAACGTGATGAAAGAGGAATTTTCTAATGTTGTTTCAAAAAACAACTCCCACTGAAAAAAGAGCGGCTTTTCGTGCCGCTCTCAAGACCGGTAAGCTGTTGCGGTTTCCTGGCGCCTTTTCGCCTCTTGTCTCATTGCTAATCGAAGATCTTGGCTTTGAAGGCGTTTATATTTCGGGAGCCGTATTAGCCAATGACCTCGGCTATCCAGATATTGGCCTTACGACGCTCTCTGAAGTTGCTGGTCGTGGTCGACAAATTGCTCGCGTGACCAAACTCCCAGCGATTATCGACATCGACACAGGTTTTGGTGAGCCCATGAACGTGGCTCGCACCATTCAAGAATTGACAGAGCTAGGACTCTCTGGGTGTCACATTGAAGACCAACAAAACCCGAAACGATGTGGTCATCTCGATGGCAAGTCTTTAGTTGATAGCATGGAAATGATCAAAAAAATTCGTGCGGCTTCCGATGCCAAAACAGACCCTAACTTTTTACTTATCGCCCGAACGGATGCCCGAGCCAGCGAAGGCCTTGATAAAGCCATTGATCGCGCGAAATCTTATGTCGATGCTGGCGCCGAAATGATCTTTCCAGAGGCTCTTCAAAATGAGAAAGAATTTGAAACTTTTCGCAAAGCGGTTTCTGTTCCGTTATTGGCCAATATGACTGAATTTGGAAAATCTCAATTATTAACCACAGAGCAGCTTTCTAATCTTGGTTTTAATTTAGTGATTTATCCAGTGACTAGTTTGCGTATTGCCATGGGTGCTGTTGAATCCGGGTTCAAGGAAATCAAGAGTCAAGGCACGCAAGAGTCCTTGTTACCAACGATGCAACATCGTCAGCGTCTCTATGAACTTGTTAAGTACGCTGACTATAACCATTTCGATCAAAGTATTTATAACTTTAAACTCCAAAAATAGAGGTGATCATGAGTACAAATTATATCAATCCTGATTACGTTCCAGAACCAGAGAAAATGAATGTTAAAAAAGGACTTGAGGGAGCTGTCATTGATACGTCTTCAGTTTCTAAAGTAAATTCTGAAACCAATTCTTTAATCTATCGAGGCTACCCGGTTCAAGATTTGGCTGAAAACTGTCGTTTTGAAGAAGTCGCTTATTTGCTTTATAAAGGTGAGCTTCCCAACGAACAACAGTTGAAGGAGTTTGAAACTCTTGAGCGCGGCTACCGCACCTTGAGTGAAAACAATCTCCAGGTCATCAAGCTACTTCCAAAAAAGTGTCACCCTATGGATTCAATTCGCACTGGAGTGAGCTTTCTTGGTTGTGAAGATGACCGAATCTGGGCTAACGACCCAGCCACCAATTACGACAAGTCTGTTCGACTTTTGGCGAAGATCCCACTCATGGTGGCCGCTGATTTCCGCTTCAAAAAAGGCCTTGAGTATATCCCACCAAAAAAAGAACTGAGTTTGTCAGAAAACTTTTTCCACATGTGTTTTGGAAAAATTCCTGATGCTAAGATCGTAAGAGCTTTTGACGTATCATTGATTCTCTATGCGGAACACAGCTTTAATGCTTCGACTTTCACTAGCCGTGTGGTGACTTCCACGGCGTCTGATATCTACAGCGCAACCGTTGCAGGCATCGGTGCTCTCAAAGGACCCCTCCATGGGGGTGCCAATGAACAGGTCATGCACATGATGAAGGAAATCAATGACCCTGCCCTTGCGAAAGACTGGATGCTCAATGCTCTGGCTCAGAAGAAAAAAGTCATGGGCTTTGGTCACCGCGTGTATAAGAGCGGCGACTCTCGCGTACCGACTATGAAAAAGTATGCACAGATTATGGCCGACGTCACAGGTCAACAAAAGTGGATGCAAATTTATGAATCCATTGAGCAAACCATGATTGAGAAGAAAAAGATTTACCCGAATCTCGACTTCCCTGCTGGCCCTGCTTATTACATGATGGGCTTTGAAATCGATTTCTTTACCCCGATCTTCGTTATGGCTCGTACGACTGGTTGGTCGGCTCATATCATGGAACAAGCAGCCAACAACCGAATCATCAGGCCTTTAAGCGAGTACGTTGGTGCCGCCCAAAGAATGGTAATCCCCATGAACGAACGAAAATAGCCTTTGTCTTAATGCTGTAACCAACAAAATTTATTTGGTTACAGCGTTTTCCCCTGTTAGAATGACGTTATGACTTTTAAAAGAAGAAAATTAGCGATTACTGGTGGCCCTTCGGGCGGCAAAACCACCCTCATAGAAAATTTACAGCGCGATTTAGGTCATCAAATAGCTATTGTACCTGAGGCCGCTTCAATCCTTTATCGAGGCGGGTTTCCACGCCGCAAAGGAACACTTCGCCAGAAACATGTTCAACGAGCCATCTATTACACTCAATTTGAGCTAGAAGCCCTTGTTTATGATGAGAATGCCGACAAGCTCATCATTTGTGACCGTGGCAGTCTTGATAGCAATGCCTATTGGCCAGAAGACGGAACTGATTTTTTAGAGACCGTAAAATCTAATCTCAAAGACGAAATTTCTCGCTATGACTGGGTTTTACATTTGGATACGGCTCCTGAAGCCCACTATGATTCTGAGAATCCCATTCGCACAGAAACTTATTCCGAAGCACAAAAACTCAACGAACGAATTTTAAGAGCTTGGGAGAAACATCCCCACCGATGGATTGTACATAATCAATCTGATTTTTTCAGCAAAATGAGTCTCTGCATGAAGATTATTAAAATGATTCTAAAAGAAAAATCTTTTGCAGAAATTCAAAATGCCATCACAGAATCCGTTTAGTCGCAACCGCAACTATTTAGATTTTGCTGAAAAAGAGCCAAATTCAAGGCGCCAAGCGCAACCTTGCGTAAAGATGTGATATAGGGTTAGAGTTCCCCTACGTTGAGTGAGAGATGAAGTGAAGGCAACGCGGAAGTTGGCATTTTTCAGTAAAATCTATTTAGGATTTTTTAAATAGGTTCCCCAACACTTGTCCAAGATCTCCTGTCAGAATATCCACTGGCTTTTTGGTTTCGGACGGAAGGGCGTTAAGTTCCCGGCGCGCCTCAATCATGTTTTTATCCAACGATATTGCGGCTTCAAAAAACTTTTTAGCCGCAGCAATTTCGCCTTTTACTCGAGCCACTAGCCCCTGAACAAAGTTGCCAATAGCCGAGATTCTCTCTTCGCTGGGGACTCGCGCCAAGAGTTGATCAATTTCCAACAGGTCTTTTTGTTTATTCTTGGAGTTTGACAACAAACCAACCTTAGCCCACACACCAAAGAGAATCAGATAATCCAACTTCGGAAACAGTTGCGCCGCCTTATTAATAAGGACAATAGCAGTAGCAAACTGTTTCATCGATAGAAACTTTTTGGCTTCGTCCAGTTTGGCCTGTGCTTCAGATCGCTGGAACATTTTTCCTGCTTCAAGGTCTCGTTCATAGTTATTGAGCTTCAGAGGGTCTAAAAAGAGTTCATAAGCCTCAGCAACTTTGGTTCGCACGGACTCATGGACCGACATCAACACAGGATTCGCATCTGATTTAGGGAGCGCCCCCAAATGCCTTTGCATGAAGTCATTATAAACCGTTCGAACCTCTTGCGCATTCATATCCTTGCGGCCGCCGATCATCTGAAAAGTTTCGATGAGAGTCAGGCCTTTCATTTGTGCCCAAAACTTTTGTAATCGAGCCACTCTTTCCGCTTCGGACATTTGAGCGACTTTTTCTGCAAACAAGACAAAGCGGAGACAAAGCATATAGTAAAATGCCCGATTAAAATCAGTGATTTGATTTTGATGGGCCTGATGCAAAGAAGACAGCACACCAATATTTTCAATGGAATTCACAATATCTTTAATTGCTGCAATTGATTTTGCCACATATTCACGGCGATTTTTGTCATGGCTGGGCCCGAGGCGAACGGTATAATCTTGCAAATTTGTGAGTTGGTGATTGAGCCAGTCCCCTGATACTCGCGAACAAATCCAGTCATCTAATAATAAGTAAAATTCTTCGGGATCGATGGAAGGACCATCAATTTCTGTCAATTTGTCTTCAAAGTGTATTACGTAGTTCTGATCTTGAATGACTTTGGCTAAACGCAATGCCATTTGCTCTTCCATAACTTCAAAAAAAGCATGCGGTGAAATAAAATTTTCATCTATTAAGCGTTGCCCCAGTTTTTTCTCAGAAGGTTGTTTGAGGGTAAGCTCAAGATCATCCGGCAAAACCCAACCATTTGCCACCAATAGTCTGCCAAGATAGCTCTGAATATCTGGGCTTTCCACCGCCGTAATACTGCCTTTACTGAGCGTGATTTTGGTTTTTTCCCCTTTATCACTCATCAGTTGAATGACGCCGCTATAGGAATTCCCGACTGTCGCCGAAAAAAGAATTGGCAGCTCATAACCATGAATTCGATTTATTCCATGGAGGATTTCAACTAATTGTGATGGATTGGCGCCAGTGCGATCAGGCAATGAAAAAATAGTTCGCGCCAAATTTTCATCATGGGATGCTGCCGATTCCTTCTCTAAGAATTTCAGCACCTCATTGACTTCAAAAGGTTTTTTTAAGAAATCGAT
Organism: uncultured Pseudobdellovibrionaceae bacterium; assembly: GCA_964648725.1. Lineage (GTDB taxonomy): Bacteria > Bdellovibrionota > Bdellovibrionia > Bdellovibrionales > Bdellovibrionaceae > CAUJGP01. Next base: position 29,516 of record CAZYOE010000002.1, on the reverse strand, counting down.
AGCTGATACTTCCTGAGCCATCTCTTTCATCATTTGTTTATCGGTGAATATCCCGCTCATCAGGACAATCGGCAAAATCTTCGCATCAAAATTTTTGCGAATGGCTTTGGCCAAATCTATTCCTGGAGTTTGTGGCAAAAGACAGTCAATAAAGACAACTCTGAATGAATCTTTATCCAACGCTTCAAGAGCTTCATCTGGCCGAGTGCAAATGAGTGACTCATAGCCAGCCTTCTTTACCGCACTCGCTAAAGCATTTGCTAATATGGAATCATCTTCAACGATTAGTACTTTCTTTGCTGCCATACCTCCCTTATCGGAAGGAATCCCCGAATTCTTTAAGCGGCAAGACCCATACTGAGATCGGAAGATCGACTAAACAAATAAAGTTTTCACGAGAACCCCAATTTTGGTGGGGGCGAAGCTGCGACCGCAACTCCTCAGCAGTTAAATCATGGATATTTAAAAATCCAATAGTCACAATCTCCGCTTGTGGGTTTCTGACCGAAAGTCGGTGGGGTAGTCCTCCACCATATTGAACATGAAACTCTCCTACGACTACCACCTTCGTATTTCCTGACCTATGGCCAGTCAGTTGCCATGCCATCGTATCATCCCAAACGCTCTGCGCCTCGAAATAACGAACTAACGTTTTCTCATCAGCATGCCCGCCCATCAGTTCACGAAATCGGTCAAAATATTCGGCTCGACCTAATTCCAGATCAGGAGGCAGTAAGGACTTTTCTTCGTCTGTCAAACCCACTAATCCCCGCTTTGCCACTGCTCCCGTTAAACTGCGAGGAGCATTAATCGCCAGGGTTCGCTCACCTGCTAAATGTCGAGAAAACAGAGCTTGAGCACGATAAAAGCCAAAGTCCAATCCCTTGCCCCATCCTATGCTCGCCAGAAAATCAACTTCAGGAATAAGGCCTTGGACAAACTGATCCACTTCTGTCTGTTTGGTATAAGGGAAAAACTCAAAAGCCACGTCTACTTTGTGACCCCGATTTCGTAAGGCCTCCAGAATTTGAACTTGGCCGTCAGCCACATCTTTGAATCCGTGGAGTTCACCCAAAAATAAGGTACCTCCTGGCTTCACCGCAGAAATTATCGAATCCATTGAAATGGGGGCGCCTGTTTCCCCGTTCCGGCAATCTAAAGCACTAGAAAACTGGCTAAAGCCCAAGAAAGTGGCTAAAAAAATCAAAAAACTGGGCATAATCCCTCCATTTGGATATTGATGTTCCCTGTCGATTTTGTTAGGGTATCGCGTTCGTTACACGGAGTAACAAAGAGATAAAAATCAAAGAGCCTCCTTAAAGTAAAGGTTTTATTTTCTGAACCTTTGCGATATAGGACATAGCTCATTTTGATGATTTGAGGAGTTTTTATGGCAAAAAAGTCAGGCCGTATTATTGTAACTTTGGAATGTACTGAAGCTCGTGCTGCAGGAGTTCCACCTTCACGCTATACAACAACAAAGAATAAATCAAAAACTCCTGGACGTATGGAGAAGAAGAAGTACAACCCCTTCATGAAAAAACATACTGTCCACAGAGAAACTAAATAGTTCTATGATTTTAGCTGACTCCCAGATTCTCGAAGCCATGGCGAAAGGTCTTATTAAGGTCGAACCTTTCCGCCCAGAGTGTCTGGGAAGTAACAGCTATGATGTGCATCTAGGCGCAACCTTGGGTCTTTATACAGATGAAGTTCTCGACGCCAAAAAGCATAATACCATCGAATTCTTTACTATTCCCCCAGAAGGCTATGTTCTGCAGCCGACTGAATTCTATTTGGGGGTTACTCATGAGTATACTGAAACCCACGCTCACGTCCCATTTCTTGAAGGCAAATCTTCGGTTGGCCGGCTTGGAATCGATATTCATGCGACGGCAGGAAAAGGTGATGTTGGCTTTTGTAATTACTGGACCTTAGAAATTTCCGTTAAAAAACCCGTGCGCGTTTACGCGGGAATGCCTATTGGGCAGTTGATTTATTTTGATGTCCAAGGCGCGGTAAACACCTCTTACAATGTAAAAGGCTCCGCCAAATACAATGCGATAGCTCCACAACCTATGGAGTCGATGATGTGGAAAAATCAATTTTAATACTATAAGAACCATAGTGCCTGGTCGATTAAACCAGGCTAATTGCGTTTACCGTCGTGGATTGCGCGGCTCTACAAATGAGAAGTTAGGATCTAACTTCACCTGCTCTGCCCCATCAATATAAGACTCGATCTTTTTAAATTTTTCAGAATCAAACGGCGTCACAAAGGTAATGGCTCGACCTGTTCTTCCCGCGCGGGCTGTTCGACCAATGCGATGGAGAAAGTCTTCTGGTTGAAACGGAAAGTCCAAATTAATCACTGTACCCACTTGTTCCACATCAAGTCCTCTGGCTAACAAATCCGTTGCCACCAGTATACGTGCTTTTCCCTCACGAAATTCACGAACAACACGATTGCGGTGACCTTGGGTCATGCCGCCGTGAACGAGGTCACTGAGGAATCCGTTCTCCTGCAAAAACTGACCGATATTTTCACAACGCTGTTGATCCGCCGTAAAAACAATAACAGATTTCTTGCTATTTTTGAGTTCATTGATGAGTTGATCATTCTTGTCTTTTTTATTCAAAAATAGAATCGTTTGTTTAAGCTGCGCGACTGGCTCTTCAGCTTGAGTGGACCGAATCATGAAAGGTTGCTGCAAAAAGAAACCCGCCGCAATCTTCTCAACGCCCGGATTAAAGCTCGCGGAGAACATCATTGTTTGACGATGACCACGTAAAGTTTTGCGAACGCTTTCAAGCTGAGGAATAAAACCCATATCCAACATGCGGTCAGCTTCATCCAAAACCACAATCTCCATGCCTTTCAATAAAAGCTTATTGGTTTGCAAGTGATCATTCATTCGTCCTGGTGTTGCGATGATCAAACGAGGAAGTTTGCGAAGGGCGCTGACTTGTTTGTCATTAGGAATACCGCCAATCACTAAACAAGGCTCGATTCCACTTAATAGCGACATATCCATAAATACTCTGAAAATTTGTTGAGCCATCTCGCGGCTTGGTACAAAAACAATCGCGCGAGCTTCACTCTTTTTTGCCAACGCCACTAATATTGGAATAACAAAGACCAAAGTCTTTCCACTACCCGTTTGAGCAATGCCAATTAAATCACTCCCATTTAAACCAAGCGGAAGGGCCCGAGCTTGCACTTCAGTTGGTTTAGCGATCCCTTTGTGCTTTAAAAAACTCACCAAATTATGATCGAGACCCATTTCTGCAAATGAAGACACACTCGCTTCTGATGTCTGAAATTCCATGATATTCTCCTTACAAAAATGGCCTCAAGAGGCTTCAACAAATTATTTTATGCTAACGTTGGCGCACTGACTTCAAATAACAACGAGATGTCTTTCTACTTGAAGTACGGGTGAGGTTAAGGGAACCACTTCAGCTTTTAATTCCTTAAACTTTTTACGGGCTAAAAGAATTTCTTCGTCAATTTTATCCCTACGCCCTTTGAGAAGAAAGTAGCGCCCTCCACTGAGGTAATAATCACGACTCATCTCTAGCATTACCTCTAGAGGTTTAAAAGCGCGAGAAATCACTAAATCAATCCCCTCCAACTTAAGGGGAATCTCACCGTGGATTTCAATATTTTTTGCAAGCTTTTGGCAGCGTTGAAGGAACTCTTGTTTTTTAGGGCTCTTCTCATAGAGATGAAACTTGATACTGGGAAAAGCTATGGCATAAAGCACACCCGGCAAGCCACCCCCAGAACCAAAATCAGCCACCGCTTTAACGGACTGCGGAAACTGGGATAAAGGTAACAGGCAATCAATTAAATGATTATCAATGAGTTCTTCAAAAGACATTTTACGACTAAAGAGGTTCAACTCCTCGTTGGCTCGCCAGAGCAAATCAATATAAGATTCCACTTTTGAAAGCAAAGCGGCTTCAAGGCCCAATTCAATGATTACTGAAGTTCTATTATTGAAGGTCATTAAGTCCTCGCCGCTCAACCAAACTGGGAATGAAGGCGGGACTATATCATAATTACTCTAATAACGACACTACTTTGTCATGGCCAACTAAAGAGGAACCATCAAAAGTGACGTTTTTTGTATCTTATACCATTTTCAGTTAGAAAGTAGCCCAAGGCGGTAATGGACCCGAATGAGTTGCGCCGAAGGCGCGAGGCTCGTTAGGGACGCGGAGCCTTCTGGGCTTTTCCCTTCACAGAGGGACCCTGCCCAGTATAAGGCGCACACGAGGTGGGGTTTCCCCTCTGTGAAGGGGTACCTCGGACGACGCAACCAACGATGGGCTACGAACTAAATGGAAATGGTATTATTCTGCTTTTAAGCCCGTAAGTAGTGTGGGGTAAATCGCTTCATCCGGGTAGACATCAAAGGAGGTATAGTCTCCATGGCCCGGCAAAGAGATTCTGGAGTTTTCACTTTTAAGATAGATGACTCCATTGATGATAGTTGTCTGCCCATCTCTCACAAGACCATAGTTTTTAGCTCCCTCTGAAACAAAGACCTTTTCCACTGAATGGCCCTGGACATCTGAAACGGTTAATCTCAAAGTCATCTTTTCCTCTGTCATTGAACCATCAATAATAAATCGGAGTTGACTTGATTTATCGGTTTTTTCCAAGTGAAAGGCACCAATTTGGGTTGGGATCAAAAATGTCATTTGGCCACTGAGTTGATTGTTAAAGTCAGCGGCTCTGCCATAAAAGGGAATTCTGAATCGAATGTGTTGCTGCAGATTTTCAGGTAACAGAGATGAACTCTGCCTGGACAAGATATTTTCAAGAGGGAATGAGGTCTGGGGATTAGCTTCAAGCTCTCGTGCCATGCTCAAGATCTTACTCAATACCTTATCTTTGCACTCAGAATAAAGTTTCGGCAAGGGCTTCTCATTAAGGTCGTCGGGTAATAATCCATCTAAGAATAAAAGAGAGGAACCTTCAATTGATAACGGAAGCTCCACATCCACCCATTTAGGACTCTCGCCAAGATCCTCGGAAGCAAAACCTAAACTGCTAATTGAAGTGTAACCATTTCCCGGCACTTTGATTTTGCCGGTGATGAGGTCGGCAAAATAAAACCAATTCCCGCGAATAATAAATCTCTTAGAAAAATCACTATCTTGGGAAATTGGAATCAGCTCATGAGCATAAATACGCGCGTACTTTCCAAGGTAGTGGACTTGAACCTGTTGTATCGACAAATCGGAATGATTTTCTATCACTGATGCGATAATTCCGTTCTCAAATTCCTTTAAATCTGCCGGAACTGGCGTAAAATCTCTTGGCGGTGATGGATATCCCGCATAGAACCGGTTCGTGGGCAAATATTTGGACTTGCTGATGTGTTGAGACTCTCCCACCTTTTGCAAGGCTAATTGAAAAACACGCCATTCCAGAAAATTTTTGTCGCCTTTAAACTGGTACCATACTTCAAACTGTTCTGCCGTGGGACTCTCTAGCTTCATGTGATAGTAAGTGCGATAGATTCGCAATTTGCTGATATCAGGATGAACTGGGCCACCGTACACACTCAAGGAAGAGATTAAACTCAGAAACAAAATAAGTTTATTTAAAATTGACATAAATATCCTCTCAGTGAAACTGCTAATAGCATCCCTAATGTTTAGTTCCATTCATGAAAAGCGACTAGTTAAAATAAAGCAACAAACTGGTAACCACTGAGATTAGCATTGGCAAAAAATTCAACTTTACTGATTCGCTCGCTCATAAAGGGCATTGAATTTTGAAATTAAGATAGCTTAATATAATTATTGACTTCAATTGGATTTAACCCTTATTCCATAACAAGAAACGGTGTTCAGTGAAAACCTCAGAGCCCATTTATCGAAAAGCAACACGGTCAAATGCAGAATCTATTTTTCAGTTTCAAATGACGATGGCCTTGGAAACTGAAGGTCTAAACTTGGACCCCGAAATATGCAGGGCTGGTGTGACAGCGGTCTTCGATAAACCTCAATTGGGACAATACTTCGTTTGTGTGGTAGACAACAAAACTGTGGGTTCTTTATTGATTGTCAATGAATGGAGCGATTGGCGCTGTGGAATAGTCTGGTGGATCCATAGCGTTTTTATTGAGAGTGAATATCGCGGATTTGGCCTTTTTAAAAAGTTCTATCTCCACATAAAAAATCTCTCCAAAGAAGACTCCGAAGTTCGAGGCCTGAGGCTCTACGTGGATAAAACCAATCATAGAGCCAAAGAAATCTATGAAAGCTTAGGCATGAACAATCAGCACTACGAACTTTACGAATGGATGAAACTATAGATCCATCATTGATTAGGATTTTAAGGTTTCTGTTCAACGATAAAAGGAACTTTGCTTGAACTCACCCTACCGACCCAAAGGTCGCCGTAATTGTGGAGTTCGCGATATCCTATCGTCAAAAAGTAATTCCCTGAAGTGAGACGCGAAAGGCCTTGATATTCCTTGACAGAAGTTCGCTCCCCCACTCGAAAAGAAAGTTCCTTTTTCTCTGAATCCAGATCATAGTTCACGACAATCAAATCTTCATAGTTTTTATCATCTTCTCGGGAGACTTTCATGCCAACTTTGACACGATCTTCAGCACTCCGTTCAGGCGATACAAACTTTTTCCAAACAAAAGTTGGCTGATCAGTGCGATAAACCTGCTGAGAAATGGGCGTTTTAATGACAGGCGAGGCACTAGAATTTTCATTGGAAATAAAGAACCATCCCTGAACCAAGGCTTTGTTTTTAACTTTGATGTTAAGCAAATAGAGGCCTTCGGCCACTGGTTCGGCATGCCAGTCTTCTGAGATCCAAAATGTGGGCTGACCCGCCCAGAGCTGTTCATTCCATTTTCCATTGCTGGCATTCTTATCTATTACCACTTCATTGGGATAACGAATGACCTGAAAATCTTCAACAATATTGCTTTCAAGTTGTTGCCCACCCGCCGAAAGAAAAAAACGCACCCGACCGCTGTCTTGGAGATACTTGCGATTCACCGAGACATTCAGATATTTCAGTTCTTCAGGAACTTTCCAGTCAGGCGTATAATCTTTCAACCATTTCTGAGTTTCCAATTGGTTTAAAAGCAATGCTGCGTTACGCACCATAAAGGGATGGTTTCGACTCTCCATTAATGCTTCTTTAAGATGTAAGAACATGGCCTGTTTGTCGCGATTGATAAAATTGGTTTGAGCCATTTTCATGGCCATCAATGAATTATCCGCGAAACTCTTAACGGTAAACAAACTCAAAATGAGAGCGGCAACGCTCAAAACACTTTTTTTATTTATAGGCATAATTTTCTCCTTTTTTGTTCCCCTCATGGGTAAAACGGAGATTAGCAAAAACCCTATCGTCGATTGCCATGGCATCGTCATTTTCCTGTTAATTGATTGTTGGTTGCGATAGAAACCGGTAGCCTATCCCGCGAACGGTCTCAAACCACTGGTCTCCGCACTTTTGTCGGAGCTGGAGAATATGATTGTCAACAGTTCTAGTGGTCGGAAAGTTTTCAAAGCCCCAGATTTTATTCAGTAGCTCCTCGCGAGAGTAAACCTTATTCGAATTGGTCACGAGTAAATAAAACAAATCAAATTCCTTGCGAGTCATCTCAATTTTTCTTCCGCCTCGTTCAACTTGTCGAAAGTCAGAATTGATAATAAACTCAGAAATCCGGCACTCCGCCCCTTTGTCCTTTGCCTCCACTTTTTCGCGCAACTGCACCCGAATACGGGCTAATAGTTCTCTTAGTTCAAAAGGCTTTGTCATGTAATCACTCGCTCCAGACTCGAGCCCAAGAACTTTGTCGATGAGATCCACTTTAGCGGTAAGAAACAGGACCGGAACCTGCACACCCTCGCGGCGCAGTTTTTTCAATAGGTCTAATCCGTTGCCGTCAGGAAGCATCCAATCCATGATAATAAGATCAACTCCATTCAGAGATGATGGCAAGTCGCCGATCCGCAAACAATGATCAACGTGATAAGATTCACTCTTCAAAAACTCACGAACATTCGATGCAAGATTGATATCGTCTTCAAGAAGTAGCAATCGGTTCATGATTCTTCTCCCTTAATGGCAGTTGAGTATTATTCGTACGAGGATCGATTTGAAATCGGAGAGTCACTCGCGTTGGAGTGAAAGTAAAACTGATTTCACCACAGAGAAGTGGCAAAATCCGATGTAGGAGTTTGAGACCCAGACCCATACCTGAACTTGTGGAGGCCTTTTTCAAAGGATCAAAGGGCATTGTTCCTGCATCTTCAACTTCGAAAACCCAAAACTGATTCTCCCAACAAAGCTTTAGTTTGATGGGCACCTGGCCATGATTGATGGCGTTTTGAATAATGTTATTAAGGCAGGTGAGAGTCCAGTAGGGGTCCATCCAAACTTCGGTGGCCCCCAGGGGATTTTCTTGTTCAAAAGAGTCCATCTGGCCTTCAAAAGGAATTAAACAATCCTTGAGAAATGCGAATAAATCCGCTCGGACCACCCAGCGTGGAGTTATGAACTCAGGGCGGGACGATTTTGAGAGATAGTTTTGACTCGCCTGAGTGATGCGATGAATGCGAGCAATTTGCTCTAAGACTTGAAGGCATGTGGTTTGCCCACGGGGGCCATAATCATCAAACTGTTCCCGCAGTTTTTCAGCGTAAATATTAAGATTTGCCATGGGGGTTCGAAGCTCATGAGTCAGCATTTCAAGAGAGAATCGCAAGCGGTCTTGCTCAATCGCTCGTTGCTGCAAAGCTCTCGCGACCTGATAAATCAAAATCAATAGTGCCAAAATCAGGAGTGCGAGAATCAACGTTAAAGGATTCCAATGCCCCAGAAGCGACTGACTCACGTCAAAGACCCAACAAACATCCGAGGCACGAAGGAAACATTTTTCGGGTGAACGCATCTTGCTCAGCTGACTGGGATGCAAGTCAGTCGCCTTCCAAAACTTATCCCATCCCTCCCGCGCATAAAGGCGATATTGAAGTGGCGATTCGCTAGAACGAATAAATACAAACTTTTCATTTAAGACAATGGGATCACTCTCACTGACTTGAAAAAGCTGCTCCCAAGTAAGCTCTATCAGTGAGACTTTCAAAAGGTCATCGATTTTGACAGGAAAAAGCCTCTGAACTTCTTTAAGTTCAAAAACATGAAAGGCCTCTAACGGCGGCAGCGGCCAAGGTGTTGAAATTTTAGATTCCTCCGTGTGCGCCTGATAATATTGGACTGCAAGCCAGGCGTAAGAAGCGCCAAGAGGAGACATCAGGGGTGCTCGCTTCCAAAAATCCAAAGGCAAGGTTTTATGAGAACAAAGCGAGGAAAACAGTATGCGCGCTTTTTCAACGGACACGTCTTGAAATGGACTTAGTGTGGACTTGCAGCTTTGCCTCAGTGTTTCGAGCTGAAGTAAGTCTTTACGATCATGTTGGGTGGCTTGGACCATCAAAAACTGAGGGTTCAATAGTTCACCGAAACTTTCAGTTTGAAGCAGTCCAAGCGAAGGGTTATCTTTGGTAAAATTCTTCACTTCATCGTAAACCACAGGAATTCGTGGCGGTTTAATCAGACTTTGTGGGGAAAAATAAGCAAACAAACTAATAGTGAGACTCATCAAGAAGATAAGAATCAAAAGAAATACATCCCGCTTGATGGCTTGGTTCCGAAAACCAAAAATATCGCGCATAAACACACTAAACCCGTCAAATAAACTACTTGCCGAGCTTAATAGACCACAAGCTTGAAGGTGTCATGGCATTGTTAGGAAAATGTCAGGTCATTGTCATAAATTACAGTCACCGACTTCTATTGGACTGGCGCCTTCGGAAAAAGATTATCTCAACAAGCATATAGATAACCATCATAATTAAGATGCCAATACTTTTTAAAAAGGCCCAAACTTCCGTGGACCAATAGAGACTTGCATAAGTGGCCAAGGCCGCTTGTGCTACGAAAAAAAAACCCATACGTAGCGTCAATCCCGTAAAAAAACTCTGCATGATTTCAGTCACCTCATGGCCCTGCTGCTGCATCATCACGACCAACATCGGCTTTTTTACAATAAAGGAACCAATGAGGAGCCCCGCCATTACCAGCTCGAGTATGGCGGGCTGAAGTTTAAACCACATCCCATCTTGGGTAAAATAAGAAACAAATGAAAGTCCAACCACCATGGCATTGGAAAAAAAAGTCATTCCGGAAATACGGTGATAACGCCACCATTCCCAACTGATTTCACCGATGGCGTAAAATACAGAAAGAATCAAAGCCCAAGTAAGCCCTCCCCACTCCTCCACCACGGTAAATAAAATCACCGGAAAGAGTGTGAGTAAGAGCTGTTGCTTAGCCGATAACGGCTTTTTTATTTCCTTGGACGTTGTTTGCGATTCTGACATTAACTCAAATAACCGCGTTTTTCCTGATCGCGCTCAATACTTCTAAAAAGGGCGCCAAAATTACCTTCACCAAAAGAATAATGATTCTTTCTTTGAATGATCTCAATAAAGATAGGACCAATCAGGTTTTTGGTGAAGATTTGCAGCAAATAACCGTGCTCATCCCCATCAACTAAAACATTGCGTCGACGAATCTCTTCGTGATTTTCAGTCACTTGTGGAAACTTTTGAAAGATCTCACTATAGTACTGATCATCGATGTCAAGCATTTGGATTTTTGAGCCCTCAAGCTTCTGCAAAGAGGCCAAAATATCTTTCGTGAAGAAAGCAATATGCTGAATACCTGGTCCCTTGTATTCTTCAAGATACTCATTAATTTGTGACTTTGCCTCGGTTCCTTCATTGATAGGAATGCAGAAATTTCCACACGGCGAACGAAGGGCATAGGATGTCAATCCCGTCTTTGCACCACGAATGTCAAAGTAACGAACTTCAGAAAATCCAAATACGTCCTTATAAAAGGAAGCCCACTTCTGCATTGTTCCTTTATAAACATTATTTGTTAAGTGATCGATTGCCACGAAGCCTTTTTCTGGTACCAACTGTGGCGCTTGATGAGCCCCAAAACCAAGACGATCATAAAGGTCTACTGAATTCCATTTATCGATAAAATAAATGAGGCTCTCACCAATGCCATAGATGGCCGGCAGCGACTTACCCTGCGCATCCACTAAATCCGTCTTTTCACAAACGTTGGCGCCACGCGCTTTAGCTGTCGCCAATGCAATCTTGGCGTCATGCACCCGCCAACCCATGGAACAAATGGAGGGTCCATGATGCTCCGCAAACGTGGAACCAAAGGAACCGGCCTCACGATTCAATAAAAAATGAATATCATTTTGATTGTAAAGATCGATGGCTTTTTGGCCATGTGATTTAATTAATGAAAACCCGAATTCTTGAAACAATAGATGGAGAATTTCAGGCTTCGCCGACGTAAATTCCACAAACTCAATTCCTTCTAAACCAATGGGATTTAGTTCTGTATCCCAGCTATGTTCTGCATTCATTGAGACCCCCTTATTTTGTTTTCCAACTCTGCCAGTAGTCTTTTTTTTTCAGTGGTAGACATTACGAATGAAACCTTAAGTGGTCTCTTAGTGTCAATCATTACGGCAATCTCTTGTGTGTGCGTGGCGTTGGGGTGAGTTTGGTTCATGCCTCAAAACTTACTTGGCCGAAATTTCTCTCGGCTAATGTGACTCAAATTTTGCTTTTTTTGGTTAACTCTAAAGATGGTTATGAGGATAATTAGCCGCCTGCTTTGAACAGTTCCAACCTGATCCCCCAAAATAATCCACGGCCCGATAAAACCATTTAGCACTGGAATCACAGTCTTTATCGTTGGGATGTTCATATTTGCAAATGTCCTGCATATCTAACAAAAACTTACTGTCGCAGTCTTGCTTGGTGTACCCATTAGATGTGGGTTCATGATGATAACAGAAATCATGAAAAACGCAGGCTTGAAAAAAAACTTCGCCATAATTACCAAAGGAACCTGAGCATCCATTGAAAACCATTGGATTAGAATTAGCATCATAAACAAGGCAATGATCTTCATTGCGAACTTTGCCATTATTAGGGCATGTCCACTGATTAATAATTTCACCACCAACCATACTGCACTTAGCGGCCAAATCTTTGGTGAAAGAAAAGCCTGCGTTAGGCATAAGCATAACTACGAAGAGTAACTTAATTGTGTTTTTCATGTCACCTTGGCTATTCAACGCCAGAACTATTGTCAATACTTGACGTATCACCTAACCCATTGTGACTTTTTAAGGAGATTGAGAGTTTTCTCAAGCAGTGGATCAGTTACCAAGGATTTTCTGGCAGAATAATTAACTTTGAATTCGTAGAATCCAAAAAAAGACTTCACGATACCGATCTCTTAGGTGACTAAATCTTTACCCACTGGAAGGAGCAAACTCAGCTTGAAATCTGATTCCGACCTAATAGCGAGAAACCAACATGGGTTTCAAGCTGTTTTATTTGATACAAAATGGCGGTATGAGTTTTGTGGAGTTTTTTTAGAGGCCGCAACAACACTGCCAGAATCGGCAAAGGTGATTCAGGGCGCGAATTTGATCTAGAGCGATTTCCATTGAAACTCCTACCTTTAAATCAAGGACAAGAGTTATTCAATGCAACTAGCTCTTACTAGTTGCATTGAGGACTGAGACTTAAACGTGCTTGGTTAATGCACCGACTATAGTTTCTTTAGCAACGTTTCCAACAAGTTGCTCAACATCTTTTCCACCTTTAAAGATGATCATAGTAGGTATCCCACGAACACCATATTTCATGGCATGGTCGCGATTTTCATCAACATTCAACTTCACGATTGTAATTTTACCGACCATTTCGTTAGCAACTTCCTCTAACTTTGGAGCAAGCGCACGGCACGGACCACACCACTCTGCCCAAAAATCAACCAATACAGGTTGAGATGACTTTAAAACTAACTCTTCAAATTGAGCATCACTAATATTTTGAATATTGGCTCCCACAGCAACCTCCCAGTGGCGTTATCATAATTTAATAAATCGAGGTGGATTTAGGAGCAATTATTTTTTACGAAAAAGTTCTTTTACAAACCGGCGCTTTTCTTCATCGATATCATCGAGCTTCTCGCGATCCCAGTCCTTTTGCAACTCAACCATTTTGACGCGTGCGGCACTCTTTGAAATCGTGCTTACCGGGTCAATGGTAAGACCAAATGTTAGGTCTTCATAGGATTTTACGCGGGATGCGTTATCAATGCTGGTCGAAAACTTGGCACCAAATACCGATTGTTTCTCGTCTCCAAGAGCACTTTTTTTGTTGGCAATAATCCGATTTTCTTGAGGGCTCGCAAAGTTTCCAGACATGATTTTTTGGTACTTCTCAACCAAATCAATATTGTTTTTGCCTTTATTAAATTGATTGAGAGTGGTTATTAGCCGCAAAGGTTCAAATGGACTTTCAATAAACGCATCGTAACGATTCTCAGCCAAATCGTTTAGGGAAATTTTCATTCCCTTTCCGAGCAACAAAAGTACTTTGATGTCTCTACCCGTCTCGCGAACCTTCTGGGTAACATTCAATGGGTTGACTTTTTTCCCACCGCCAGCTGTAATCACAACTTCCGGCCTAAATGCTAAAATACGATCTTTCAAACCAAGTTCAACACCAAGAGTTTCAACGATGCAACCAAGCTTGGACAAAATCACTTTGAGTGAGTTCATTTGGTTAATATCTTCGATGACTAAAAATATACGGAGCATGATTAATTATCGCTCCCAACAGCGTATTTTCGTCAATGTTATATAAAAAAACTCGGAAAAATGGACCAATAGCCAAAGATTTTATAGGGAATCAATACTTTCGCCTGAATTTCGACAACCTAAAACTCGAGTCTAAATGTTCGGTGCGCCACAATAGCTTCTTGAAACACCTCCGAGTTAATGAAAAACTAGGAATTCAATGAGTTGGAATTTTTCATTTACTACTTTCCGGTATTTGCTGTTTGAACTTCTGCCTAGTTTTATTCTTGGCAATCTTGTCTTTATTTTTATTGTGTTAATGTTTCAAGGTCTTAAGTTTGCTGAATTTGCTCTCATTCATGGGGTCGGTGGAAAAACACTCATTGAAATTTTATTTTATATGACCATCAGCCTTTTGCCAGCCATTCTCCCAATGAGCCTATTATTTTCAGTTGTTCTCACATTTGCTCGATTAAGTGGTGACTCTGAAATTGTCGCCTTAAAAGCTTCTGGCCTAAGTCTCACACAAATGATGATTCCTGTATTTTTGTTGGGAGCAATGACAAGCTTTGCTTCGGCTCAGTTAGCATTCGACATCGCTCCCTGGGGAAATCGAAAATTTGAAGTCTTGATTAGTCAATTGGGCAACACCAAAGCGGCCATCAGTCTAAAAGAAGGAACCTTCATGGAAGGCTTTTTTGATATGGTTGTCTATGCATCTAAAGTTAACCCGACGACGGGCGAACTGGATCATGTTTTTATCTATAACGAAAGACAAAACCCTCCCATCACTATTATCGCTAAAAAAGGATATATGAGCTCAAATGCTCAACTTACCGGTCAACAAGTACAATTGGAACTACGGGAAGGTGATATCCATCGCAAAACTACCACTCACACAAAAATTAACTTCGGTAAGTTTTTCATCGCACTCAATGAGAATTATCAACTCAGAGAAAAAGACAAGACTCTACAAAGTATGTCTCTTGAAGAATTACATACCGCAAGACTTGCTGGCGGTCAGATTGATCCAAAAGTGCTGCGCTCCTATGAGGTTGAATATCATCGCCGTTTAGCAATCTCTGTGGCCTGCATTCTCTTTGCCATGCTCGGTAGTGCCCTAGGTATTAATAATCAACGACGAAGCGGAAAAGGCTCCGGCTTAGTCGTCGCACTCACTGTGATTGTAATCTATTGGGTTTTATTTGTGTCCTTCGAGTCTATCGCGCGAACGACCAATAAACCCGCCGTTCTTTTTATCTGGATCCCTAACTTACTATTCACGTTCGCAACCTTTAGGGCCCTCAAGAAACAAGCGGTTTAGAAGGTAGCTGTGGGCCGAGAGTCCATTGAGTGTTGCATAGCCACTGCCAAATCGACCCGATCTATAACCGGAGTTATGCCGGATCGAATGAGGTCAAGGTTTCCTGAAAAACTAGCATCCATGGGATGCCCTGGAACAGTAACGATATCTCGACCCAAATCAAGGGCCCACTTGGACGTAAGCATTGTTCCACTACGCCGTTCGCCCTGGGCAATAAGGACACAATCTGAAATGGCTGCAATCAATCGGTTTCTTTCGATAAAGTAGTGTTTTTTGATTTCTTCGTCAGGCCAATATTCAGAAATAAAGGCGCCACCAGAGTTAATGATATCATTTTTCCACTCACGGAGGTCTCGTGGATAAATGCGATCTAATCCTGATGGCAAAAAGACAAAAGTTGACCGGCCTGCTCGCAAAGCACAAAGGTGAGCGGCCTGATCCACTCCCCTGGCACCACCACTAACAACAGTGACTTTGTTTTTTTCTAAAAAACTAAATAATTCTGAGTTTATCCACTCCTTGGTATAGAGACTCATTTTTCGGCTACCGACCACCGCCAAGTTGGGCCAAGTGCTCCAATAGGGATGCCCTACATAAGTTAATAACAAGGGTGGGGTTTCTAGATTTTTCAAGAATACTTCGGGATAATCCCAACAACCCGGATATGTAAATAGAATTGATTTATTGGCAAAGATTTCACACTGCTGAGTGATAAAATGGCAATTCAATTGCCACCACTCTAAAAAGTCAGATGGAAACCTATTATATGACCAGTGTTCTCTTAGAATTTGTAGTCCGAGGTGAGAGTTTCTTTTTTTATAATAAATGGCTATGGCGAGATATATTAAGTGTGTCAACATGGGCAAGCTGGCACTGCAACTTACCCGCCAACGTGGCGATGGCTAGACGCTTTATTGAGACCGGCATTGTCCGGTATCAGATGAGCCAAACTAAAATTCTTCTTCTTCCTTATCCGTTTTGTCAGCCTTGTCGGCCTCATCAGAATTAAGAGGTTCATCTTGAGGCTCATCATCTCCCGAAAATTCATCTTCACTTTTCTCTTTGGCTTCAGACTCTTTGGAATCGACATTTTCAGATTTGTCAAATTCGGCATCTGCTCCAAAATCAACGGCCTCCTTAGGAGTGCTTATTTTAACCGATTCATCTTCATCTTCTTCACCAAACTCAGTATTGCCATCAAGCAATTTAAAATTCTCAGTGATGTCGGATGGTTTTAACTCACCAACAATATCGCCAGGAACAATGCCTTCCGTTGCATCCATAACCACAGCCGTTGAATAGTTCTTTTCAACTTTAACGATTTTGACCTCACCCAACTTCCAGGTGTTCGAAAAAATCTTACTTTCTGAATGTCGTAAGCGATGAACCGCCATGATTGGTGCTCGTTGGTTTATCTTCACTCCGTCGCCTGAACCTCTATTCAGGTAAACGATGGATTGTGGTCCAAAGAGTGACCGAGTTGTGTCGTTCTCGCCTCCAATAATCATACCTTGAAGCGATGCCAATTCACCAGGATCAGTTAGATTCATTTTAGGACTTACACCAGGTACGATTTTAGCTCCCAGTTGGATTGGAAACAAGGCGAGCGTCACTAATGCTTTATAAAGACCTTCAACTCGTCCAACGATTTTAACCTCCCCTTGTACTTCATAGGAATAAGGAAAATCGTCGACGGCTTCGGGGTCACGAATTTTTCCAATGCTTTGAATAACGGTATAAATCTCGCCCATTTTTAAATCTTCAGCAGCATTAATAAAAAGATAATCTCTTTCAGAAGCGGTTTTAGCATCTTTCTCGATTTCAAAAATCCAACCCTTCACATCTTGAGGAAACTCCGAAATGAAAAAAGGTAAACTTAATATGTTTGTTACTGGTTGAATTTGCATAGGAGTGATTTCAAGTGGCGTTTTATCAACCTCAGCGTCAGTCCTAAAGTACCAAGTAGGCAATGAGGACGGAAAGACATCCAAAGTCTTGGGGTATGTTTTTAATGGAGGTGGAATAACAACATCCGCCAAATCCACAGGAACCAGAGTTAAACCCTCACTCATCCACCACTTGGTATTGAGCAATGAGGTTTTAGGAGTCAGAACAGGGGCCTTGGAACTTTCATTAACTTTTAATCCTGGAGCGTCAAGACCCGCCCCTGGATAAAAATGAATCACTTGCCCCACGCTAATTTGGTGAGGATTAGTAATATAGGGATTCAGAGACCAAACCTTTGCCCAAAAAAAGCCATCAGCAAAAAGCGTGCGACTGATATCCCAGAGTGTATCGCCCTTTACAATTGTATATTCTTGACTCGGACGTTGCGAAAGCACTTTTTCCCAGATTTCTTGAGAAGTTGGAGCGGAGTGATACTTTTGATAAATACGATGTAAAAGTTCTTCTTTGCGGGTTTCCTCATCGGCGGCTAATGCAAGGATAGAGGTCAATAAAACAAGTGCACTTAAAAAAATAGAGCTTGCTTTCAAATTCACACCCCCCTCCTTTCAAACTCTTTATTGAGTCACCAGCTTGAGCTCAACTTGTGCCCTTTCAGACTCGGGACTTCCAGGATACTGATTCACCACTTGGGCAAGAATGCGCACGGCCTCTTTATTGAGGTTCATTTTTTTGAAGACCACGCCTTTGGCAAATAAGGCTGACACGGCTTTATTACTCATTGGATATAGTGCTAAGACCTTCTGAAACGAACTTAAGCTTTCACTAAACTTTTTCTGTGAAAAAGCCAACATTCCTTGTAAATAAAGTGCGTTGTCACAGTAAATGCTTCGAGGATGTGTCTTCAGCAAAAGATTGGCATAGGCACCCAAAGCTGCCTCATCGTTTTGCTGGTATTTTTCAACAACCTTGTGATAGATATCGATCTCTGAAAGCATCTCTACTTTTTCTCCCGCCAACTCAAAAAAAACCTTTTCCTTGTCGGTCAATTCAACGGGACCCTGCAGTTGAGTGGCCTCTTGCGGAATTGATTTGGCAAGATCATTGTGCTCACTGAAAATACGCGAAGGTCCATCAACCTCTTTCACGTGGGGCAATCGTCGTGCGACTTTATTCTTTAATCTGACAGAGCTGTGACGTGAGGTTGATTTTTTTTCTAGGTTCTGACACCCAATGGCTCCAATTAAAACAAGTGCGACCAATCCATGACGCATGCTTCCCTCCTGGAATTAAATTGTCGAACCCAGATGCAGAAGTTCGAAATTGTACTTCGTGGGCCCACTCGTCTTATTCTTGCACAGTCATAAATTCGAGCCAAGTCCAAGACATATCTCCAGCCTTAAAGCCTGAAGTTGGCCCTTTTTTAGCAGAATCTATTTTTAAAAACCATTTTCTTAAAACTTCTTAAATTATTTTTCCCCAAAAATTTGGGGATCAAATCAAACTTATCCACAGTCCATGTGGACTAGACCTTTGTCAGCCCCACTAAACCCTTATCCATAAAGCTTTTCAGCGAATTGCTTAGTTTTAATGCTAGCATAAGACATTAAAATCACTTGAAAGTTTAAAATTTCGTTAGAAATAAAAAATAATCTTTAACTCCGATTATCGAACTTTTCCTAGGAATACCTTGGCTGAATACGCGAAACTGAGTCCTATTCGGCAAACTTAGTTTGCAGATTTAAATTTCATGGCAATATTTAGTATCATTTTTCTGATTTCGACCTATCTACAGTCCAGTGGACTAGAAGACACAGTCCATGCGATTGCTGCCCCATCTCAAATATTCTGTAAAAGTCTGTTAAATTTTTCCTCAGATCATCTGGTGTTTTACCAAGCAGTTTCCTGTGGAACCAGTGTTAAGAATTCTACATATGATATTTTGAAAGTCGTTTCGCTGTGGCATCTGGTTGTTGTTTCAGCAGGGCATTTTAAAGTGATTCAATGGATACTCACAAAACTGATTCCGAAATCGCCTAGGCTGCACTATTTGATCTTGCTTGGATTTTGCTTATGGACAGGAGCACAACCCCCTCTCGTTAGATCTTTTTTTGACCTTGTAACTCAAGCGATGTCGAACCGTTTGAAGCTTTGGATACCGAATTGCTATTCACTTCTCTATAGCAGTGCCTTTGTACTCATTGGTTTTCCTACGTGGGCGGGCTCCTGGTCTTTTTTATTGAGCTGGCTTTGTGCCTTACTGGTGTTGCTTTTAGAGAAACAGCCAAAACTCCTTCAAGCTATCGGAATTTCTTTGGGGGTCTACCCAATAATGATGTTCTTCACGCCCCCTCACCCGCTCAGCTTTCTTTTTAATTTTATTTTCGGTCCACCTTTATCAATAGTGCTCTTTCCCATATCTTTATTAATGACAGTGATTCCCTCCTTGCACTTTATCGCCGATCCAATGATGGATTCATTACTTTGGATACTTCCCAAGCTAGCCGGAGAGCCCTCGGCTCTAGCGAGATCGCATTCACCCGGGCAATTTCAAATGGCTCTGAGCTGGGGCTACATCTTGATTCTTCAGCTTTGGGTCATTATCAGATACCGCCTGGATAAGGGACAATATGCTAAATAAAATGTGTTTTAATCTTGTATTTCTTTATTCGATCACAACCGTGCTCGAGTTTCCAACCCCACAATTAATTGTATGGAATGTCGGTCAAGGTCAGTGGAGCACTCTCGTGAAAGAGGATCAATGCTGGCACTTTGATTTCGGAGGGGAAAGAAATCCCATTCAAAATGTTAAAAAAATCTGCTCTTGGAGACAGAATGCCTTGCTTCTGTCCCACGCCGACCGTGACCATTTTAGCTTTATAAGATCAATTAAACGTCAGTTGAAACAAATTTGTTTAATGGGCCCTTCTTGGAATAGAATTGACAAAAGTGCGGTTGGAGCCGCCAAGATTGAAAATTGCCCTAGGTCTCTTTCTTTAAATTATCATTTTTATCTTCCTCCCCCTCAACACAGCAGGGACGATAACATCAAAAGCCAAGTTGTTTATTCAAAGACCTGGCTAATCCCCGGCGATGCTCCGCAATCAAGTGAAAAAAAATGGCTTGTCCTCAGACCTCCTCTTCATTCAATTTCTAAACTTATTCTAGGCCATCATGGTAGTAAGACGAGCACGTCAAATGCACTTCTGAGAGAACTTGGTCAGCTTCGACAATGTATTTCCTCCAGTCGCCAAAAAAAATACGGACATCCTCATCGAGATGTCCGTATTCGAATTCACAATCATTGCAGTCTCATCCTAACGGAAGACTGGAATCATCTTCACTTCATAGACTCAATCTAGATGATTATGTTAAGTCTATTTTTTAGGAGAGTAGGCGCGATATTCTAATCCCAAATCCTTAGCCACTGGTTCATAACAAACATAGCCATTATAAACGTTTAAGCCTTTCATCAATGCACGGTCTTTAGCGACGGCGTCTTCAACGCCATAAGCGGCCAACATTGATGCGTATTTGAGAGTCATATTGGTCAAGGCGTAGGTTGAAGTTCGCGAAACAACACCTGGCATATTTGGTACACAATAGTGAATAACGCCTTCGATTTCGTAAGTAGGTTGCGTGTGCGAAGTTGGACGACAGGTTTCAATGCAACCACCTTGATCGACGGCCACATCGACTACCACAGACCCCTTACCCATAGAAACAATAAGATCCTTTGAAACCAAAGTTGGAGCTTTGTGTCCTGTCAAAAGTACGGCACCAATCAACAAATCACTTTCACGAACTGTATGTTCAATATTTTGAGGATTCGAATAGAGAGTTCGGCAACGGCCATGAAAAATATCATCCAGGTATTCCAATCGAGCATGATTCACGTCAAGAATTGTAACTTCAGCGCCAAGGCCAACAGCCATCTTTGCAGCATTGGTGCCAACCACACCAGCACCAACAATGCTCACTCTAGCAGGACGAACACCCGTCACTCCACCTAAAAGGATGCCCTTACCACCGTGATCTTTCTGAAGGTAAAAAGCACCAATCTGAGTTGCCATTCTTCCCGCCACTTCGCTCATTGGCGTCAACAATGGAAGACTTCCGTTATCCAATTGAATCGTCTCGTAAGCGACGGCTTTTACTTTTCTTTCACATAATACGCGAGTCAATTTAGGTTCGGCCGCCAAATGGAGATAAGTGTACAGAATCTGATTTTCTCTCATGAGATCATATTCATCTGGAAGAGGTTCTTTAACCTTAACGATCATATCGGCTTTTTCATAAACCTCATTTTTCGTTGTGATGATTCTTGCGCCGGCTTTTTCATACTGCGCATTCGTGATGCCACTTCCACTACCAGCTTCAGTTTCAACCAAAACAGTGTGGCCCTCATTCACCAATTGCTTAACGCCCGCTTCAGTTAAGCCCACCCGATTTTCACTGATTTTAATTTCTTTAGGTACGCCTATAATCATTTCTCGTCTCCTTAATTCAAATCATCTGCCAAGGCAGATGTCCTGTTTCTTCCACGGAAAAAGTTTCTGCCATTTCAAACGGAGTCGTTCGATCCGGCAATTGCAAAATTTTGCGCACAAGGCGATTCAATAAATCATGACCCGCTTTATAAAGTACCAAATGCCCCATAAAGGGAGCACCTAGAGTTACAATATCTCCAAGAGCATCCAAGACCTTATGACGAACAAATTCATCAGGGAAACGAAGTCCTTCTTTATTAAGAACTTTCTCATGATCTAATACAACCGCATTATCAAAACTACCACCTAAAGCGAGTCCCATGGAGCGCAGCTTTTCGACGTCCCTCATAAATCCAAAGGTGCGTGCGCTTGCAATCTCGCGTGCAAAAGACACTTCATTGATATCAATATCGATTGATTGCCTGCCGATTGCAGGATGATTGAAATCAATGGTGCAAGTTATACGCAAACCATCGTAAGGTAAAACAAAGGCCTGCTTTTCGCCATCGACAACTTGGATTGGTTCTCTAATGTAAATGTATTTACGGGGTTGATCTTGTTCGACAACTCCCGCTGCCCGTATGGCTTCCAAGAAATTTAAACTACTGCCATCAATGATGGGGATCTCTGGGCCGTCGATTTCAATAAATGCATTATCAATGCGAAGGGCGGCCAAAGTGGAAAGACAATGCTCTACTGTTGATACCGAAAACTCCGATGAACCGATGGTCGTGGCATTTGTAGTCGCTTTAACGTTTTCCGCAAACACGCGAATGGAAGGTCGTTTGTCGTTTTCTAGTTTAATGATATGAACACCAATATCGGTCGGAGCTGGACGAAAGGTCAGACGACAAGGCTTACCTGTATGTAGCCCAATTCCATCAACCGAAGACGAACGCCTCAAAGTTCTCTGCAGAAACATAACATCCCTTTCGAAACTCCTTTCGTTCTAGTATTTTCTAAGAGCAGCGACAAGTCCAATAGCGAGTTGCCTGGTAAAAATGCAATAGATGGACTTTTAAAGCAAAACCGAGATAATGTTCTTATGCGAACCATAAGAATAATTCTATTTTTGCTAACCCAATATTCATTGAGTTGTGCTACTTCTGCCGGGGATGATGCCCCCAGGGGGTCTGCAAAAGCCCATCCTGCCGCGTATTCCCAAGATAATTTCACTTTCAATAAGCCCCAAAAAACAAGGGCTATCAATGATTTTGATTTTTACTACAAACACTGTAGCGTAGATGACCGTAAACCCTTTCCCACAGGAGCCATTTGGCAATGCACCTCCCCGTAAATCTAAATCAATCTAAATTCTGCTTATTTGTTATTATTGTATTTTTGTTTACGGGGCATCATTCCAATGCTCTGAGCGAAGGCTGGGCACAGAAAACGGAAAAAAAAGCGGTTCAGCGATGGACTCTGCAAGAATGGATGCAGCAAAAAGAACGCAATCGGTGGATGGACCAATGGCTTCAAATGCATACCCCAACAACCTATGAGTTTGCTCTGGAATTGCAATCAATGAGTTATACCGTGGTCTCTGATGACTTACGTCCCCAACATAAAACAGTTTCTGGTTCATTTACTGCCTATGCCACCCTTGTTGGATTGGAATTTCAGAATATTAACAATGCCTCCGAAGGCATCATTGATAACACCGGGCTCTTTCATATGCGATTGCTTGGGGCTGCCGATCAGGGCTCCCATTTAACGATGAGCTTGGGCCAACAGACTCGTCATTATAATAACGCTAATCTGCCAAATCGCTCCCAATATTTGGGCCAAATTGATTTCACCATTTATTTTAACCAACATTTTGGTTTTAAATTGCTCCACAAAGGCTTTTATCCCCTGAAGGATGACCCGGATTTTGGTGATGTTAATGGATATTTTCAGAGTGCATGTGCCTTCATTGACTTTGCCGCGTTAAGAGTTTTTGGTGGAGCGTATATCGAAAAGGAAACTAAATTGTTGAACAAACAGACCTCCCATAGAAATATTGAAGGCGCTCACGCTGGACTTAGACTCTACTTTTAGAAAGAAGATTTGTTTATGAATTTTTCAGCAGCGAATTTACTGGCAGGTTTTATTTTTTCCATCATTGGCTGGTTTGTTTTTCGAGAGGGGAAAAGACGCACCAATATTCATATTGTGATCATTGGCCTCCTTTTGATGCTGTACTCAATTTTTACTCCCACCGCTCTATGGACTTGGATTACTGGCTTAGCACTTTGCGTAATTGCCTATCGCTTTTGGGATGCTTAAAAACAATTACACAAAGGAACTTTGCAATAGGTTTCATACCTAACTTTAAACTTTGCGAATAAGGCGATCCAAAGAAAACTTACCAGCACCGTGGAAGAATAGTAGAAGACACGAAGCTAAATACAGTAACGCCATTTCTTTTTTAGCCAATGGATCAGCACCATGGGCAACAAAAAATGCCACACTCATCGTGAATCCCATGAATAATGCGGCAGCACGGGTGAAGAGGCCCATACCAAGGCAAATTCCTCCCAAAAACTCACTCATCGCGGCACTCCAAGCGAAGGCAACCGGTACAGGAAACCCCATAGCACCAACGCCTTTGACCAGCATTTCCGGAGGTGGAAGCTTACCTAACCCATGAGCAAAAGCCATAGTAAATCCTATAATCATTCGAAATATTAAAATTCCTAACTCTGGGCTGTTAAAGAGCTTGGTCATAAGTGCCTCATGTAAAAATGTTTAGATAAATAAAAAAACTTTGCAGTTACTCTCTTTTAATAATCTATATTTAAGTCAATTGTCAGCAACTTTTAAAATTTCAAAAAAGCTGGATGAAGCTGGGGAGTGCCTCAAATGGATCGACACAACTCCAACATTAAAACAGTCGAAGGTGTCAAAATCTGTTTCATTCCTAGACACTAAATAACACTGCATCATAAACAAATTTTAATGTGCTTTTCATCTTTTTTTAAATTTGGCTCTCTATGCTTAAATTGTGGAGATGAGAATAGATCGAAATCTCTAACTAACAAAGGAGTTCTAAGATGAAAACATTATTAGCTGTAGTATTAAGTGGTTTAATGATCTCTGGTGGCGCTTTTGCAAAAGATAAGAAAAAGCACAAAAAACCAGTGAAGCCATCCACGGAAATTTCCACTCAAGTCGACAATGGCTCGATGAAAAAATAATAAGTTATACCATTTCCCGTTAGAAAGTAGACCAAGGCGCACACGAGGCGGGGTTTCCCCTCTGTGAAGGGGTGCCTCGGACGACGCAGCCTGCGATGAGCTACAAACTAAATGGAAAGGGTATCAAACCCTGGTCAACACTCCAGGGGACCTCCCCCAAAAAGAGCCCTCGATGAGTGCGATATTTTTCGGAGGATCAAACTCATCAAGGGCATCAGTACCGTTTTACATTTCAACAAATTTGGTACCCAAGAAGCATGCTTGGGTACCATACCAACCCTCTAATGTTAGGGGTTCAAAAGTTTGTCTGCCGATACAGACTTGATTTCTTTCCAATACTTTGGCGCAATCATTGTACCTAAAGTATTATCAACATCGAGAACTTCAATTCTATCCGTTCCAGTAGCTTCCATGACTGATTTTACCAAAAGAATGTTGGTAACAGTGCCTATTGTATATTCGGGTTTCAAACCGAATTGCTCGACGAGTTCTTTATCAGAGGCAGCCAAAACTTTATCTAAGAGCACTGATAAATCTCGTTTTGAGTATCCTATGTCTTTTGCATGATTCTTTTGAAATTTCAGGAAGGAGAGGATTCCGTTATGAACTCCTCCAATCCCGTAAATTTTCGCAGACGTAGTCTGCAACCAACCCGCCTCTAAAAGATCTTTCAGTTGAGTTTTGGCAAAATCTTCGGACTGACTCAAAAGTTGTCGCTGCGCCACGGCTCGACCGCTCATATCCAAATGAGGATCTAAAATTGGATTCGGTGACACGGGTTTTTGGTCGACTCCCACCGCTGCCTGATGTTTTATTTGTTCCATCACGTAAGTTCGCATTGGATTAGAAGCTAATCTGTTCCCGAAATCGTCCCATGGATTCTCCTCGTTTTTTTCAGACGATGAACCATGATATCCGACAATCTGCAAACTTCCGCCGCCGATATCCCAAGAAACTATTTTGGTGGGATCAACAT
Organism: uncultured Pseudobdellovibrionaceae bacterium; assembly: GCA_964648725.1. Taxonomy (GTDB): domain Bacteria; phylum Bdellovibrionota; class Bdellovibrionia; order Bdellovibrionales; family Bdellovibrionaceae; genus CAUJGP01. Next base: position 3,899 of record CAZYOE010000002.1, on the reverse strand, counting down.
TTTCAATGGTCTTGGACCCTAGCGCACTCATGGCACCCATGAAACCAAGATGGCCTTCCTCTTTTTGCGAGATTATCTGCAGTTTAATGTTTTCTTTCGATAACAACCAAGTAAAGTAGACACCGTTTCTCGCCTGCCGGAAAGCTTCGGTGGCTACTCCAGCCGCTTCAATCTCAGTGTTGGCAAGGTAAGAATAGGGTTTAAACTTCTCCTCGCTAGTTAGTTTTTGTTGAGTCTCGGTTTTGACTTTAGCGACAGCAGCCACAATGGAATCCTTTGCCTGAAGGATAAACTCCCTTTCAAAATTTCTGTCTTCCGCCGGTCTCCCAGATAAAT
>CAZYOE010000002.1:0-3546 GCA_964648725.1 uncultured Pseudobdellovibrionaceae bacterium | reverse complement strand
CTTTAAAACCAATTGTCACTGACACCTTGGCAATTTGTGCGATCAAATGCTGCGTGCAAGCATTTACTATCCCTGTGCGAACTTTACTAGTACCTGAACCAATATCGAGCGCCATACGAACCTTAATGCAGTCATTAGCAACAGTAGTATCTTGAGCGAAACTCGTTTGCGTCGTAATTATCACAAGTGCTGTGAGGACGACGGGAAAAACTCTTAATGTATTTTTTAGTAGATAATTTTTATTTAACATTTTACACCTCGTAAGTTGGGCACCAGAGCCTTAGCGTTCGGGCGCCCAACCCAAACCTTATAATTCTTGAGCACGTTGCATCGCTTGTTTAAATTCAGGAGCTGACCCTACTCGCTGTGCCACATCTAATTGTACCCGAATCACTCGTGACTGACTGATACGAGTTGTCCATTCTCTGAGTTCGTTAGCTAACTCACCATAGTTTGAGCGGATATCATCTGACATTGAAAAGTTAACGTCTCCGGAGGTAGAGTTTTCATTTTCTTTCCCGAAAACAATCTTATTAAAAGATTCGATCAAAGGAATATATCTCTGCCTCTCAGAATCCGGAATGTCGATATAACGAGCTCGATACATGCTGATTACTTTTTGCATTCCACCTGGCTTACGCATTGCTGAATCTTCAAAAAAGTCTGCAGCCATGAGTTTGAGAACGAAATTCATTACTTTCCATGCTGGCTTATCCCCTTTTAGAGACTCATAGAGGCCGTTGGCGCGATCAATCATACCAAAGTTTCCCTTAACCACATCTGACGCTTTACTATCAGCTGTATTCAAGGCATCCGCATACAGTGACTCAAGGATAAAACGTTTTTGTTCATAATCTTTGCCTTCAAGAAATTGGGAGTTGTTCCAGCTATCAGATTGAACGAACAGAGAATCTTCCGGCAAGTTAATCAAGGCCTGATATTTGGTGCTAAAGATGTCAGTTTGGAGTTTCTTTTTATCATAGTTGATCGCAAAGCTTCCGATCGGAAGACCAAAGGTTTTACGAAGTGCTGATCTCAACCAAAAGTATTCAACAACCGTGTCAAAGGCTCCTTTTTTTATGGCCTCGCGATCGTTATTGCCTTTAAGAATACGATCTGGAAGCAAGTGGCCCAATCCAAAAGGCAATGACTCAGCATCAAGATCCGCTAACCGAAAACTTTGACTCGTTCCCCAGGCTTCAACGAGAGCTTTAATCACTCCTCGGGTACGTCCGGCAAAATTGTCAACGTTTGTTATCACGCGATCGGTTGGACGGCGCAGTTCATTCATTGAATCGATCAGAGAGTTTCGTTCACCTTCTGTAAGCCTCACGCCCTCAGCGTTAATTACGATTGCCACAGCACCTGATGTTGGATCACACTTCAGAACCTGTTGATCCAAATAGGGTTCACCAGTTGGCAACATAAGTGAAAACTTCAAACTACATACCATATTACTGATAGCTTTAAGTGAATTATTAAAGCCATTCAATAAGCCATTCACCGAACCACCAGCAATTGTGGGCAGAGTCTTAGCAATATACTGGGAATCTTTGAGCTCAATGCCTGGCAATTCGCCACGAAAGAACTGAGCATTCATTTCGAAATCCTGGCGAACAAGCTCCATTTTCTGAACGAATTCAGTGTAAGCTTTATAAAGATCTTCCACTGGAATCATTGAACCAGACAACGCGGATTTCTGACTGAGAGCATTTAGTGAATTCGGGCCACTAAATACTGATCGCAACAACTCATTCATATCGAGTTTACTGTTGTCCACCAACTGGCTATACCGCTTACGAGTGATCTCATTAGTGTTGTTTAAGAAACCCAAGAGCATCGTATCCACAATTGATGGGACATTAAAAGAACACTGACCCGTTGGACAATTGATATACGAGCCCTGCATACTTCCTGTTAATACTCGGATCGGATCACCTGAGCCAGTCGCGTTTACAATTGGCATAACTTGAGCGAACAAAGGGAACTGACCTAAAAGCAGGCTAAATCCCAAAGCGATTGTTTTCTTCTTCATTGATAATTTCATTTTAAACCTCCTAAATTGGTTTTATTTAAATAGTTAAGTTGTTATTGTGGTCGAACAGAAATGAGCCAGTTAATCTGGTCGTAGGCACATTGTCCTATTATTTTCAATTCTTCCACGAGCCGCTCTTTCGAAGCGAAGACTGCCTGATTAGCAATATTCAACTGTCGGCTGTTCATTTTTAAAAAGCTCAATGGATTCTTATTTATTAACTGATCCACTGTCGATGTGAGTGCTGTTTTATGCATACTCACTGTTTTTTGTTCATCTGCTGAGTTCCCTGAGCATTGACTAAAGTACGTGTATTTCATTAAAAGCCAAAGATAGTTACTCACCACGGGATCAACTCCCTCCGGATTATTTTGATAGGGGTCTACATATCTTCGTTTAAAGTCCGCACAGCTATTTCCCGAGCGATAGCGACCACTCGACTCTCGTTGTTCATGAAAGAACTTCTTGGCCCAAGTTTGATCGATCTCAGACCACTGAGTGGCATGGCCTAAATAATTTCTCAGAGGAGCCAAATGAGAAGCATAGCTTTCGCGCTCTTCATTCGTCCTTGGCAGAACACTCTCCAGAGAAATCTTGGGACCACCCAATTGCGGGAGTGTAGCTTTAAAACGATTGTAGATAGACACCAACTGGTTGTATCGTTCAGTCCACTTGCTAATGTCTACCCTATTTGAACTCAACAAGTACTCTTCGAGCTGTTTCAGAAGTGACTTTTCTTCAGCTCCATCGGTGAATAATTCGCCATTTGATTGAGGCAAGAGAATCACATTCAATAAAACATTTCGATAATCTTCCGGAGTTAACACCCCAGACAAAGCACCTAACTTGTGCTCATTATACAGTGAGAGGAACGATCTATTCTGTCCTAAGTTTTGACAAGATTCGATTCCTAAGTTGCCATCTACTTGCAACTCAATTGTTGAATCTAAATCTGATCCAGAATTAGTACTACCCAGGAGCGTATTAACAACTGATCGGTATTTTTTTACTCGATTCATTTTTTCTTGCTGTTCTTGCATTTTCTGCTCCTTAGTTTCTTGAATGCGACGTTCTACTTGTTCTTGCTCTTCTTCAACCGCTCGGGCTCTTTGTTCACAAAGCTCTCTATCCACACGATACTCAAAGGAATTACAGTCTCTTTCTTTTCCCGCCTGCACTTGCAGACAAGAAAACACTATCAGCATTTGAACTAAAACTCTTTGTCTGATGAGTGAGAATTTTTGTTTCATGACTGCGTCCTATCCTCTAAGAGTTACCTCCCCTTGAGGGAGGCGAAACTTCTAGTGTTATTGACATACTTTCTTAAAAACGAGTTGTGTTTTTCCAGGAATAGTACACTTTCCAGCGCCATCAACTTTTCCTGTGCATGTTGGGATACAATCGATTGTGGTGACTTCACAGACGCCATTGACTGGGGTGATACCCATATTTACACCAATACAGTTCACTTAACGACGGAACGTACGGACAGAACTTTATGATTGCATTTT
>CAZYOE010000001.1:77531-83854 GCA_964648725.1 uncultured Pseudobdellovibrionaceae bacterium | reverse complement strand
CAAGATACATCAAGCCCAATTATCAATAGGTTACACTTTTTTGATGGAGACCCCGAGGGGTGTCTATTGACTGGACAGGTGGAAAGCAAAACGTCAGTTTTTGGTCGAAAAAGCTGGCAGAATTGCCAGCACAGGAATTGCAGCTGATAGATCTTGTTTGAGGGCATTTAATTTAACAATCACGATAAAGAGGTTGTCCCATGAAATTTATTACAGGCTTTAGCCTACTCCTAATAGCTGGAGTGTTGTTGGTCACTAAAGTGACTTGGGCGGGTAAAGGTAGGGAGAATCCGGCCTTCACCGACGGAATAGAAAGACTGCTGACACTGAGCCCAGGACAGCTCAAGAGTGTACGTGAACGCTTAGAGTCCCAAGGGGAGCTGGCAGGGTTTGATGAAGAACTTAAGCCTATTGTAAGAGAGATTGAAAATCGACTGAGGTCTGAAAAGGTAACGTCTATTGCAGAGCAAAATCCAGAAATCGCTACATTGAGGCAAATGATTCTCACCAAGCTGTTTCATGTGGACCTAAAATTTGAAATGCAAGTTGAGGGATACCCTTATCCTATTCCTTTTGAAAAACCTTTTCCAATTCGTCCCACCTTGGAGGGGCTTTCTGAAGCTATCGAATTTTTTACGATGCTTGATTGATTAGAGGGACGTTCACCAAAGTTAGAGGCCAATTTGCGGAGGCCAGAAAAGGCCACTTGGTTTTCAGTGTTAACAAATCCGACTCAAGATCAAGGAAAGTTTAAGGTGGTGAACCGATCGCCGTTGAAGTTGGATAACGGCAAGAAGGCTGAAGAACTGATTGTTAAGAATCCAATTGAGTATTACGAAAACATGAGAAAAAGAAGGTTTGAAGAAGGCGAAAATGCTTCCTTTCCTGAACTTGAGACAACACTGAATGATCTGTTGAGCGAACTAACATCCCCTGAAACCCTTGATTTTATTTCTAGCCATCCATTCCTTAAAGAATTTCAAAATCGTGCGGTCGCTCAAATAAACGCGGTACAACTCAAAAGTGCAAATACCAGTCTCATTGCCAAACCTTACCAGGTTTTTCTTCCTTATCGGCCTACTGTGCGAGCGATTTATGATGCGGTTCGAGTGTTTGAGTTGATTGAGCGTCTTAAGTTCAAAGAAAATCCAGACGCCAATGTTGTTGAACAGTCATGGTTTGATTCAAAGCAAGAACAAAAACTGATAGAGCCGCTTTATCACTATGATCGTTACCTTTACCATTGGTTCACCTTGATTGCTGATCCTGAAGTCATGATGATGCCAACGACGGCAAACATTGGTTTTGAAGATCTTTTGCGCTTGAGGTCTGTTCAGATTGGATTTGTGGGTGTCTCCACGAAAACTATTCGTGTTGACCGTCATTACCAGACGCCCATTGATTTTTGGTATCACGACGTCAATCATGTACGACGAATGGTTGGTTACCTTTCTTTACTGATGAGACAACGCAAGATCTCAACCATCAAAGAGAAAGATCAACTTTATAAAGAATTGAATGAGGTCATTGATAAGTATATTGATCATATTATTCTCACAAAAAAACCTACCGGAGATGACAAGATCGCTCTTGCAATGTGGGAGCGTGAAACCGCATTAAAAAGAATCTTACGGGTGATCTTGTTTGAAATGGTGCATGAGTCTGCTCTTACACCTGACAGAGACACCCTCTTTAAAGAACTTTTAAGAGATCACACAGTCCCACAGCCATTTGAGTATCTCTCTATGGTCCCTGGGGGAGTCAATGGCGATAAAGAACTAATTCGAATGGATAATGGAAGCTTATTTAGTGGAGCTCGGCGAATGGGCCCCTTGAAAGAGAAATATGGCGGCGGTCCTGCGCATGTCATCTATATTAACGACCGAGCTTTAAGCTTACTTTCAAATGTCAAAAATAAATTGATCCATGGCTTCTATGATTCGACCTATGACCCTAAAGGTTATGTGGTACCAGTGGAGTATCGTACCACTGAAAATATTGTTTTAGCGGCAGAGATGGCATTTCATGTATTAGGTGTTGCGGCACCGTCTCATGAAGAGTTGGTCACCTTGGTAGAATCTCGAGAAGGAAGTCCTGAAAAATATCTGAAATACAAGGGAATCCTTTTACCTTCGACTACGAAGGAAATCAGCGCCGAGTATCTCAGAAAAATTGAGCTTGAGGCCTTACTGCGGGCCAACTTGAAAACCAGTGAGGACCATGAAGATAGGGCTAAAGTTGAATTGATTGAACAGGTACTTACAGAAATAGATACCAATGGTGAACAGCTTCACAGCTTGCCGATTCTTGAGCCTATGACCAAAGAGGAAATCAGCAATGTAATAAAGAGTTATGGGAAAAAAGTATGGTCGAAGTTTGGTTATTCTGCTCTTGGGTATGAAGATGAAGAGAAACTCAAAGCCAAATGGAAAACTGAGTTGGCGGAGTTGGATCCCAAAGAATGGATCATCAACATTGGTGTGACGAAAGAGGGAACTGGAATGTTATATAAAATCGCCAAAGAGATGGGTTTTCAAACTACGGGCTTTGTCTCGACTAAATTTCTTGAAAAGGGCGGTCATTACGATGAAAATTGTGACCACATTTTTATAATAAAAGACGATACTTGGGGTGGTTATAAGTCAGATGGAACACTCTCAGCCATTACTGATCTCTTTGTGAGTCTTAGTGACGTCATTAGTGCGGATGGTGGTGGAGCAATTACTGCGATAACCCTAAAAGAAATGGCAAAAATAGGTAAACAGGTCAAGTTTACTCCTTTTGAAATGAATCATGCTGCGGCAAGAGCGGCTGCCGTGAAATCCGGCAGGCCGCTGCCAACGACCTTTAAGGGTGAGGCGGAGTTGGCTTGGCCCAAGGTGAAAAAGATTCTTCTGAGCCGAAAAGCGAAACATCAAGGTGCTGGCCTTCGCTGCGGGAAAGCTCTAAACAGAAAATAGGTTTGTGTTTGCCAATAAAACTCATCTTACACGAACTCTGATGCGGCAGCGGGAGCATTTTTGTTGTGAAAGGCCAGAGATACTGGCCCGCATAATTTAGTCCTTTACTCCAGGTGTAATTCTAAGATCGAGAATGGCCTGGTTGCGCATGACTTTGATATTAATTTCTGCGCCAGGTTTCACCATTTGCAGAGCAAAGGTAAAGTCATAAAGATTCTCAATCTTTTGTCCACCGAGCTCGACAATAATGTCTTGAGCGAGAAGTCCGGCTTTTTCCGCCGGGCTCTTTTCGGAGGTTCCGGAGATTTTAACCCCCTTAACGCCCTCTTGGGCATAGTCTGGGATTGTTCCTAAATAAACTCTGAATTTACGTCCCGGAAGAGTATTATGATTGCTCTCAACTGCACGATAGGCCAAAGTATGAATCGAAGTTTCAGTGATGCTGTCTTTGACGAAATCAGTGATGAGTTTAATGCCCTCATAATTTATTTTTTCAGGAGTATCGAGGGGTGTGTGGTATTCCATGTGTGATCCCGTAAAAAAGCTGATCACTGGAGCCTTGGCTTCCACATAAAAGCTCATCGCATCTGTAGGCAAGTATGGATCGTCTTGGGCCACCAAGCTCAGCCGGTGCTTGCGACTGATAGATTCAATATTTCCCCTCCATTCCTTGCTCGAACCAAGTCCCTGAGTGTAAAGGAATTCTTTAAAACGTCCAACCATATCCAAGTTGAGATAACCCTTGATCTTAGTGTTTGGTGATTTAATTTTGAGTCCTTGTAAATAATTTTTTGATCCAAGATTGCCTAGCTCTTCTCCCGACCAAATCGCAAAAACAATATTTGTTTTCAAAGAGGATTTATTCTTGGAAAAAAAGTGAGCGAGCTCAAGCACCGCGGATACACCACTAGCATTGTCATCGGCACCGTAATGGATGCGATCGACCATCTCACTGGTTGCCAATGACACCCCAGGAACTCCGAGGCCTAAATGATCTCCGTGGGCACCGACAAAAAGAGTCTCTTTCGCACCTGGCACTGCTAGCATGCCTACAACGTTATGCCCCACGCTGCGGACTGGGTGAATGTCAATGATACTCGAAACAACAGTCTTTTCTATGTCAAATCCCTCTTGAAAACTTCCATCATCAAGGGACTTTTGCAATGACTCCATGTTGCGTCCGGTGTTTTTAAGTATCTCTACAGCGACGGGGTCATCAACATTTACTACAGGTAAACTCGAATCGCTGAGCGATCCTTCAAACTGAAATTTAGGCAATTTTTGTTTATAGACGGCGCGAGGACCGGAGACAATAATGAGGCCTTTAGCGCCAGCATTTTTTGCAACAGTTACTTTATGCTGAATGCGTGAGTAAAAATTCAGATGGTAGCGAAACTCACCAACAACATCGTTGGGAATGTCGCGGAAAACCATTACCCACTTGCCTTTAACATCCAGTCCTTTATAGGAATTATACTCTGGAAACTTTTCGGTTGCAGGGGCATTGAGACCGTAGCCGGCGAAAGCAACGGGCGCATTTTTAAGTTCGCCCGACTGTGAGAAAGATACTGGATTCCAGTCTTTGCCCAAACTGAGTGATTTGCCATTGACGGTAAGTGAGTTTTTCTCCCCCAATTCAACGTTGGAAAGAAACTCGAATTCATTGATGAAGTCTTGACTATTCGGGCCAGATTTTAAACCCATTTGTTTAAATACTTTAGCGATCTCCGAGGAGTAAGTTTTTTCCTGGGGGCTACCTGTGAGCCGCCCTTGCATCGCTTTTGACGATAAATAGTAAATAATAGTTTTTATGTCGTCAGTATTGATCTCTGGACTCAGAGGAACTTGCGCTAAAGGTTGGGGTTCTAACTCTAGGGAGCGCAAGGCGGCAGCATGATCCCATTGGGAAAGGTAGATTTGGGATTCACCTTTATTGTTTCTTTTTGTCCAAGCTAAACTCTTTCCATCTGGGGAAAAAACTGGAAGTCCGTCAAAGCCATCTTCATAAGTCACTCGAACAGGTTCATGTTTACCTTCGGCATCAACTATGTAGAGTTCAAAATTTTGAAAGCCCAAAAGATTGGTTGTAAATATGATATATTTACCAGAGGGATGATAAAAGGGGGCCCACGACATGACATTCAGGTGGGTTAAAGCCTTTTGTTCAGAACCATCAACATTCATGGAATAGATTTCAGCAATACGCCCATCTGCAGTGAATCGTCTCCATGTGATTTTTTTGCCGTCATGGCTAAAAAAGGGTCCACCATCATAACCAAGGTGATCAGTAAGGCGTTTTACTTGCGAACCATCGGCCTTCATAAGGTAAATGTCCATGAGATAGGAACCATCGGCCTCAAATCTTTTTTTATCGTCTTCGTTAAGTTGATCGGTGTAGCCTGCACGATTTGAGGCGAAAACGATCCACTGACCATCTGGTGAATAAGCCCCTTCAGCGTCATAACCTTTCGCATGGGTGAGGTTTTTTAATTTTCCAGAGCCGAGATCTTTTTCAAAGATATCGTAATTATCATCGAAGCTCCAAGAGTATTTCTGCGAAGGCTGCTTTCGCAATGCCAATTCCGCCTTTACCTTGTCATCGAAGTTTGGGTCCAAATGAGTGGAGCTAAACATTACTTTTTTGCCGTTCGGGTGAATCCAAGCGCAAGTTGTTTGGCCTCTGCCGGTGGAAATAAGATCCGTTTTTCCCGTCTTGAGATTCATTTTATAAATTTGATAAAATGGATTTCCTTCAAATCGCTCACTTTGAAAAATAAGTTCAGTGCCGTCTTTGTTAAAGTACCCTTCTCCTGATCGCGCTCCCTCAAAAGTGAGTTGGCGAGTGTGGGAATTAAGAGAAACCGGAGGAATTTTATTTTTTCCATCCTCAGTTTTAGTGTTTGGTTGAGTTGTTTGCCAAAAAAATGCTGTCAGTATTGGTGAGAGCATTAATAAAATTAAAAATCTGTTCATAAATCAGCCCCTCTAAAGTCATCAAAAACAACAGCAATTTCAATAATTTATAAGTTTATTATAGACAAATTGCTATAAGTTGTGATATTCCCATAAGAATCCGTTGAAAACAAACTTATACTATTTTCGATTAGAAAGTAGACCGAGGCGGCAAGCCGACGACGCAGCCAACGATGGTCTACGAACTAAATGGAAATAGTATTAATACGGCAACCGATACCCTAGAGGGAAGCTTAATGAATAAGTGGACTTTTAGGTTAAGCGAAAGATGAGACTGAATGCTATATCAATGGCTCTATTCCCTTTCTAGTGAGTTTTCTCCTTTAAACATTTTCAGATACATCACCTTCCGCACATTTGTGGCTTTTTTTACGGCCTTTCTTTTGTGTT
>CAZYOE010000001.1:0-77521 GCA_964648725.1 uncultured Pseudobdellovibrionaceae bacterium | reverse complement strand
GTTGTTGGGGCCTTATTTTATTCGCCGTATGCGGGGACGACAAGTGGGCCAACAAGTTCGCGATGATGGTCCTCAAACTCATAAAAAGAAACAAGGCACGCCAACCATGGGCGGTGGTTTGATTTTATTAAGTACCCTGATCCCGTGTCTGATGTGGGTGAATGTAACAGATCCCTTTGTTTGGGGAACCTTAATTGTCACGTGGGGCTTTGGAATGATTGGCTACGTTGATGATTATCTTAAGGTTAGCAAAAAAAACACCAAAGGTTTGCCGGGAAAGATTCGCTTGGCTGGTGAGTTCTTAATTTCCGGAGCCGTGGTGGCTTATTTAATTTATAATGCTAATTTAGCAACGACATTGCGAGTGCCCTTTTTCAAGGGATTCATTTTTGATTTAGGTCCAATGTATATTGCCTTCGCGGCTTTAGTTATTGTTGGAACTGCCAATGCTGTTAACCTTACGGATGGGTTAGATGGTTTGGCAATCGTACCCGTCATTATTTGTGCGGGGACTTTAGCTTTGTTTGCGTATGTCTCTGGGCATTCCCATATTGCACAATATTTGCAAATTCCCTTTGTCCCTGGTGCTGGCGAGCTAACTCCTGTGGCAGCTACCATCGTCTCCGCGGGGTTGGGATTTTTGTGGTTCAATACTTATCCCGCACAAGTATTTATGGGTGACGTTGGCAGCTTGAGCCTTGGTGGTTTTTTAGGAATCATGGCCGTTATTACTCAAAATGAAATTCTGATGCTGATTTTGGGTGGCGTTTTTGTTGTTGAAGCACTCTCAGTGATCACCCAGGTCATTTCTTTCAAGATGACAGGTAAGAGAATTTTCAAAATGGCTCCCATACACCACCATTTTGAATTAAAGGGACTAGATGAAACTAAGATCATCGTGCGTTTCTGGATTATTTCTATTTTGTTAGCAGTCCTTAGTTTGGCGACATTAAAATTAAGATAAACAATTAACGATAGATTTTAACTATCGTTCGAGTCAGTAGGTTTTAGCGGTATTTTTTTTAAATAGGGGGCTATGATGTTTAAAGAGCTTTCAGAGTTGAAGGATAAGCGTATCCTTGTCGTCGGTTTGGGAAAAACCGGTGTTTCACTCACTAAGTTGCTCGTCGAAAATGGTGCACAGGTTACTATTAGTGACCACAAAAGTAAGCCAGAACTTTCTGGAACGGTTGAGCAAGTTGAGGGTCTTGGAGTAAAGCTCGATCTTGGCGGCCACAGTCCAAAGACTTTTTTGGCCCAAGATTTAATTATCTTGAGTCCTGGTGTTCCTTCAAACTTGAAGATCTTTGATTATGCCACGGCTCATGGGATCAAAATTACCAATGAGATGGAGTTTGTTTGTCAGTTCATCAAAGAACCCATTGTTGCTGTCACAGGAACAAATGGAAAAACATCTGTTGCGCGTTTAACTGAAGCCTTTTTGCGTGAATCTGGAATCGACGTTTGGGTGGGTGGAAATAACTTTCAGCCAATGACGGAATATCTTCGTTCTGGAGCTAAGGCAAAAGTAGTTATTGCTGAATGTTCCAGTTATATGCTCGAAAAGGTTGAGACCTTCGGACCCATCAATATCGTGTTCACCAATCTGGCTGAAAACCATTTGGATCGATATAAATCGATGGAAGATTATGTGAATGCAAAACGCAAGATCTTTCGCAATACGAATCAAGCAACGACCAGCATTTTGAATGCCGATGATAATGCTGTTGTCGAATTGGCTCGGGACCCCATCGTTCAGAAAGGAAGAATTTTCTACTTCTCTCGCAAGACTTCTCTGGAACCGCAAATTATGAACATTGGTGGGGCGGTGAATGTTGGCGATGAAATTCGTGTTCGCACGGGGCCGGAGATTGAATACTACTCTTCAAAGAATGTGAAGATGCTAGGTAAACACTCCATTGAAAACATCATGGCTGCAATTTTAGTGGCGCGCGAACATGGTGCGCATCATGACGCTATTCAGAAAGTGATCGATAGTTTTGCAGGCCTTCCGCACCGTTTGGAATATGTGCGCAAGGTCGGTGGAGTTCGTTTTTATAATGATTCTAAAGCCACCAACGTTCATGCCGTCTTGAGAGCTTTGGATTCTTTCACTGAAAACGTTATTCTGATTATGGGTGGAAAAGATTCTAACTTGAGTTTTGAGGCCTTGAAGGCACCAGTAAAACGAAAAGTAAAGAGTTTGATATTAGTGGGCGAAGCCAAAGAACGAGTCAATCGTGATATCGGGGACTTCAGCGAGACCTTCCTAATCGGAACTTTTGAAGAGGCCGTACTCATTGCTTATCAAAAGTCGCGTATCAACGATACCGTTCTCTTGTCACCTGGCTGTCCTAGCACAGATATGTTTGATAATTTTGAAGAGCGCGGAGATTACTTCCGCGAGATCATTAATAAGTTTAGATAACATCCATTGAACGGAGGCTTAAACCTCCGTTTTTTTTGAACCCCTTCAAAATCAAGGAGAGGACTTAATTATGAATAACCCCGTTGGATTGCAAGGAATTGAGTTTACAGAATTCGCATCGCCAAAACCAGAACAGCTTCACCAACTTTTTCATGAATTTGGTTTCTCCAAAACCCATCGTCATAAGACTTTGAATCTCGATCTTTATCAGCAAAATGACATTCACTTTTTGGTCAACAAAACACCGGCGTCATTTGCCGCAGAATTTTCAAAGGCCCATGGGCCGAGTATTTGCTCTATGGGTTGGCGGGTGGAGGATGCACAAAAAGCACTAAAAGTTGCTGTTGATAGAGGCGCTAAACCTTGTGTCAAGGGCGACTTGCTTGATGAAGCTGGAAAAACAATTCCAGCCATTTATGGTATCGGCGACAGTTTGATTTATTTTATTGATAAATGGAACAGTCCTGATTTGTATGTTAGCCTTGGTTTTGTTTCTCATGAGAGTCCGGACTTAGTTGAAGAAAAAGGTTTTCTGACCATCGATCATCTTACCAACAATGTTTACCAAGGGACGATGGAGCAATGGTCTAACTTTTATAAGAATGTTTTTGGATTTACCGAAGTTCGGTATTTCGATATTCGTGGAGCAAAGACGGGCCTTACTTCTTATGCGTTGAAATCGCCGTGTGGTAGTTTCTGTATCCCAATTAATGAAGGTACTGAAAAGAAGTCGCAAATCAATGAGTACCTCGAAGAATACAAAGGGCCAGGAGTGCAGCACATTGCTTTTCTTACGAAAGATATGCTGGCTTCACTTAAAAAACTAAAGGGTTCTGCTATACAAACTCTTGATATTGATGATGAGTATTACAGAGAGATTTTCACAAAGTTTCCTCAGGTAACTGAAAACCATCAAGAGATTCGCGATTATAATGTGCTTGTGGATGGTGATGAAGACGGGTACTTGCTGCAAATCTTCACGAAGAATATCATTGGCCCTATTTTCGTTGAAATCATTCAACGTAAGAATCACTATTCTTTTGGCGAAGGAAATTTTGGTGCTCTTTTCCGCTCCATCGAGCGCGATCAACAGAAACGTGGATATTTAGACTAGATGATTTGTGCGGCTTCAGAAATGAAGCCGCAAGTTCTTTTTTTAATTACTGCCCCTTGCAGGTTTTAATTGGCACCACATTGTATCGCTATAGCAAGCTCGGTGCCATCAATTGTTCACGTGATCACTACAAATTCAACGGGTGCGAATGGAAAGAATGTCATTTTGGAGACGGTAAAATCGACTATGAGTGAAGCTCCTCCGGAAAAATGGAAAGGACCGGTTTGGGACTTGATCACTCAAGCATTGAATGATCCTGAACAAGCCAAGTGGTTTTCAATTGTAACTGCTCGAGGCCATACCCCCCAAGAGCTTCGTGAAGCCGTGAGTTTTTTGTCAGAGCAAGGTTACTTCAAATACGTGCCTTCTTTAAATCACGTTTTCACTGTTGGACAAGGCGAATGGAAAAGTAAAGGGCTACCGACAGAGAAACTAAAAGTTATTGCAATGGTAATGGTTCTCGACAAACTTCAGAAAGAAGTTCTGCGTCGGCAAAATGAAGGCGAAAGTATTCGAGGTGAGTTTATTTTTATCGATGACGATTTTCAGAACTTTGAAAAGGCCGAGCACGGTTTGTCTGAAATCTCCCATCGCTGGCCCGACGTTGATGTGCTTGTGTCGTTTGTTGGAACTAATCGCCCAAGCACCAACCCAGTCACGATGTTGCTTGAGCGAAAAAAACCTGAAGCTCTCTTCTGTCATGAGCTTGTCTATTTCTAATGGCCTCTTAGCTGGCATTTTGTAGGCTTGCAGCGCACTTATTTATAGGTGGTGCTGCATTGAGGTGGCCTAATCCTTTATTAGGGGCCGGATCAACACTCGTCAAGAACCAGTTTATGAAACTTTTGATTTCTTGAATTCGTTGTAGAACAATATCTCGTGGAGTAGGGCTGTCGAGATTGGTTTTGATATTTCCGATATCGTTGAAAATATGATTGAGCTTAGTGAGATCTCGGTCGATGGCAGCTTGATGCAGTTCAGTGGAAAGTTCAATAGGGATCTCCAAATCCGTTAGGCCAAAGATTAATCCAAGGACATTTCTAATGGTCGCAGTGAAAGTCGGAACCGCAAATTTAGGATTGCGTTTCACGACTTCGCTAACGCTAAAATCAATAGCTGTAACGAAGACCATTAATTGGGATTAGTTCACTTTATGTGCCAGCCACGGTTCAGTAGCTGTCAAACTTTTTGACAGAGGTGTTAGGAGCACAATTCAGTCCTCTATGAGTGGTTTAAAAAAACGCACGATATCGTTTTGATTTTGTTTAAACCAAAAGTTACCGACATGACCCCCTAAGGGGTAGATTCGAGAAGCACTTTTGCTTTGTAAAAGGTAATTGAGATCGCCATTGTGAAAAATGAAGTCATCGCTATTATGAAACACCGCCCACCTATCCAGTCTAGCAGATAAGAGGGGCAGCACTTCATGTAAATCTGAAGTTTCAATAAGGTCATCGGAAGTTCTGAAGCGAACCGAGTTGTTGTCTTCAGAATTGACCTCCTTAAATAGAATTTGGTCCAAATAATCTCGAAATGAGTATTTGAATGCTTCAGTGCTCCCAATAGTGGGTAAGCGATTTCTGGAATGAGAGCGAGAGAATTTTAATTCATAAACGTCCTGAGAGGCTAAAATGACCTCGCGTAGCGCACGTCTGAAATTAGCGCCAATCAACCATGCGAGATCTTGTTCTGCAACACCAAGTCTTCTATTAAAATCAAATTTGAGCAGGTCTTCGAAAGAGTAGTTTTGAAACTCCATAATACGATTAGTTGCGGCAGTGTCTGATTCCAATGGTTCCGCGAGAGAGCGCCACGATCGATTCTGCAAAAGTCCGTCGAGGGCCCGAATGCTTTTTACTTTCTGAAGAGGTGGGTTTACCATCAAAACCCGATTGAAATTAAAGAAATGTTTTTCGAGATCAAGTTTGGCAATGAATCCACTATCCAAGGCTCCCAGTGAATAACCCATGAGGGCATACTTAGAGGGGCTGATTTGTTCTTCCCGTCGGAGTTTGCTATCGACAAATTTCATTAAGTCCAGCATGTCTTCAGCATCCCGAGGAGAATACCCGGGATAGCCAGTTTTACTCACGCCAAGAGTAAATTGCCAGCTCATTGTGGCAGGCATAGTTACAACATTAAAGCCGGCACGATAAAGAAGTTCTGCAATAAAAACAGTTTTTGGATTTATTGAGTTTCCACCAATTCCGGGAATCAAAAAGATCAAAGGGGCAGAAGGGTTCTCCTTGTGTTTAAAAAAGACAATCTGTAAATAGTTTTTATTTCCAAACCGCTTGAGCTTTGCTCGCTCTGGAAAAAGAATCACTGGCATGATCTTATAGATTGGAGGTTTCGATACTTTGAACATAAAAGCAGTAGTGACAGTGGCTATAAGTGGATTTTCAATCGGAAAGGGATAAGGTGAAACGTAAATTGCCTGGTTGTCATCTGATTCATCGTAGGCCTGAGCCTTCAAAGTAAAGCATGAGAAAGCGATAAGGACGAATTGAACGATTAATCGAGGCAAAGACATAAATTCCCCCAAAGTGTTTTTGTCAATTCATAGACATAACTCTATTACTAAGTGATAGGACGTCAAATTTTTATTTGATGAGATATCTAAACAAACATTAAAGTAATGTTATTTTAAAGCGAAGAGTAACACAAATCAGATCTCGGGAAGGACTGGGATTAGATTCCCCATTCTAAGTAAAGATTAAGATAATTTCCAGTGATTGATGCCTCATTATAATTGCTGCCCGATGAAAACTTAGATTGGTATCGAGTAACGTCCTTACGATACGCATAACCTGCGTGTCCCCAAGCATTTTTGCGAAACCGGTAGGAACCCATAATACCAAATTGATAGCTTGGAGCGGGCATAATGGCTTTACCATTAGGAGTTGTACCCCCAGTTGGTAGATAGACTCTTGCATTGGCTTGGGCCCCGAATTTTTCGTCAAATTGTATAAGATGTTCAAGTCCTATCTGAGGGCCATACATCTTGAGTTGGCTCAACACAAAACTATTTGTTCGAGAATTGCCCAAAATTTCTGGCACTTCCTTGTAATAGAGTCCAGCAGAGAGGCGAGTCTCAGTATTTAATCGAATGCTCGCACGGTAAATAGCTAAAGCCTCTAAGCCAGGAAAAGTGTATACTTTGCCGTTAAAAATAAATCCTGAGTCATCAACAATACCCAGAAATCCCCAGGAGAGCTTTTCATTGAGAAATCCCATACCGAGACGACCTGTGCCACCCAGAACTTTCGCTTTCGGCATATTTCCTAAGTCGACATTCGTTGCTGAATAATTCATTTCAGTAATAAGATAGCTCGCCAAAATAAACCAATTGTTTGTTCGGCGCTTGGCTATGGCAAAGTGATATCTGGCTTGGGCCTCGGGGGACCGATTACCATTTCGGACTTTAAACTCTATTCGTGATAAGGGAGAGTTGATTCTTCTTGGCGCTTTGGCGATGACAGAAAGTCGATAGTTTCCACCTTGCCAACTTTTCTGAAACTTGAGTTGAGGCGCTTTTTGGTTCCCCTGGACGACATTGACCCATTGATCAGAACTTTCCAGCCTCTCAAGGAGTACATCATAGGAGTCTGCAAATTCGACGACCTTCCAACTTAGGTCGCGAACGAACTCATCTTCGGGCTTGGAGAGGTCTACTTTGTCAAGAGCACTTCCGATAATGGTAAAGTCTACGATCTCTTCATTGGGGTCACTTTCAACGCCCTTAACTTTAATAGGGTGGACAGTCCACGAATATTCACTTGCAACTGGAAGCGATACCTTTAGCTCAGTTTCAGAAGTCTCTTCTGTTCGATTAAAAGTTTTATCTTTAGACCATATACTTATTTGAAAGGAGAGCGCGCCCGGAAAACCCGTCCAGCTAAAGTTAATCTGCTCCTTGTCGCTATGACTTGCGTTAATTATAACTTGATGCGCAGGTGAGAAGTTTCCGATTTTTTGGTGTCGAATGGTGACTTCTTCGGGAGCGGACCAATCACCAGGGACTTCACGCCAATCAAGGCTTCGCAATCGCATTGAATATAGTCCAGGAGCAATATAGCCATCCCAGAATGTCTTTGTGGTTTTAAAAGTGATTAAACGATCTTTCACGAGTTCACTATCTCTAATCGGAGTCAATTCGAGTTCGTATTTTCTTGCACCCTCAATTGCTTGCCACTCGAGAGTGACTGCGCGACGTGTATTTTGCGTTTGTACAGACTGTGCGTAAGCAGATTGAATTGGTGTTAGAAAAAAGCAAAAAAATAATGCCCAATGCACCACTATATGAAGGGTTAAATGTTCTATATGCCTATTGTGCAAACCATTGATCTCCTCCCTCTATATTAGAAATGATTATGATATTTTCAATCAACTCATGGGGATATATCGAGTTCTAGCTAAAAGTCACTTGACTGCAAGAGCTGGAATTAAGATCGAGGTATAGCATGGGCAAAAATTTGATGCTTTAAGGAGGCTTAAATGAAAACAAAAATAGTTTATATCAATAACTCTAATAAAATGAGGGAGAGGTTTCAAAGTGTCAAAATCATTCATAGTACGGTGGTCTAGGAATTTTGCCCAAAGGTTTATATCCTAAAGATGTTGGGGCAATAAGATTGGAAGAAACAAATAGAGGCGATTTTTTCGTTCGGGGGGAAGTCAAAGTGATTCGAAATTTAAATGTATTTGTAACTAATATGGTGTTGGCCAGTTAAAAAAATTTTGTTAGCAATAAAATTTGCTTATCGGCGTGAGTCAAAACGGCTCTAAAGTTTATGGCATCTTCATTGCAAATCCCCCTAGGGACGACTAACTTTTTAGTCAAAGGACAAGATTCCGGGGGAGATTTACTCATGAAAAGCATTAACGCTGATGTACTTTTTAAAACTGGTGTCAAATTGACTCTAATTGCCGCATTAGGCCTTCTAACCCTAGTTGGCCCAAAGGCCAGTGCTAGTGCGAAAAAAACCATTACGTTAGCCTTAACCACTGAGCCGCCAAACTTAGATTCCAGTAAAGCAACAGACACCGAGAGTTTCTTTGTTATTGGTCATACGATGGAAGGACTAACGAGGTATGACGAGAAAGGAAATGTAGTCCCCGGTGTGGCCGAAAAATGGGAATTAACTGAGAAGGGTGCCACTTTTCATTTGCGCAAAGAAGCGCGTTGGAGTGATGGCAAGCCAGTTCAGGCTCAAGACTTTGTTTATTCCTGGCAGCGGGCCCTAGATCCTAGAACAGCTAGCGAATATGCCTTTATTCTTTATGCTCTTAAGAATGGAGAGTTGATCAATCAAGGGAAGTTACCCATTAATAAATTGGGAGTTGAAGCGAAAGATCCTCAGACTCTGGAAGTGACCTTTGAAAAACCCTGTGGTTATTTTTTGGGTTTGACATCATTTGCAGCTTATTTCCCACTGAGAGAAGATTTTGTAACCAGCAAAAAAGACAAGTATGCCTCCGGGCCTGATAATATGATATTTAATGGACCTTTTGCACTGACACAATGGGTTCATGGAGCCAGTCTTCGCATGGAAAAGAATGACAAATACTGGAACCAAGCCAAGGTTCAGCTTGAAGTCATCGACATTCCTTATATCACTCCTGATGCAAATGCTCGTTTTAACCTCTTCAAAACCCAAAAAATTGATATCATTCAACAGCTCAGCAAAGAAAACTTAGCCAATGCTCAACGTGAAAATTTTAAACTGAAAAAATTTGTTGATGGTACACTATTTTATTGGAGCTTTAACTTTAGAAAAGGAAGATACACTGCGAACAAAAACCTAAGGTTAGCGATTCGCTCTGTTTTTAACCCAACGGAGTTTGTAAGCCGTGTGGTCGGTATCCCAGGTACGGCTCCTGGAACTGGACTAGTGCCATCGTGGATGAAAGGCGAAAAGCAGAACTTCCGAAAAGAATTTCCAGTCGCACTTTCAAAACCGAATCTCATCGCTGCTAAGGAATATATGGCTAAAGCTATGCAAGAGCTTGGTCTGAAGACGCCGCCTAGTTTAGTTTGGCTCACTGACGACACCGAACATGCGATTCGTGAGTCTGAGTACATGCAAAGTCTGCTTAAAACGACCTTAGGTATTGACGTAAAAATCGATCGACAGATCTTTAAGCAACGTCTCGCTAAAATGACTTCCGGTGATTTTGATATCGTGGCCGCGGGATGGGGACCTGATTATGCCGATGCGCTGACCTTTGTTGATTTATTTGCTTCCTGGAATGGAAATAACCGTGGATTGTGGGCTAATAAAGACTACGATGCCCATGTTCGCAACGCCATGAGCACCATCGACCAAAAAGTTCGTATGGCAGAGATGGCTGCAGCGGAGAAGATCCTGCTAGAGGAACTGCCAATCATCCCGACTTACGAAAGAACAATAATGTATACTCACAAGGATAAAGTTCAGGGAGTTGCTCGTCATCCTGTTGGTCTTGATCTAGATCTCACTGGGGTCAAAATTGTCGAATAGAACTTGGCTTTAAAAGGGGGGGGGCTCCGTGCTATCGTACATTGTAAAGCGGATTGTCGTAGGATTGATAACAGTTTTTGCCATTGCCACAATAACTTTTTTTGGAATGCACGCAGTTCCTGGGGATCCTTTGATGAAGGGAAAAGTGGTCAACGAAGTGGTGCGCAAGAACCTTGAAGAAAAGTATGGTTTAGATAAGTCCGTCCTTGTTCAGTATGGAACCTTTTTAGCAAATATGGTCAAAGGAGATTTTGGCATCTCCTTTACCCAACAAAACAGAACGGTGAATGAAATTATTCGCGAACACTTTCCGGTGTCTGCAATTTTAGGAGCCATGGCAATTTTGACAGCGGCCATCGGAGGAATTGTAGGCGGAGCGATCGCCGCTCTAAAGCGAAACAAATTCGCGGACCGATCGATCATGTCAATGGTAATTTTATTTGTATCAGTGCCGAGCTTTGTATTTGCAGCTTTTGGTCAGGTTTTAATCGCGGAAATAAAAAAACGCACAGGCATTGAAGTTCTGCCCGTGGCGGGTTGGGGAACCTTTTCCCATATGATTTTGCCTGGTCTCATTCTTGGCTTGGGCACGATGGCCTTTCTGGCACGGTTAATGAGATCGTCCATGTTGGAAGTGGTTCACCAAGATTATATCAGAACAGCTAAAGCTAAAGGCGTCTCCACCTTACAGATCTTTTTAAAGCATCAATTAAGAAACGCGGTGTTACCCGTCATTACTTTTTTAGGGCCGGCGGTTGCCGCCATCACTACGGGTGGATTTGTGGCGGAGATTGTTTTCGCCATACCAGGTTTAGGACGTTATTTTGTTCAAGCCGTGCAACAACTCGACTACACTGTGATCATGGGACTCACCGTTTTTTATGGGGCTTATCTCGTTTTGGTAGTGATCGTGGTCGATATTATTTATGGATTCATTGATCCAAGAATTCGAATAGCGGGGGCCTAATGGAGGCATTAATGGGAACACAAAATAAAGTGTTTAGCAGAGAGTTAGAATTCCCGGAAGAGTATTTTCAAAAGAGTTTTAAAGCGGGGAATGGAGCAATGGTTGTCAGGCCCTCCCTTTCCTATTGGCAAGATGCCTTTCGCCGCTTTCGCAGCAACAAACAATCCTTATTTGCATTTATCCTTGCAAACTTGCTGATAGTTTTTTCATTTGGGGGACCCTTCTTATGGACTAAAAATCCAGCCCAGCAGGATTTGAATAGTCCCGCACTCTCTCCCACACTAGGTCAACCAGCAGTCGTTGTTGGTGAGGCTCCTGTTTTTGAACCGGAAATTGTCAGTGATGAGGTGATTAATCAAATGGCCACTTTGGCTGCGAATTCACCACTTGGAAAAGTGGAAGGTTTGTCGGTTGTCGGTGCGCCAACAACCCAACGGGTAGTGTTAAAGTGGAATTATTTACCCGGAGCCCAAGGGTATTCACTTTATCGAAATGAAGTAGCACCAAGCGCAGATAGCCTTGGAGTGCCTATGGGCGATATCAGTCAAGGATCTCAGGTGAGCTATGAAGACACCCAAAGTCTGGAAGCTCGAGACTACTATTATGCCTTGGTGGCTAAAGATGCAAATGGCGATGAATCCAAGGCTCCCGCCACACTTAAAGTGAGTGTGATGAGTGCCATCGATGTCGAGTCGGCAAAAGCACTTGGTGTGAAATCTGAAGTTGGTAGCAAAGTTCGCTTATCTCCTTCGCCCTTAGGCACGGATTCGCTCGGTAGAGATATTTTGGCGCGCTTAATGGCAGGAGGACGAGTCTCATTGTTTATTGGAGTCTTGGCGTCCCTACTGACCGTATTGTTTGGTATTGCATTAGGAGGAGTGGCTGGATTTTTTGGTGGCGCTGTCGATTCCGTTCTGATGCGCTTCACAGATTTGATCACTGGATTACCATTTCTTTTATTTATGATCCTCTTAAAGGTTGTCATGAATGTTGGGCCTGGTGAATCTGGTATTACCGCATTGTTGATCAGTTTGGTGGTTTTGTCTTGGACGGGCACGGCAAGATTGGTTCGCGGACAAATCTTACAACTTCGCAATAGTGAGTTCGTGCAAGCAGCAAGGATGATGGGAGCTAGACCTATTTACCTGATACTGAGGCATATGCTACCAAACTTAATCGGAGTTATATTAGTGACCCTGACATTTCAAATTCCAACAGCCATATTTACTGAAGCATTTTTGTCCTTTATTGGTTTAGGCGTGGCCGCGCCAGCAACATCGTGGGGAAGCATGTGTAATGACGGCATTCAGAGCCTTCTCACTCGTCCCTATGAATTCTTTGCACCAGCCGTTGTGATTAGCCTAACGGTGTTGTCTTTTAATCTTCTTGGAGATGGTCTCCGAGATGCACTTGACCCTAAATTGCGATCTAACGAGTAGAAGGGATCTGATATGTCATTATTGTCGATTAGAGATCTCAAAGTTGAATTCTCAACCTATGGCGGCACCGTTCAAGCGGTTAGGGGAGTGAATTTAGACGTTCAGAAGGGAAAAACTCTCGCTATTGTTGGCGAATCTGGCTGTGGAAAGTCGGTGACCGTTCAATCTATTTTGGGACTAATACCAAGTCCTCCTGGTAGGATTGTCGCCGGTTCAGCTCGCTTTAATGATATTGAAATGCTTGGACAGCCTGTGAGCGAACTCAATAAGATTCGGGGCAAGCATATTGGTATGATCTTTCAGGACCCTATGACTTCCTTAAATCCAACGATGACTGTTGGGGATCAGATTATGGAAACTTTACTGATCCACAACAGTCTATCGAAGGAAGACGCTCATAAGCGGGCCATAAAACTCCTCGAAGATGTTCATATTCCTGAAGCCAAAAATCGGGTGCACAACTATCCGTTTCAATTTTCAGGTGGTATGCGACAAAGGGTGATGATTGCCATGGCTATAGCTTGTGAACCTGAATTGCTGATTGCTGACGAGCCAACAACAGCTCTTGATGTTACCATTCAAGCTCAGATTTTAAATTTGCTGAAGGAACTCCAAATTAAAAACAATATGGGTTTAGTAATCATTACCCATGATCTCGGAGTTGTTGCTCGAATGGCCGATGATGTGGCCGTTATGTATGCGGGCCAAGTAGTTGAACAAGGAACGGCGCAGGAAGTTTTTTATCGCAGTCGTCATCCTTACACCCTAGGGTTGAAGCAGGCCTTACCCTCTCCCTCCCGCGATCGAGTTCAGCTTACTTCCATTGAAGGGGCGCCGCCGGATTTGTTTGCCCCTCCTAAGGGTTGCGGCTTTTATGCTCGCTGTAAGAAGGCGATGAAGATTTGTAACGAACTTAGTCCTCGTGAGTTTTATGATAACACTCACATGGGCCGATGTTGGTTGCACCACCCTCAAGCGAAGGGAGCAGAGTTATGACTCCATTGTTGGAAATTCGAAAACTTAAAAAACACTTTAGCGTTGGAAAAAACAAAACTCTTCATGCTGTCGACGGTATTGATTTAGAAATCTATCCGAATGAGATCCTCGGATTAGTTGGAGAGTCCGGATGTGGAAAATCCACTCTCGGCCGAACGCTGGCAGGACTCTATGAAAAAACTGGTGGTCAAGTCCTCTATAAAGGTGAGGCGCTGCCATCAGATTATAAGGCCCAAGATTTTGTTCGGTTGTCTCGTGAAATACAGATGATATTTCAGGATCCCTATTCGTCATTAAACCCTCGAATGACTGTTCGTGAAATTATAGCCGAAGGTCCTCGATTGGCAAATTTATGGACGAAGGAGCAAGTGACTGAAAAAGTGCAAGTCTGGCTTGAGCGCGTGGGCTTAAATGCGGATCATGCATCAAGATACCCACACGAATTTTCGGGGGGACAAAGACAAAGAATCGGTATTGCTCGGGCTTTAGCGATGGAGCCTAAGTTTGTCATTTGTGATGAGCCGATTTCCGCTTTGGACGTATCAATTCAGGCTCAGATCATTAATCTTTTGGCTGAACTTAAAAATCAATTTGGTTTAACTTTGTTGTTTATTGCCCATGATCTTTCAATGGTTCGTTACGTCAGTAACCGTATGGCTGTAATGTATTTGGGATCCATTGTAGAATTGGGAGTGAGTGACGAGGTCTTTTTTGAGCCGCAACACCCTTATACTCAATTGCTTGTGGGTTCTAATACTGAACCAGATCCTGTTAAAGAAAAAGAGCGTAAGCATACAGAGCTTTTTGGAGAGATCCCTACGCCAATAAATCTCGGAGCGGGCTGTCGATTTGCGGGGCGATGCCCGAAGGCGGCAGATCGCTGTAAGACGGAGACTCCAGTTTTGCGGGAAACAAATAAAAATCATTTTGTAGCCTGCCACTTTGTAGAGTGATCTATTCCTTCGTCATTGCAGAAGAAAGTTCGGGGGCGCCGGCAACCGTATTCGAACTCCTATCCAGCACATATTTAAAATCCAGTGTAAAAGTCCCATTTTGGCGCCGTTATTTGTCAATCGAGATATTGATCTGACGGCGGCTCTGTCAGACACCAGAAAAAATATCCCAATTTCAATGATTGTCGAGGTTCCTCTCGACAGACATGTATTAAGCGCCTAAACCAACAGGTGTCTGGAGACAAAAAATGAGTACCTTAGAAGAACGCGTAGAGTGCCGTGAATTACTAAAAAAATTGATGCCTGTTGAAGAGGCTGTAAAGTTGATTCCCGATGGCGCCACCATGGCCATCAGTGGTTTTACAAAATCTGGTGAACCCAAAGTTTTCATTCCCGCTTTAGGAAGCTATTTTGCGGCAAACTGTCCAGAGCGTCGAATAACTTTATTGAGTGGTGCCTCATTGTCAGAGGAAGTTGAAGATCCAATTGCTCCCTTCGTTGCAAAACGAGCTCCTTATATGTCTTCGCCAGAAGCGCGTAAACGAATTCTGGCGCGAACCATGGAGTTTAATGACATCCATTTGTCGCAGTTCGCGCGAAACTTAATGTACGGCTTTTATGGTGATATTGATTTTGCGGTCGTCGAAGCTTCACGAATCACGTCAAATGGCGGAGTCATTCTCACTTCGTCAGTGGGGGTTTCTGGCGAAGCTCTCACTAAAGCTAAAAAAATCATCCTCGAAATAAATACCGCAGGCCCTGACTATACTGGCTTTCATGATATGACACAGCCAAGGGTTTATCCTCGTGTTGGCTGGCCGGTGCCAGTCACCAACGTTGGAGATCGGGTGGGGTCGTTTCACGTCCCCATTGATTTAAGTAAAGTAGTTGCAATAGTTGAATCAAAAGTTTCTGATCATGGAGTTGGATTTAAGTCCACTTCGGCCATTGATAAAAAGATTGCTCAAAATGTCGTAGGTTTTTTGCAAGATTGTCAGAAAAAATACAACTGGGGTCCCAAAATTCCGCCGATCCAATCGGGAGTTGGCAATATTGCTAATGCGGTTGTGAGCGAACTTTACGATTCACCATTTCAGCGCATTCGTTTCTGGACTGAAGTTTTTCAAGATGGAATGCTTCGCTATGTGGAAAATGACGATAAATTTGAAGTGGCGTCATGCACTGCCGTCTCGTTTTCCAAAGAGTCTTGGGGGAAGTTTTATAAATTGATGGATAAGTGTCGTGATAAAGTGATCTTGCGACCAACTTGGCTGTCTAATTCTCCCGAAATCATTTCACGTTTGTTTGTGATTGCGATGAATACTCCGGTGGAAGTGGACATTTATGGGCATGCGAATTCGACTCACGTTGATGGTTCAAAGATCATTAATGGTTTGGGGGGCAGTGGTGACTTTTTAAGAAATGCTTACATCAGTATGGTGCATACTCCATCAATTCGTGAGTTAAAAGATGGTCGTGTAGTGAGTTGTGTGATGCCTTATGTACGCCATATTGATCACACAGAACACGACATTAAATGTGTTGTGACTGAACAAGGCTTAGTCTTGAACACCGAAATTCTCTCACCAGCAAAGCGCGCAGAAGCAATGATTGAGAACTGCGCCCATCCTTATTTCCGGCCATTACTTCATGAGTATTTGACTTTGGCCGGAGCGGGAGATGAGCCACGCATTACTAATCTTGATAGATTGAAACACTGGTGGGATGAATATGACATCGCTTGCCGCGACTTCAATAAAAAATAAATTTGATTGAAGCTAGAGACTGTTAGTATTCGATCAAATTTTTTACCGGGGCACCTTTAAAAGTCATTGTATTGAGTGCCTTCAGGTTAATGAGAACCGCTACTTCAACAACTTCGAAACCGGCTCTTTGTGCCACATTAATTGCAGCTTGAAGTGTTCCCCCGGTAGCTAATACGTCATCAATGATCACAATTCTTTGGTTTCCATGTTGCATTTCAATGGTGGCTTCACCGTATTCCAGGGCATACCCTTCAGCGACAACAGGAGGAGGAAGTTTGCCTGCTTTTCTGATGGGGATGAACCCTTTGTTAAAATGGGCCGATAAGAGCATCGCTAAAATAAATCCGCGACTCTCAATACCAGCAAAGCAATCAACCTTCTCTAAATTAATGTCCTTTACAAAAGCTTCTGCAATAAACTCGAGTTTTAAAGGATCGGCAAGCAGCGGTGAAATATCACGAAAGAGGATTCCCGGTTTTGGAAAGTCAGGTATTTCACGAATATACTTTTTTAGGTTCACGGTAAGGCCTCCCTGTAATAAGAGTTTTCAATTAATGGACCTGAGGGCCATGTGTCAACATTTTCGGGTGACAGTTATTCGAGGGATTGGTCTTCTATTGAAGGGAGGCCACAGTGGTTTGTCGAGGAAGCTCTGTTGTTCTAATTCTCTTTTTGCTCTTAATATCGGGATGTAAGCTCCTAGAGGTCAGAGACTCTGTGATGACTTTACCCACCGTCGCCATGATGGGTGTTCGTAGTCAGGAAAAAAGTTTCGGTGTTTCAGCTGCCGCAGGGATGAGTAGCCATGATCGAATTCATGTTTATTCTGATGCTTTAGTGAATCCCCCTCAAAAAGATACTGAAGGTAATGTGACCTCGGTGGGACGCATTCATGAAACGGTTTCCTTGGGACTGTTCAAATCATTGGATGTTGGTTGTTCAAACAATCGTTGTTTTTGGCTCTGGGACTTATCTCGAGTTTGGGATTTTGATAAGTGGGTCTTTTCTTTGGTTTTAGGCAGGAGCTATGAGTATACCACTGAGTCGTACGACTCAACGGTTTCTCAATGGGCTCGAGGCGATTACAGTGCTTTGTCTAAAACCATAAATCTCGGCTATTTACTTGATAAAGACCGTTTAGTTTATGCCTCTCTGACTTATTCTCAAAGAATCTTGGTGACGGTAGTTCACCAGAATCAGACCAATATAGAGTTATCCCGCTTTTCAGAATCCCATTCAGGGCTTCAGCTCCTTGGTGGGTTTGAACAACAGAGGGTCTGTCGAATGATTGGTGTGTCTGGATGTTTTAACCGCTTTGAAGTGGCTGTGACTCAGCAGCCGGACGCAGGCTTTAGTGGAACACAGACTACTTTTGGTTTTGGAGCAGTTTTGGGGGTTCGATGGTAAAAAATGGTATTTATTTATCTGTCTTTTTATTGTCTTTGTTTATGACCAATAATCTAAAGGCAGAAGAACTCAATGCCAACGGCGGCTCTGAAGGTAAGACGCAGATCCAAATCGAAGACGAAATGATCCAAGATATTGGAAGGACATCGATGCCCGCATATATTGCTGGGGGAGTTTTGGGTGCAGGGATGGGCTTTGGTATCGGTCATGCCATACAATCGAGGTTCACAGAAAAAGGCTATATCTTTTTAACGGGGGAGTTGTTGGCAACCACCGCCATGGTAGGTATGTTTTCAGACTGTGCATTTTCGTTAGGTTCCCGATGCCGTAGTGATAGTAGTCAAATCGGCGCGGTCTGGCTGTTTGTTGGGCTTAGAATTTGGGAGGCCATCGACTTATGGTACACTCCCATCTCTATAAATCGACGTCTCGAAGAATTAAATAGTAACAAGGCGGTGCCAAAGATTGGAATTACTCCTGGTCCGCAAGGTCCCAATTTGGTTGTATCTTGGGACTTGTAGATTGAAGTTTTATTTTTAACCGTAACTTAACAGTCAATGTTGTCCACGAGGAGTATATTAGGCCAGTGGAAAACTTGACGAAATATAAAATATTGATTGTTGAAGATGAACGTGAAATCCGGGAGCTTATTTCGCTGGTGCTGTTACGACAGGGGTATACTTTGCGCTCAGCGGAAAGTAGCGAGATGGCCCGAAGCTGTTTGGCGACGGAAAGTTATGATCTCATTGTCTTGGATTGGATGTTGCCTGACGAGAGTGGGATAGATCTTTTGGTTTATTTGCGAAAGGCCTTGAAAAGTCATTGCCCGCCGATTCTCATGGTCACCGCCAAAGCCGACCCTGAAGATATTGTTCATGGACTTGATCTGGGTGCTGATGACTATGTCACTAAACCTTTCGATTCAAGAGTACTCGTTTCCAGGATATCGGCTTTGCTTCGCAGATTGCAGCAGCATAATGAACCGCCAGAGGATCACTTTCACTTTGGAACGCTTTGGGTGAGTCAGCAAAAAATGCAGGTGCTTCTAGAAGGTCAACCCGTTGATTTAACGAACACCGAGTTTCGATTATTATGTGCCCTTTTAGCAAATCCCAATGTGGTGTTGACCAGAGAGAAAATACTTTCATTGATTCAAGGTGCCGATGTCAATGTCATTGGGAGAACCGTTGACACGCATTTATTTTCATTACGAAAGAAATTGGCACCGTGGAGTGAATCCATCTGGACGGTGAGGGGTGTCGGCTACCGATTCACCCCAGAGAGTTAGTACAATATTAGGCGGGTATTTCCAATCCGTATTTCTTTTCAGCTGTCTTCGAAAGCCGGTCCCGATGTAGTAGCGTGAGAAAATCGACACAGTTGAACTCTTCGTCGAAAGCAGGTTCCGCAATCACCTTGGCGCCAATTTTGAAATAAGATTTAAGCAGGGGAGGTAATAATTGTTCCGCTTCGGTGGCAAGGGCTTCTGAAAAATCCTGTTGAATATAATCATGCCAAATTGCAAACCCGTCCATTTCGTAGGCTGGTTGCGGTTTAGCTAAATATCTCAAATCAAGGTGCCCTTTAGTTTTAAGATACTGATAGACTAACGCTGCATCCCTGGCGTCGGTGATTTTTACACTAGAGCAGCCAAATAGAGTTTGGGAGTGGGAGTGATTCATATATTCGGCAACCCCCCTCCAGAGCAGATTCATGACAGTTCCCTTGCGGTGCTCTTTTCTAATACAGGCTCTTCCTAATTCTAAAATCGGTCCTTTAAGATAGTTAAGATTTTTGATCTCAAACTCTTGCTCAGTATAAAAAGACTTAGAATGAAGGGATGAATTAAGTCGATAAGTTCCGACCAGAGTTTGCGTTTGATGGTGAACAATAATGATATGATCACAAATAGAGTCGAACTGATCAAAATCAAATTCAGTATTAGTGAGGCCACGGAATTCTTTATTAAAGACTTCATCTCTTAATTTGAAACACTCAATGAGCTCATTTCGATTTTCAGCTGTTTTTACTAAATATGGGCCCATTGCAAACTGAAAATGAATTTTAGGGTTGAACCGAAAGACTCCTTTAGAATGGAACTTGTAATTCGTTTTTAATTGTTGAATGATTTGCATCATAAATACTCCCCCTCGTGAAATTAAAAAGTTGATCTAAAAAGTTGAAGGCGACGTTATAAGTATTTTGGACGTCACTTGTGCTGCCAATGGATGGATTGATTTCTACAACATCCATCGATTTTATATTGTTTTGGGTCCCAAATTGCTGGGCTAGCAGCTCGAGCTGAATTGGATTCAGACCATTGCAACTGGAAACTCCAGTGGAAGGAGCAATAACTGGGTCAACCGAATCGATGTCAAAACTGATATGGTGGGGGCGATGTGCGATCTTAAGTTTTATGGCATTCACGCAATTCATGAAATCAGCGTTGTTTAGGTCTTCGCACGAGTAAGCAGTGATCCCTAGTTTCTGAATTAAGTATTTTTCATAGGGGTCGAGATCCCGAAGCCCAAAATAGATTAAACGACGAGGATCAAGAACCTTCCAAAACGGAAGTTCCATCTCTGTTGGTTCTTCACCAATGCCCAACAAGATCGAAAGTGGCATTCCATGAAAGTTACCGGTTGGACTTGATTCCGGTGTGTTTAAATCAGCATGAGCATCTATCCAAAGCACATAACCATTAGAGTAAAACGAGGTAAATGCCGCAACTGAAGAAAGTCCAACGCTATGGTCACCACCCCAGTTTAACTGGAGTTGTCCTTGGCGCAGGTTTTTGCGGATCTGCTGCCGAGCCTTCAAATAAATAGCCCAGCTAAGCTGAGAAAAGTCTTCGGTGCGATGAATGACCTGCGCTTCTCCATAATCAGTAAGGATTCGTTTTTCAGCCATAGGCCAATGATTTGGCATTAGTCTTAATGCGATTTCTGCAGAATCAACCAAGCCTAATTGGCGTTGTCCCTGTTGTGTGCCTATACCTAAAAAATTAAATGAAGATAAATACATTATGTTTAGTATTATAAATAAAAACATCTTTGTCGTGTTAGCTTTTGGTTAATTTGACAAATCAAGAAGAGAGACTTCGCGCGCGCATACAACCTTAACAGAACCTTAACGAAGATTTTTTTGAAATGGCGCTATTATCGTTTTTATGATCAAAGCGGTTCAGTCGTTAATGTTAACCAAAAAATATCTAAAGGAAAACGAAATCAGTTCAATAATTAGTCCTCAAGTAAGGAAAGCCTGGGCTCGCGAGGTGTTATCGATTTTAAATTTTCAGGTTGCTGTCAGCCCGTTGCCTGCCATTAGCGGTCCCGCCATTTACGTTGCTAATCATATTAGTTATATGGACATCCCCTTATTAATGGCGACTATTGAAAACTGCTGCTTTGTTTCGAAAGTGGAAATTGCAAGCTGGCCTTTATTCGGTAAGGCTGCAAAGAAAATTGAGACGGTATTCGTAACCCGAGGGTCAAAGTCGTCACATCATCAGGCACGACGGGAAATAGAACATGAATTGGTGATGAACAAGAAAAAAATCGTCGTGTTTCCCGCGGGAACGACAACCATTGGAGACGAAAAATATTGGCGAAAAGGGGTTTTTGAAATCGCAAAAAATCTGGTCATTCCGATTCTGCCAGTTCGAATTAGTTATTCACAACTACGTGAGGTGGCTTATATTGATCAGGATTTCTTTCCCTATCATCTCTATAAAATGGGAAAACAAAAAAACATTAGTGCTCAGGTTGAGTTGCATGAACCAATTTTGGTTCGGGATGTTCATCCTGAACTTGAGTATTGTCGGTCCTGGTGTAACGATTTGAAGGCTCGTCCAGTCACTAAAAAAATTATCAATCCAAAAACTGTCTTAACCGAAGCTTAACCTGCAATTGCTGTAATTTTGTATAAAATAGAGTGTGTGGATTATAAAGAAAGTAAGTCTGTAAATTAGGTGATGTTGTGAGAAGACTCTGGGAAAAATTTGAAATTAAAATTGCCGTGAATGATCTTGAGGTGGTGTCAGTCCAAAACTTGAGGCAACTCCGACCATTTCGGAACATCTATAATTTGGATATCAGTTCGATTCACAAGAACGCCGAAGCAAACTCTGTTTTTATTGTGGAGAAGAAACTGAACTCCATTCTGGGTTTTATTAAGTTTCAGGCTTCGACGGTGGGTAGTGAGTTAATAGCGAGTCAACGCTTTGACACTTTTCCCATTGAACGAATGGATCTGTCCTGTCTTGAAGTTGTTGAATTCGAAATCGCAGATACGGCTTGGAACAGACTTGGATTCAAGCAAGCAATTAAGAGTGCAACTCTTGAAATCATGAGTATGCTCGGAAGTGATGCTTTAGTTGTTAACTATATTGATAAGTCTGAAACTACAGAAATGCTGAAAGAGCAAATAAAACAAAGTCCTTTTCAGTCCTCATTCATTTATTGCGAACGTTATGAGAAACGATTAGAAGCGAGAGAAAATAGTCAGTCGATGGGCACGTTGGTTGAAAGGAATTTTCTCCCTCATAAACTAAGTCAGCTCTTACAGTGTGGTTTGCAGATCTGGAGCGAGCCTATTATCTATCATACAACGAATACGTTTTCATTATTGTTGGGCTATCTCGGGAAGAGTGGATTGCGGCATGCTAGGCCGTTATCAGTGGTTCGAAATTTTCCAAGAGGAGGTCTTAGTGCTCCTTTGTGATTTGCATATTCACAGTCATTGGAGCGATGGTAAGCATTCAATCGCTGAGATTGTCGATTTCTTTGGTGCACGGAATTTCAAAGTTATAGCGATTACAGATCATGTTTGCGAGACGAGTTCAGTCATTGGATTGGCGGCGCATTGGCTCAACTGTTCGTTATCAAAGCCTCGATTCGCGGAGTACATCGCTGAGATTGAGTTACAGGCATACCGTGCCTGGAAACAGTATAAAATGCTCGTTTTGCCTGGAATAGAAATCACTAAAAATGCATTTCGCTCTCTACGGTCAGCCCATATCCTAGGAATTGGAGTCAGACAGTGGGTTGATCCCGATCAGAGTATATTGGATGTACTACAGGCGATTAGACGGCAGGGCGCTATTACAGTAGCCGCTCATCCCGTTTTCACCATGGATCCAACCTATATACCGACTTTGCAACTCTGGAAGGAGCGAGACGAACTAACTGGTTTAATGGATGCATGGGAAGTCGCAAGCGGTGCGCAGTTATTTGATGAAGTCTTTAATAGTGGACTCCCAATGTTAGCGAACAGTGACCTTCACCATAAAAAGCAGATGCGCTCTTGGAAAACCCTGCTTCATGCAAAATGTTCGGAAGGATCTATTTTGCGCGCGGTAAGAAATCAAGATCTCTCCTTCGCGTACTATGGCGGACAATCTCTGGATAATGATCTTCGCCTCAAAGCGGTTTTAGCTTCTCCATCGCGACTCCATACTGTAAGTTCACTCATATAAAGGAAATTCGCCAGCTGTGGAAATATTTATTATACGTCACGCCATCGCAATGGATCGAGAAGAATTTAAGCTTCAAAATTCCAACGATAGTCAGCGTCCATTGTCAGAGTTGGGAATAAGGAGATTTAAAAAAATTGCCACTGCATTAAAATCCCTCATTGGGGAAGCTGACGTCATCATAACTTCACCCTTGGTTCGAGCGAAGCAAACAACTAAACTTCTCGCGGTCCATTTTCCAAAAACTGAAATCGTCAGCTCCTTGGCATTGACCCCTCTCGCAAATCCCAATGAATTTGCTAAATGGTGCAAAGAGCATTTAAAGAAGAAAACCAAAAAAATCATCGTCGTTGGCCATGAACCTCATCTAAGCATATTCGCGAGTTGGCTGTTATTTGGAATTTATCAAAGCAAAATCAAAATTAAAAAAGGCGGCTGCCTTTCGATTTCAGTTGAAGATTCCATTCGACCGGAATCTGGTACTTTGAACTGGGCCTTAACGCCCAAGTCTATCGGGGTTAAATAGGTTTTGAGAAACACAGCCAACTTTTTAACAGAAGCTTAACATGACCTCTGCCCTTCTGGTTGTTACTTCCCTAGTAATACCATTTCCATTTAGTTCGTAGCCCATCGTTGGCTGCGTCGTCCGAGGCACCCCTTCACAGAGGGGAAACCCCGCCTCGTGTGCGCCTTACAGGGAGTAAGGCTCCGCGCCTTCTCCTTGCCGCCTTGGTCTACTTTCTAACTGGAAATGGTATAACCAAACAAAGGAGTTCGCATGTTAAGAAAATCATTTTTAAGCCTAATCATTATTTCGGGCTTGGGTGCAAAATCTCAGGCAAAACACGTTTTTTCTGGCTCAGATACATTGGCCGGAGTTATGACCGATGCGATTATCGCAGGTGGTTTGGAACAGCAAATTTCTTATGCCGGCGGCGGAAGTGGAAATGGTGAAAAAGCTATTGCTGCCGGGGAACAAGGGATTGCGCCAATGTCCCGCGAAAGAAAACCCGAAGTTCTCCAGCAAGCGACGGCTCAAGGAGTAACAATTGTTCCTCATGTTATTGGTCTTGATGGCATCGGTATTTTCGTCAACAAATCTAGTTCAAACACTGGATGGATTGATTCGAATCAACTCAAACATAAAATCAAGGTGGCTGGTGCGGTTTTTCCTTAGCAAATGGGCCCTATTCCTTCCTCTATGGGCAGGGTCGCGCTGAGGCTGATGCTGTTGTTGCAGCTTTCACCGATGCAGATCTAGCCAAAGGTGAAACCGATTCGATGGGCCAACAGCTCAGTGTTCAGTATAAAGTGACTAGTTTTTGGCAAATGGCACTCTCCAAGTATGATTCAGAATATCGCAGGGGGAGTTCGCCGACTTACTATAAACGACTAAGTCTTGATTCCCAATGGACGTTTTGAGGCGCTAGACAGAAATTTTCTTGAGTGGTAAATTAATTATTCATCGATCGATTTTGGGAAAAGGCGGTTGATCGTGGATAAAGCACAGCTAATCGAAAAAAATCTACCAGAGCTTCGAGATATTGAAAGATTCATTGCAAGTAGATGTATTGGAAGAGTTGAAACAATGGAAATGGTGACGCTTCCAGAGAAATTAAACTTTTCCAATTTAGCGGTCAGTGATCTCCCAATTTATAAATTCTGTTACGGTTCAGACGATGTCAGAAAACCCACTTTAATTCTCGTCGGCGGCGTGCATGGCCTAGAGCGAATTGGTACTCAGGTCGTTAAGGCTTTGCTGTTTAGCTTTAATGAATTAGCTCAGTGGGACGGATACATTAAAGCGGCTCTCAAAAATATGCGTGTTATTTTTATTCCCTTGCTCAATCCCTGGGGAATGGCTCTGAGCCGGAGATCGAATGCCAATGGCATTGATTTGATGCGGAATGCTCCTGTCGAGGCTAGGGGTAAAACCGTTCCATTGTTGAGTGGTCATAGGATTGGTTCCATTCTCCCATGGTATCGAGGCGAAACAGGGGCACCATTAGAGCCTGAAGCCAAAGCACTCATCACGCATATCTCTGAGGAAATCAGCGAAAGCAAGGCGGCCGTCAGCCTTGATGTGCATTCTGGCTTTGGTTTTAAGGATCAGCTTTGGTTTCCCTATGCAAAAACCCTGGAGCCGTTTGGTCATCTTGCGGAAATGATGGCAATTAAAGAGACTCTCGATAAAACTTATCCTTATCACGTTTATAAGGTGGAACCACAAGCCGTTAATTACGTCACTCATGGAGATTTGTGGGATTATATTTATGATGAGCACTGCAAAAAGTGCACTTCAACATTTATCCCTCTCTGTTTGGAAATGGGCTCTTGGACGTGGGTAAGAAAAAATCCCAGTCAAGTTTTTCGTCCAGGTGGGATTTTTGATCCAATTCTACCTCATCGCCGGCATCGAGCCTTTCGGCGTCACCAACTTTTGTTCGATTTATTGCTTCGACTCATTTTAAACCCAGAGAAGTGGACGCAAATAAAGGGCGTAAATAAAAAACGCTTACTTCAAAGTGCGCACCAAACCTGGTACTCAAACCGTAGCAAATAAAAAATGTTTAAAATCTTTTAAAACTCAAGATGCGTCAATAAGTTCCAATGATTGCTGGGGAGATTTTCGCGCAAACGTATCCGTAATAGTTCGAGGTAGGTATCCCAAGTTTTTCGCGCGGTGACCTCCCAACTGTACTTTTGCGATTGATAGTCAGCGAGGCTCTTGAGTAAGTAACGGGCCTTTGGATTCAGGAGAATATGGTCGATGGAATTCGTCATGTCATAAGTGTCGTGGGGATCAAAGGTATGAATGGCCTCATCACCCACTTCCACCAAGCTTGGGATATTGCTGCAAACAACCGGGCAACGGTACCGCATCGCCTCTACAATCGGTAGGCCAAAACCTTCATATATAGAAGGGTATACAAAGACTTCGGCGTATTTGTAAGCACAAGCTAGCACTTGGGGAGAGACAAATTTTTTCCAGACAATTCTGTCTTTAAAGGGGTGGTCTTCAATGGCCTTAAGTATTTTATCAGATCCATATCCCTCTTTACCGATAAGGACTAAACGGTGCTGGGCAAATTTGGGAGCGAGCTTTTCAAAAGATTTTAAAAGACCAATAACGTTTTTTCTCAACTCCAACGTTCCGGTAAACAGAATGTAGGGCCAAGGCCAGGGGCGCTGGCTGGAGGAAGCTAGCGGAAGATGATTTGACCCCAAATGGATCACTTTCACCCGTCCCCGCAAGTGCGGATAGAAATCTAAGATTCGCGATTTTGAAAAATAGGAGACCGTAACAACTTGGTCTAGTTTTGGGTTGTTGAGAATCTCATTAAAACGCCTCTTGAAGGTGCGTTTGAATTTCTTTTCGGAGTAGTCAGCCTCTTCGAGTGGATTCAAATCATGAATGGTCTGCACGCGAATATCTGCATTAATAAGCGAGACTCGATGGTCAGGCACATGCAATAATTTAACTTCACTGGGAAGGTGAGGTACCAAAAAAGAAC
This sequence comes from uncultured Pseudobdellovibrionaceae bacterium, assembly GCA_964648725.1. GTDB lineage: Bacteria > Bdellovibrionota > Bdellovibrionia > Bdellovibrionales > Bdellovibrionaceae > CAUJGP01. Next base: position 50,960 of record CAZYOE010000001.1, on the reverse strand, counting down.
TATTCACAGGGGCCGAAATATGATTTTCGATGCACTTTCTTTGGTGCCATCGACTCATTGAACAAACGGGGTAGAGTCTCGACGTACCAAGATTTCTTAATTGGGCATGAAGATTCTTGGTATAAACCCCAATGCCAGTGAGTTGTTCATGTGATAGGTTGGAAACATCTAAAAACATTTTCATGAGGCCCCCCTCGGCTGCAGATCTTCTGCTCACCTTGAAGTAGGGGCCTGAAAAAGTAAAATCAGGGTTTGATTAAGAAATGTCAGGGAAATAAAACTAAAAATAGTTTAGTAGCTAGGCCCGAGTGGTCGTTATTTTAATGTTCCCAGGTGTCTTTTCAAAGTGCCACCAATCACTATCTTTGTTATTGCCCTCGACTTGGTGCGCGGCAGTGGCAGAGCACCATTTAAAGTCGCTGGTAAAGCGCGCCTCTGAAACCCAGGGGAAGACAAAAAAAATACAAAAAATAATTTTGATTCTGCAATGACTCACGCCTGCCTCAATTTAGGATTAATGAACACTATTTAAAAAACCAACTAAATCCGTTTCTGGAGGATTAGCAGTTCCAACACCAGGACGAAGTTTCGATAAGTCTTCGGCTCGGTAGTTCATGCGCACATCAAAGCGTCTATCAATCTGATTGCGCAGAAACTGTTCCTGAGAATACCAGTAGTTTTTATTCGAATTCGTCTGACAAGATTGCCCTTCGCTGGAACTTAATGAAGCGCCCCATCGCAACTCAGGGCAATGATAGGGATCAAAGGACAGATTGTGTAATCTGGAACGAAGGGTTTCAAGATCAACTCTTACAAAGGCCCCGGCACTATTTTTATAAACCAAACTACAGATTGCTGATTTGTCTTTATAAATTTTAATAAGATCTTCCGCTAAGTTTTGCCCGCTATAATGGAGAATTGGGTTTTTGTTTTTCCAGAGTTCGACCCAATATTTAGATTTATTCAATAGAGCTGAAAATAAAATACGAATCAAAGTATCCCGCGAAGGGCTGCTATAGGTTTCCCATTCACCCTCAGAAACATAAATGTTGTAAGGCAAAGTTGAGGGATGATCCTTTAGGAAAATTTTATTTTGTCTTGCTGACTCAACCGATTGCACTCGCGACTCTAAGAGTTGGCAGATCTCGTGGAGGCGGTCTTGCATTTCATTCATCGGAGCCACATAAAGAACACCGGAGTTCAGTTGCGCTTGAACATAGTCATAAAAAGAAACGGTGTGACTGCGAATTTTGAAAATGGCCTTTTCCCAATTTTTTTCAGGATTACTTTGATTGCCAAAATATTGTTCCTGGGAGAAATCGGCTAACTGAGCATTGGGAGTTGCAATGATTCGTCCGCCACTAAAATACCCGCCCAAATCAGTTGAGTAATCAATAAGCCGAATGGGACGCCAGTTTTTAAAACCACCTCCAACAAGAGGATTTGCGCGAGCATACTTTTCATTGAAAACTCCAGTTGTGAGAGTGTTATCGGTGTGGGCATCCACAAAATAAATTCGGCCATCGGTACTCACCTTATAAACCACAACGACGTGCCCAAAGGGATCATAAATCGTGGTGCCAGGGCGAATACTGTTTTTATTAATGGCTACTGGGTAAAAGTCACTGAGCAGAGTTTCGTTCGTGGTGCCCGCATTAGTTCTTAAGTTGGCAGTCGAAATCACTTTCGGAATAACTACGTTTAAAATGTGTTTAGCAGAAGGATATCCCCAAAAGTTAGCCACGAAATCCACACGTTCATGCACAACATTTCCGTAGGGAGTGTAGCGAAGATCGAAGCTAGCGTTACCACTCACGGGATTTGCGGCCATGGTGGTGAGAGCAAAGGGCAAATTGTTTTTCCATGCGTAGTAGGCGCGCAAAAGGTAAGTCCAATCGGCACAATCTGCATAGAAGCTGAAATCTTCAGGGTCTGTGTTATGATAGGGGTTTGCTTTGGATCTCAAACAGTCTGCGGGTGTTCGGCATAGATTTTTTTCAACCGCTTCACCCATGCGGGTCACAAAGCGCGAAAATCCAGCCTCATCTTCAGGGGCCCAGTGATCTTTGGTAATTTTCCAGGCGAAGGCCCCCCGAGTGTGATCGATACTAATATCACTGGTTTCAAACCAAAAACTCAACGCAGTGGAACTACAACAAAGCAAATAAAATCCAAATAGAAATTTCAACGGCAACCCCCTCGACTGAACTTTGTGGTACAACAAAAACAAATGCGAGGGGAGAGTAAAGTGCCATTATTGATGAAAATTTATTGTGGGCTGCCGTTTCCTAGATTTTCAGGATAGCCTTCTGGAATCGCTTAGCCTTTGCTCTTTACGGTTTTGAGACGGTTCTTGCCGTCAACAAAAACAACGGAAGGGACGTGTTTGCGCGCTTTTTCGATGGGCATATTGCAATAGCTCACGATGATGACAATATCACCGTTATGCGCATGGCGAGCGGCAGCTCCGTTCAAGCAAATTTCGCCCTTCTTGCCTTCGATCACATAGGTTGAAAAACGGGCACCATTATTACAGTTGTAAATATCAACTTTTTCATTCAGCAGGAGTCCACTCGCTTTAATCAGCTTTGGACAGATCGAAATTGATCCTTCGTAATTCAAGTCAGCATCAGTGACAGTGGCACGATGGATTTTACATTTTAACATTTCAACATTCATTTTTCAGCTCCTTGCGGATTCAACTTTAGTGCTTGAATTAAGCCAGTAAGAACAAGATCTGGATGAATTACATCGAAAAGTTTTTCCTTTTCAAATAGACCTGCAAATCCACCCGTTCCAATGACAAAGGGTTTTTCATTTGGGAAACATTCCTTGGTCAATCGTTGTGTAATTTCTTTAATCTGCCCGATATGGCCATAGTAAAGACCCGATTGAAGTGATTCAGTGGTGGAGCGGCCGAGGGTCTCATTCATTGGCAAAATTTCGACAGAAGGCAACTTCGCTGTCTTTGCCTCAAGGGCCTCCATCGACAAACGAAGCCCAGCAATGATCACACCTCCGAGGTAATCCTTCTCTTTGTTGATAGCACAAAAAGTGGTTGCGGTGCCAAGGTCAACGATCACTATTGGGCGATCCGGATAAAGGTGAATACCTGCAATAGCATTCGCTATTCTGTCGGCACCAACTTCGATGGGGTTTCGGTATTTAATCTTGAGACCAGTTTTTACACCAGGCTGTAGAAAAAACGGAGTCACATCAAAATATTTTCGGCAAGCTCCTCTCAAAGAATAGACGACATCAGGCACAACTGAGCACAAGGAAATCTCTTTGATTTGATTTGGATCGATATCGTTTTCACGAAGGACCGACCTTAGAAAAAGACCAAACTCATCCGAGGACGCTCCGGTTTTAGAGGTCTTACGGAATCTCAAGATGATCTTGTTCTGGTCTACAACGCCGCCAAAAATCTGGCTGTTACCCACATCCAGAGCTAAAATCATAAAATTTCCTCACAATTAGTGTTGAATGAAGTTCTAAAAAAATCTCCGAGACGCTCTGCTAAAGCAAGTCGATGGGGTAACGGTATCTTTTCCGTTGAGCTATGAAAAGTAAACGAGTGCAATCCCTTGGACTTATCAATATCGGCATGATCGTTATGAATAACGGCATCCACACCGCCGTCGGCAAAAAGTTTATTAACCGCATTTTGACGATCCTCGGCCTTATCGGTCGCTGTATATTTGAAACCCACCACTTTCGGTTCATTCGGCTCAGCATATCCCTTTAACTTTGGTAGGATTTTAAAATTGGGTTCTAATTCAATAACTAGTTTTCTGCTGGAAGGTAACTTCCCCCCACCCGAAAGCACTTCACTGTTTCCCGAAAGGATTTTGGACACGTGGAAATCGCTAACGGCGGCGGCATGAATCACACCTAAATAAATATTATTTTTTAATAGGTTTTGGAGTTGCTGATTCAAGTCATTAAAGGTTGTAAACGAGTATAAAGAACAAGGTCTTTGAGGTTTTACGCTGGAAGTTGCCCCCAGATAATGAACATCAAATCCTTGATCGAACAATGACTCCGCCAAAAAGGCCCCGGTTTGCCCAGAACTCAAATTGGAAAGAACGCGCATTGAATCGATAGGTTCTTGGGTACCGCCACTGGTGATAAGGATTCTCGGTTGAATCACTTCTGAGCATCGATCAGAGGCTTGCGAGCGATCCTTTTGGGGCAATTGGTGCAATTCGTCGGAAATGATTTTTAACAGTTGATCGGGTTCAAGCAAACGCCCAGATCCCATTTCACCACAGGCCAGAGTGCCGGCGCCCGTCTCTAAAACCTTAACTCCCATTTGTGAAAGCCGCGCGAGAGACGCTTGCGTTGTGGGGTGTTTGTACATGGCGGTATTCATGGCTGGAGCCACTAAAAATGGTTTAGTAAAGTCGTGTGCTAAAAAAAGATTGGTAACAAGATCGTCCGCAATACCCTGACTCATTTTATTCAACGTATTGGCGGTGGCTGGACACAAAATAATGCAGTCGGCCCATCGCGCTAAATGAATATGTGCCATAGCATGGGTGGGAGCAAATGTATCTGCGAGTATGGGGCGACCGGTGAGTCCTTCGAGTGTGGCAGGTCCTATAAATTGCAGAGCCTGTGGAGTAGTTACAACTTGAATGACGTGGCCTTGCTGCACTAATTGCGACACCGCAAAACACGCCTTATAAGCAGCAATAGATCCACTCATCAGAAACAGAATATTTTTTGAAAAGGAATCAGAGTTGGACATTATCAATCAACCTCACAGCTCCCAAATGTAAAGCTCCCAAGCGGCGACCATTCCAATCTTGGACATAGTCAACCTTGAAGCCTTTTTCTTCGAGTAAAAGTTTTGCTGCTTCTGCACTCGGTGCCGAAGTCAAAATTTGATAAAACAATGGGGCTTTGGCTCGCTCTTCAGGTGTTAAACGAACATTTCGGGAACTCATGGCTAAACCGTCGGCCTCTCTCATTGTTGGAACGGGCACTATTTTAAGTGGCAAAAAGAACGCAGAAACCATTCCCTGAATAAGGGTGAGTTGCTGATAGTCCTTTTCGCCAAAAAAAGCCAAGTGTGGTTGCACTAAATTGAATAACTTTAGTACTATCGTTAGCACACCTTCAAAGTGGCCAGATCGATGGGCGCCGCAAAAATGGCCGCTCCATTTTTTTTCACGTACTTCGTAGCGATAGTCATCGGGATAGAGCGAGGAAACTTGCGGATAGTAGATGGCATCCACTCGCTCAGATTCAGCGAGTGCTTTATCGGCCTCAAAGGTCCGGGGATATTTATCAAGATCTTTGGGATCATTAAATTGGGTGGGGTTTACAAAAATGCTGAGAATCACATGGTCGCATTGGGTGCGCGCCTGTTGCAGTAATGACCCATGCCCCGCATGGAGTGCTCCCATGGTTGGTACAAAACCGACGGTTCCTCGAAGGGACTTTCGGTAGCATTGAAGTTCTTCATTAGAAGTAAGAATTTTAATCATGAGTAAGACTCTTTTTCATTGGGGAAGGTTCCCTCTTCAACTTCCGTAACATAATCATTGATGGCTTGGTTGATCAATTCAGCGCCTTGTAAAAAGGTGCGCACGAATTTAGGTCGGAATTCTAAATTAACTCCCAGCATATCGTGAAGTACAAGAATTTGTCCGTCAGTGCCAGCGCCGGCACCGATACCAATAGTTGGAATGTGGAGTGATTTAGAAATAGCTTCCGCTAACTGTGAAGGAACACACTCCAGTACTACTGAAAAGCATCCCGCATCTTCTAGTGCTAAAGCTTGTCGTTTTAGGTGTTCTGCTGCTTCAGGACTCTTGCCTTGAACGCGGAATCCGCCCATCTGATAAATGGCTTGAGGGGTCAGTCCAATGTGGCCCATGACTGGAATTCCCGATTGAACAAGATGTTTAATGAGGTCGGTATTGCCTTCGGCCCCTTCAAGTTTTACGGAATGAACTCCTGTACGCATTAAGGTTTCAGCGGACTTAACTCCGCTCGCAAAAGATTTTCGATAGCTCATGAAGGGAAGATCTCCGACTAAGAACTGATTAGGAGCACTTCGGGCTACTGCTTGGCAATGAAGTGCCATCAAATTGGTTGTGGCAGGGATCGTGGTTTTATGACCATGTTGAACCATCGCAACGCTATCGCCAATCAAGAGAGCATCCACCTTGGATTGATCAAGTAGTTTTGCAGACCAAGAATCATAACACGTCAACATTGTGATTTTTTGGCCAGCTTGCTTTTTGCATTCAAAATCGAGTACGGATTTAATTTTGATTTGGCTCATATAAATAAAAGTCCTTTATAAAAAGTTAAAATGTTGATCCGCGAATTCTGGCCATGCTAATCGGACATGGGCTTCGAAAATCTCTTTCAAAGGGGTCGAAGATAAGGCTTGATAGTTTTTGAGGAGAGTTGACTCGTCTTTGCGCGCAATAGGGCCGGTAAGGGCCTGGGCCCAGTTTGTCTTTAAGTTATTCGTAATGCTGTCTAAGTAAGGAATTAACAAATCCGGATTTGCTGAAAACTGTTTCTGAAATTGTTCACCTACGAGTTGCCACAAAAGTACCATGAAATTTCCACTTGCAACACAGAGACCATGATAAAGTGGCTTCATTTCTTTAGGTATATAAAGTGTTGGATTCGATAAACCCGGCACCAGTGAATCTAAATTTGTATTGCTCTCCTCGAAAATGGCAAATGGAATTTTCGGATAAAAATCGGGCTCAAAAAGGTCCATATTGAAGCTAATAAGTGGGTGAATATTTTGTATGCCGCTGACTACTAAAGCTCCCGAAAAGTGAATTGTTTTTGTGGTTCTTAAGAAAGAGAACTCATTCAAAAAACTTTCAATGGCAGAGTCTTTAATCAATAAAAGGACGCGGTCTGATTGAGAGTAGAAACGAGGGAGGTCTTCTTTATTGTTAGTCTTGTAATGCCACTGACTAATGGTATGGCCAAGTGAGCTAAGGTAGTAGGCCATATGTCGGGCTGTACGACCATTGCCAATAATCAAGAAGGTCATTTTTGGTACCTGTCTCATGGGATCAAGTCCTTTGTTTGGGCTGTTTTTAAGTGGAGTTGGATAAAAAGTCTAGGGGATTTATTCGTAACGGCGTCGCTTGACACCTGCCCTTTAAAGGCGGAAACCAGCCCTCTATGAAATATGTGTATGGTGTATTTGTCGGCTTAGTTACTTTAGTCGCCCTAGTTTGGGTAATCCAACTTGGTATTCAAGGCAAGCCTGTGACCAAAATTAAGCTAAGCGAGTTTTCAAGCAGTCAGGAAATTGCAGATTCTGTTGCAATGAGACTTCGGCAGGAGTTGAAAGATCATTCATTCGTATTTCTAGGAGTAGATCCTGAAGAGCCTGCGCATATTGAAATTTGGCAAAAGTTTTTGAAGTCAATTAATGAACCAGGTTGGAAGTTCGATGAAGTACTTATTGAAAAAGGACTTGGCCATAAAGAACCATTGGGATTAAACGAACAGGCTATAGACCTCAAAGCCTTTGAAAGCGAGTTAAAAGTCAGATGGAGTAGTGGAGATTATAAAGATAAAAGGGTAGCGATCATAGTTCCTCACATTTATTCCTCACAATTGATTAAAGATAACCCTGTACAGCGTTTAAAGTTAAACCCCGATGATGGTCGAATGCTGTCCATCACGATAGTGCCGTTGGGGCAAACGCCGGCGGAGCCGTCTATTAATCGACTTCCCTGTACAGCAGAGGGTGCTGATTATACGGGGGAAAGTCCGTTAGGATGCGTGGTTCGCAAGAAATCAATGTTCTGGACGAAACCTCTTAAAAAAGGGGTTCGCTTGGGGATTGTCGAGCAGTTTGGTCTTCATGACTATATTTTGTTTTTCAGACCGATCACAGAGTAGGTTTGGTGGAAAAAGAGCTTAATCTTCGATGGAAGGAAGGTCATCGTTTGAATAGACTAACTCAAATTGTTGGTCCTTCAGTTGATAAATCTGTTCGTCACTATCATCACTTTCACACCAAGCGTTTTTAACCCGTAGAAATGCTTTATTATTAATCCGAAAAAATTGTGCTGAAGTTGGGTAGCCGCAAGCTCCCGTCAGAATTCTGGTCTTATCACCTATGGCGGCAAGAAGAAAACCTCTTTTGGTTGCGGAATTAACTACTGAGATAAAATTAACGTCCTTCCATAGATCATGATTGATTTGCGAGATAGTAGGGTTGCTATTTTCGAGATTGGTCAAGACAAGGGCCGGAACGTTGGGGCCTGACTGATCTTTGTCATTGACAGACTTCTTAATAAGTCCCTGAGCTTTAATAAGTTGAAGAAGTTTGCCTTTTGCTTTTTGATCTACAAGTGAGGTTAGTTTGAAAAACTCAGAATCTTTATAAGCAGGGTCGAGATAAAGAATGCTCGGGCTGACGGCTAATGGGCACTTTGTCTTTTCGATGAGACGGGTTGCGGCAAAGCTTTCGCCTTCGTTCATAAACATAAATTGTTCACTTGCAGTAACTTTACAAGTACCTTCTGAATCAAGAAGCCTAGCAAAACGCCCTTTTGGGATTCTTCCATAAGCGCAAAGTTTAGTCTGCTTAGCGCAATCGAAGGCAAAGGTGAATGGATCAATCTTTGCCAGTGATAGGGATGAAAAAAAGACGGCCGCCAAACAAGATGTAATCAAGGTGTAATCAAAGATGAACATCATGGTGCCAATACTATGTCATTAAAAGGTGATGGCGGCCGAAGTACCTATTCCAATAACAGTAGAAGTCTTTAAATCAGCTGTACCCATTTTAAAGGCACTGCCGGGAACTAAAATTCCAGAGTCAAACTTCCACTCTAAATTATCGTTAGCCTTATAGCTGAAACCGAGGTCCCACTCAAAGCCAACATTGCTTTCAATACTTTCAACTCCCGCACCTACTTTCATGCGTGAGTTGTTCAGTCGTGCAACCGCTAAAGTATTTCTCATATTCCAACGATCTGCAAGTTGTCGTGTCCACTGTGGCGCAACGAACAAAACATTGCTAATGTATTCATCATCCAAGCTATCGCGATGACTTGTGGCTGTGGGGTTGTGGCCAAGTTTAGTTTTAAAAATATCGGCGTTTTGCCCCATCGAGTGGTTAAAGAGGAGAAATGCCACGTCGTAGTTTCGATCCAGCAAATAGCCTTCAAAATCTTCAGAGTCTGGGTTATCTCCGCTGACTGAACCTGCCTTAATATTCCAACGATTCTTGCTTTCACCAGGTAGGACATTAAACTCAGTCACAACTGCATAGCTGTTAATACGGATGTCCTTACCGGCAGAGTCAACAATTCCTGTTGAGCCTGATTGAAAACCACCTTCCACTCTGAAATTGAAGTCGGTAAAATCTTTGCCCAGAATAATATTATAAGAGTTAAGATTGAAGGTACCATTAACGGCAGTTCCATTGAGCGGAGCAAGGGGGGTGTCGTTAGCGGTAGAATTGCCCTTGCTTGTTTCATAGAACAAACCAAGCCAGTCACCAGTGTCGTGATTCTTATATTCAAAGTGAAGAGACTGGTTGGTAATCTCATTACCTAACTGAAAGTCATCAGCATATTGTTTGCTGAGCGATGGCATAATAAACAAGTTTCCAACGTGCATCTTGTAAGCAAGGATATCGCGAGTGTCATACCAGTGACTGAATGGATCAGTTCCGGCATTGTGTGTGATGCCAAGACCAAATTGCATAGGCGCACGACCAACAATGAGTGAGCCCCACTCTTGGTCAACTTTCAAGTAAAGTTGGCTGACTGCAAGACCGGTTTTTGGACGGCTTTGTGCAAACACATTTGAATTATCAGTGTATGTTGATGGGCCGGGATTAGCAGAGTTTCCCCAAACCATACCCATTTGGGAGTTCGTGTAACGGGAATCGGCATTTTCAGTCAGATGAATCTTGCTGATTACTTCAAAACCATCGCTGGGGATAATATGTGGCATTAATACGAGATTGTTGAGAAGGTACCCTTTGCGGCTTCCAGAAGTCATTTCTGTTTTATCGATCTCCACATATTCGAAGCGATAATTGCCACTCCAATCTAAAGAGATCGCAAAAGCTGCTTGTTGAAGCAACAGAGTAAAAGCAGAAAAAAACACAAATGGACGCTTAAGCATGATGTACCCTCCCCGGCACTTCAGATCAAAAATCTCTTCGTCAATATCGTAAACTAATTAGAGGCAAATCCTAAGACCTCTGTTTCTCGAATAATTACAAAATTAACACCATCTTGGGAGACCTTGTCACCTGCGTATTTCGAAAAAATGATTTTATCTCCTGCTTTTAGCTCGATAGGGCGAATGCGGCCTTTTTTATTCTGATGACCACGTCCTACTGCAACAACAAAACCTTGTACGTTGTCTGGTTGAGTTGAAGAATCAATCAATACAATTCCACCTGGGCTGACTTGATCCTGCTCAGCGACTTCAACCAAAATACGATCATCAAGAGGTTGTAACCAAGTCTTTCCTTTTGGGCTGGATGGTTTAGCAATCTTTGTAGTCTTGGATGGCTTGCTAACTGCAGCTTTAGGTGTCGCTGATTTTTTAATTGTAGCTTTCTTAGCAGCTGATTTCGTAACGACTCGTTTTTTAATGGGAGCTTTTGCTGCTTTAGGTCTTGCTGTTTTTTTAACAGCAGCGGTTTTTTTGGTCGGCTTAGCCGCCACAGCTTTAGGCTTTGCTTTGACAGTCTTTTTTACTGGAACTGCTTTTTTTGAAGCCTTTTTAGCTGGTTTAGCCTTTGCTTTAACTTTTGCTTTTTTAGTTTGTGCCACGACGATTTCTCTCCTCTTCGTAGTATTTTCTGTAAAGAATTTCCCATTCGGAACTGCCCTCTACCACATGTCGTTTTAAGCTGGCTACCTTTTCTCTCGCTTTTTGATCAATATCAAGATCCTCTTTCACAAATTCGACGATCGCTTGCCGAGCGACTCTTAAGGCGATGTCATCATCGGAGTAATCCACAAGGTCATCATTCCAAAGTTCATCGGTAAGTAATCGAGCAAAATGGAGCTGTCTCTCTTCGGAAAGAATCATAGGACCACCTTTCGTTCTTTGGCTAATTTTACTTTCATCATTTGAAACATCTTATGGCGTTGAAATTCTCCCGGGTTGGATTTTTCAAGTTCATCCAGCTTCATTGAAACTTCTTTATCGAGAGCGGCTTCTTTTTGAAGTTCTTCTTTAAGCAGCTCGATTCCCCGTTGAAGCACTTTCTTTTCATCTTCTTTGAAGGTAGCAATATTTTTTTGCTTCCAGTGTTTGAACACTCGTTCCACTATACTCTGAAGTTGGTTGGGCGAAAGCTTCATAAAACTCCTTGTCGTCTTAGGGAGGACTCACTTTAGATTAGGCTTTGACTAAACGAGGGTATCTTTCTAATGTCAAGGCTATGAGTCAAATTGGAATCAGAACATGCTAAAGAACCTAAAAAATAAAGAAGGTTTTCTCATTCTTTTTGCTATGGGCTTTTTGGGTCTAGTGACGCTAACCATCATAGCTGGTAGCGTTTTTGTTTATAAGGTTGATCAAGAAATGCTTTCTAAAATGCAGCAGAAGCAAATGATTCAACCTACTATTTTTTACTCTCGGGCGGCGACTTGGAAAACTGGAGATTTATTTCCTCTTGATGAGATAAAAGACGTTCTTAATAAACAGCTCCGGATGCGGTCTGGGGAACAACGGTTGTTTGCTGGAGATTTTTCCATTTACCAAGGGCCCAGCTGCATTAGCTTCTTAGTCACCGGAAATGAAATTGCTGAAACTGATTTGTGTTTACGGGTTTTTTGGGACAAAGGGGCACACCCTTTGTTTAAGGAGCCATGGGTTGAAACGCTCTGGCTAGATGCTTCATTGCATATTAAGGGAATATTTAAAGGTGAACCCTCAGAGGCCTCTGATCAATTTGTGGTTTTGCCTCAGGTTATTGCACAATATCTTGGAGGTGAGCCTATTTTGCGTGATGAACACACCTTGCCCGATTTTCCAGTGGCTTGCTTAAATGCCATTATTGCTATCGAAGACGCTAAGTTTTTGGAGCACAAAGGAGTCAGTCCTCTGGGTATTCTGAGAGCGGTTGTCGTTAATCTTCTCAAAGGAAGAAAGGCCCAAGGGGGCAGTACACTAACGCAACAACTGATTAAAAATTATTTCCTCACTCCTGAAAAAACACTCAAGCGAAAGGCGCTTGAGTTTATCATGGCATTGCTGATTGAGAGCCACTTCGACAAGGATCTAATCCTGGAGACCTATCTAAATATTATTTATATGGGCCAGCAGGGACCTTATCAAGTTCGGGGTTATGGGGCGGCTTCCCGCTTTTACTTTCAAAAATCGGTCTCTGATTTATCCTTAGCTCAATGCAGCTTATTGGCAGCCATAGTAAATAGTCCAGGGCAATATAATCCATTTACTAACCCAGCGAAGGCAAAAACGCGAAGATCGCTTGTACTTCAAAAAATGGAGGAACAAAAGTTTATAAGCTCGGAAGAAAAAACACGAGCGGAGGAAGAAGCACTTCCTAAAAATGAAAACGCAGACCTCTACTCCACCTTGCCTTATTTTTTACAGGCCGCCGTGGAGCAGGTTAGTAAGTTAGGAATCGAGGAGTTGGGGGGGTACAAGCTATTTACAACGATGGATTTGCGGTTGCAGGAAGCCGCTCAAACATCCATTGTTAAAAGTCTGAACGAAATTGAAAGTCAGCATCCCGTCGTCAAAAAGGTTAAAGCTAAGAAAAACATAAATCTCGAAAGTGCGCTAGTTTCGGTCGACATTGCCACGGGGGGGATTCGAGCTCTGGTGGGTGGACGTTCATTTAAAAAGACTCAATTTAATCGAATTCTGACTTCTAAACGCCAGGTGGGGTCAACTTTCAAGCCGGTCGTCTTTCTGACGGCGTTGGCATCGGATAATGAAGAAATAAATCCTATTTATGAACTAAGGGATGAACCATTCACCCATAAATACGGGCGACAAAAGTGGTCCCCTGAAAATTATGACCATACTTTTTATGGAACAGTTCCTATGTATTTTGCACTCAAAGAAAGCCTCAACTTAGCGACCGCGCAGTTGGCACTTAATATAGGCTTAGATTCAATCATAGATACGGCGCGGGTTCTTGGCATTCGTTCTGAGTTGAAGCCAGTTCCGTCGCTCAGTCTTGGGGCCTTTGAGTTAAACCCATTGGAACTCCTGCAAGCTTATATGACGATTGCCCGTTTCGGAAATTATTTGGAGCTAACATTTTTAGATTATGTTGAAGATCCAGAGGGAAAGCCGGTTTGGTCTGCGAACTCCAGAATGGAAGAAAATAAAATATCTTCAGTGGCAACCCAGATGTTGATTGGAATGTTGAAGCAAACAGTTATCTCTGGAACGGCAAAAAAAATAAGTTCGTCGGGATATGATAAAATCGTCGCTGGCAAAACGGGAACGACAAATGATTACCACGATTCCTGGTTTGTCGGGTTTACGCCGGATTTGTTATCGATTGTTTGGACGGGTTATGATGACAATACCCCGAGTGGTCTGACTGGAGCCAGTGGATCACTACCTGCATGGTTATCATTCATGCAGGAGGCCACAAAATTTGATCAAGTCAGAGATTTTCCGTGGACGGATGAAGTAAATATAAGGACAATTCCTATCTATGATTTAAAGGCAAAAGGGTTTTGGTCTGTGAAGGCAGATCACGAACCGGACGAAATTAATTTGGTGTTTAAGAAATAGTATAAATAATTTGGAGGTAATAATGTTTTGGTTAAAATCAATTTTTACGGCAACAGTCGTTGTATTTGCAGTGTGCAGTGGTTGGGCGCAAAAAACGTCGGTCACAGAAATTCCAATGAGTGAAGATACAACGATATCAATTAAAAAAGGGGCTACTGCCACTAAGTGTGAAAAACTATATGAGATCGTTGATGGAACAGGACAGGTTGAAGGAGAACCAAATGTACTAGTAAAAGAAGCAAGAGCTAGTTGGAAGCAGGCTTGTAATCAATGGAAAAAAGAAATCAAAGAAATGAACCAAGATAGTAAAGTGATTGCTATTGATTGCGGTAAAGTTGAATGCTCTCAGCAGGGTTCAGAAGGCCAAATGTGTCACTCTGAAGGAACTTATAAAATTAAAACTAAAGTCAATTAAAGATAGACGCTTTGTCCTTCGTAGACAAAGCTCCATTCCACGGGAGGTAAAATAATGTTTTGCTTCCCGGCTTGTTCGAGTTTCCAACGGTAATACTCTTCAGTTTGTCGGACCAACATGTTGATTGTACTGGATGTTGAGATTGGGTCGTGATGAGAAAATAAAACGTGTTTAATTTTTTCTTTGAAGGCTAAATCTAGTCCGATTTGAGCCGCGCTATGGCCCCAGTTTATTCTGTCTGCCAATTCACCCAATGTATATTGGGCATCAAAATACATCAAATCAACGTTTTGATACATGGGTAAATCTTCGCCTAAACTATGATGAGTCACTCTTGTCGCTTCAGTATCCGCACAGTGGGCGTAATTTTTTCCACCGCTGGAAATCCTAAAACCCCAACAGGAGTCCGGATGATCCATCATATAGGGAGTCACCGACATATCACCTAGAGTTAAGGCAGATCTCGGTGGCAGCACATGAAAGTTGACTCGGCTTCCCCAAGAGTCGAGGTCTCGTTCTACCAATGGGTGCCTAAGATAATCTCTAATAAGTTGTTCAACATTATTTTGAACTGCATAAATATTAATTTCATTTCCTTCAATGAAAGCTGGAGCAAAGTAAGGAAGTCCGATCAAATGGTCCCAATGAAAGTGACTCAGAAAAAGATGAATACTTGCATCACCTTGGCCTGCTGGCCCCTCTAATAATCGATCCCCAAGTAGTTTGAGCCCGGTTCCTGCATCAATAATTATGGATTCGTTATCTGAAGTCGCCTGCACACATGTTGTTGCTGTCCCATAACCACCAAGGGTAGCTGTGCCGATTGTCTGAAGATAGCGATCAATATCCTGCGTGCCCACATAGCCTTGCTCAAAGAAGCGAACCATGTAGGCGCGAAAATCATTAGCTAAATCCACGGGGCTTAGTGCAAAAGGAAGTGATCCTCTGACTCCCCAAAAATCAATTCTTAAGCTCATAGATATAGAATCCACCACCGCATTCTAATGCGTCCATTGAAATAAACTTTTTGGGTCCAAAGACGAGGCATTTAATTTGCAGTAGTCCTTGAGGTTAGTCCTGTTTTGGACCATGGGAAGCCGAAATGACACCAGTACAGTTTGAAAAAATAAGCATCTTTAAACTTTCTTCAGGAGAAATTATGGGTTTTCATAATGAAAACCTTGAAGTAGCTCAGTTGAGTGAAGAGTTATGGGGAGCCTTAAAAAAAGGTGAGCCAGGTGAGGAACTTTCTGAGTTAAAGGCTTGGTCTGATTCAATAAATACAAGTGTGCGGAAATCATCTAATGAGCAAAAAGTTAAGACACTTACCATAAATTCAACGCAGCTTTGTAATTTAAGGTGTGCTTATTGCGCAGCAGGTGGGGATGGCTCATATGGGGCTCCAATTGTAAAAATTGATCTTAATATGGCTTTGCCACAACTAGGGTGGTTAGTGTCAAGATGCCTTCCCGGTGAGAGATTTCAGATCAATTTCTTAGGGGGTGAGCCTTTATTGTACCCTGAGATCATCAGAGTAATAGCTGAGCGAGCCAAAGAATTTGCAGAAAAAGCGGAAGTGGCCTTGCGGTTTGCGGTAGTCACTAATGGAACCCGATTGTCTGATAATAATGTCCTCCAGCTACTTTTGGAATATCGAATGGCGGTAACGGTCAGTGTAGATGGTCCGCCCGAAGTTCAAGATCATTTTCGTCCTCAAAAAGGCGGGCAGGGTTCAAGCGTTGAATTGGAAAAGGGTCTTCATTGTATTCGTGAAATTAAGAACCGTCTACCGAGCGTAGGATTGGCGGCGGTTTTCCACAAAGACCACGTGGCAGTGGTAGATGCCTATAAATACTTCCTCAAGTGGGACTTTGACTTCTACGAATTAAACTATTCTCACACCGATTTTGATGCACATGCGAGTCAGGACTTTAGTCGAGGGATGCATGCCGTTGCTGAGTACGCCGATAAAATTGGCGGGGAGGATGAGCTTCGCAAGATCAGAATCTTTGACGGGCTATTTCAGCGTCTTGATGAACAGCTGCGCTTGGAGAACTTTTGTGGCTCCGGTAAGTCTTTGCTTTCAATGGACGCAAAAGGGGATCTTTATGCATGCCCTTGGGATATAAATGAAAAAACTTTAAAACTTAATTCAGGTAACGAGATTCAAGTTGAAAAGTTAGCAGAATATCGAGCTCCCCAAAATGAAAAAAATCTCTGCCGAACATGCTGGGCTAAATATCTTTGTGGTGGTGGATGTAATTATACCCACAAAAAAAGTTCAGGGAGCAGCTTAAAGGTTGATCCAATTTTCTGTGATCGAACCCAAAGCTTGATCCTTACTTCACTGATGTATTATGAAAAATATAGGAGGTCTTCCGATGAAACACATTAAGCTATGTAAGCCGAAATCAATTGAGTCTAAAAACAGTTTCGAAAGCAAGATTAAGGACAAAAAATCCAAGGGAGTTAAAAGCTCTATTCTTATGACAGAAGGTCATGGATGTGTCCCCACAGGAAATATTATTGATCGGGACTAAACCTCCGTATATCTTCAGTTTTAATTGAAGAGGGAGGCCGTGTGCGAAAGTCGCAAGGAAGTGCGAATCTACTTATTAAAAAACTGAATAAAAGAACTTCCTTTAGGCTATTACGATGGATTTTGGCGGCAATTATTTCGGTCGTTGTTCTCTTACTGCCTCTTGATTACTTTGAATCTTATCTTTATGACTTACGGACTATGATTAGGCCTGCTCCTTTGGCGAGTAAGCTGATCGAGACAGTTATTATAGATCCTGTTACAGTTCAGACCGCTCCAGGCATACCCACTCTTCAACAACATATTCGGTTTTTAACTCAATTGAAAAATGAAAACCCCAAAGTGGTCGTTTACCTGCTTAACCCAAAAGATCTAGTCGGTAAAGATTCTGAACGCAAAGTTTTTGCCGAACTTGCCCTCTCGTTGCCGGGATTTTATTTTGTCACCGATGAGCTTGCGATGCGCGGTGAGGTTGGTAAGTTTGATTTGCCTGGCCCACTCAGGGAAATTCGTGTTTTGTCGGGTCCGATTACTTCGGATTCGAAGATTTTAGCTCAGGATGGTGTGACCAGACGAATGATGCTAACGTATCAAGGCAATATTTTGTTCCATCCGTATTTAGCTAGCCAAGTTATTCCTGAGCGTGCCTTGCCCCATAATATACGAGGTCGTTTTGATTTTTATGATAGCGAGCAGGCCTATATAGACATGGCTCCTGCCGGCACTTTTCCTAAAACAAGTTTTATTGACATAGTGGGCTCCAAATTTACCAAAGGCCGATTCAACAACAAGATTATTTTTGTGGGAACGGATCTTGGGCAAAGCACTCATGAGTATATTAAAACTCCATATTCGCGGCAGGTTACAGCGATGACTGCTGTTGAGGCCCATGCTAATATGTTAAACTCACTCATTCGTAACTCAGGGGTAAAAGCGATACCTCGCTGGATCAATTTTTTGATCGTAATGCTCTTGGTAATTTTGTCACTTGAAGTTGTTTTGGCGATGAAGCCGATCAAAGGAATGACCGTTCTAGGGATCACACTATTAGTTTTTGCAACCAGTTCCTTCATCGCATTTTGGCCATTTGGGTATTGGATTAATATGGCTCATCCATTGCTTGGGGTTTTTGTGGCCTATTATTTTTTGATTCCCTATCGCCTCATTATGGAAAATCGGCGAAGTTGGGAGCTTTATCAAAAAAATAAATTGCTTACACAGGTTGAAGAACTCAAAAACAACTTCATTGGAATGATGTCGCATGATCTGAAAACACCCTTGGCCAGAATTCAAGGGATGATTGAAATTGTTCTTCGCGATAAAAACGCACTGAGTGATGACCAACGGCAGGCGGTTAAATCGATTCAGAGCTCCACAGAGGATTTGCTGAATTTTATTAGTTCGATTCTTAACTTTAGCCGTTTGGAAACGGAAGGCGTGCAACTCAATTTGAAGAGCAAAGACGTGAATACTTTAATTGAAGAGGTTCTGCAGAAAACAGACTATTTAGCGAAAGAGAAAAAGATAAAAGTTATTAAAGAGCTTGAACCTCTGTTCAGCATGAAAATCGATCCTGATTTGATTCGCCAAGTAATTTTAAATCTCGTGGAAAATGCTATCAAGTACAGTCCGACGGAAGCGCAGATCACGGTGAAAACAGAAGAAAAAGATAATAAGGTTTTTATTCAGGTGAAGGATCAAGGAATTGGAATTCCAGACGATGAGTTGCCGCGTTTATTTATGAAATTTTTCAGAAGCAGAAAGGCTAAGAATTCAGAGGTTAAGGGATCAGGCTTGGGCTTATACTTATCGAGGTACTTTGTTGAGTTGCACAACGGAACGTTGACAGCATCAAGTGAGGAAAACAAGGGCTCAACCTTTACGATTGAGCTCCCATTAACCAACTAATAAATTTACACTGTGCCAGAATTTTTTTCTCGAATGTAAGTTAAAAACTACTAAGTTTTAAAGTTTAACGATTTTTGATCTGCCTTTTTTATAAGTCATAAGCATTATGGCTTCGCCTGTTGAGAAATTAACATCAGCTCCTTGAACAACTGTTCGCATATCGCCATTTTTCAGTTCAATTGTGATTTCTAAGGCATTTTGACTTTTCATCGATTTTTCTGCATAGGCTCCGCCGATAGCTCCAGCCACGGCTCCGACACCGGTCATAATTAACTTTCCGGTTCCAGATCCAAATTGACTGCCGATCGCAGCACCTGAAGCTCCACCAACCATCGTTCCCGCTTTACTTTTCTCTAGCTGATCTGGTCCGACTTTTACGGTACGAACTTTAACCACTACTCCACGGTAGCTGCGGGCGGCCTCTCCTACGTGGGCGTCAGAGTAAGAATTTGAACTGATATCTGTAGCGCAACCGCTTGCAAAAAGACAAACTGTTAATAATGAAGCTATCCAATAGGATTTTGCGGAATTCATTTGTTTTCTCCCTTTCATCATCGTGTAGTTTTCTTTATGCGACATTCATGCCAGGGTCGCGGGGCAAACAAAAGCTGTTTAATGCTACTGGGGAGTGTCGAAGTCTTTGACGAAAGGGCCCTGCAAATCAGAAAGAGCAAGCCCTCTCCGTTTATTAGAAGGGGGTACTTTGTGCCAACTTGTTATTTGGTCCCCAAAACAATCCAGTTGTATCAATGTATTTTGAGTTTAAATAACCGCATCTTTGGAGGATTTTGAATAGTCCATTTTCACGCCCGTCCGCTGAAACATAATCCTTGTTTAGCAGCAAATTGTTGAAAACGCCCCATTCAAGTCACTCGAAAGCTCTTTGTGACCGGCTTTTGAGGGCCTCTGGAAAGCCATACTTTCCGCTTTGGAATTCCTAATCGTCTAGAGCAATAGTGATGAGATTAGAGAAGTCCATCCTTGTACCTCCGCGAGTTTTTTCTGGTAATTAAAGCTTATGCGAAAGGTCTTGTTTGATGGACTTTTTTCTTTCTAAAACAATATTCGACCTAGGTCCTAACAAATTGAGTCACCTTCTATAATTCGGAGACCCTTCGGAGACCCGGCAAGGAACAACGGGCAATGCCATTCCAAACTGAATTGACAGCTCCTTGGGAAAGTCGTCACAATTGAGGGTGAAAACCGCCTCTTTAAATTGTTAAAATTACTAATGAATAGTAAAAGTCATTAGATTTTTTTTGAGCGCCCTCAAAGATTTTTATACTTGTTATTTTAATACAATGAGTTATGACTGGCACGGGACGTAAATTGGCAAGGTTAAGTGTGGCCGGGAGGAACTATGGCGCTCAGAGTGCTGGTTGTTGATGATGATCAAGGCCTAAGAACTGCCTTAAAAGGTGTGCTTTTAAGCACTCAAAAGTACGAAGTTGAAGAAGCTTTTGACGGCATTGATGCCTTGGAAAAAGTAAAAAGGCAGTCTTTCGACGTTGTCATCCTTGATGTCGATATGCCACGCCTTTCAGGTCTTGAAGCACTCAAACAAATTAAAGCCCTTAACCCTGAGACTATCGTTTTAATTATGACCGCTTTTGCAACGATTGATAATGCTGTGCAAGCAGTCAAAGATGGTGCCTATAACTATTTGGCAAAGCCCGTCAGTGGTGATGACCTCATTCAAGTTTTAGAAAAAGCTATTGAGGCCCATCGATTAATCTCTAATGTTGCGGTGTCGGCACCCGTTTTAATGGAGCAAGGTCGTAAAATTATCGGGAATACTGCACAAATGCAGAAGGTGTTCAGTATTATCGAACGCGTATCTAAAGTAGATACTCCAGTTTTGATTCGAGGAGCCTCAGGAACAGGTAAAGAGGTGGTGGCAAGAGCCATTCACTTCAATTCGGCTCGCAAAGATGAAAAATTTGTAGCAGTTAATTGCTCTGCCGTTCCGGAAAACTTATTTGAATCAGAATTTTTTGGTCATGAAAAAGGGTCTTTTACTGGAGCCGATCAACGCAAAATCGGCAAATTTCAATTTGCCGAGGGAGGAACCCTCTTTTTAGATGAAGTGGGTGATTTGCCCTTGCACATGCAAGTCAAGTTGCTCCGAGTTTTACAAGAAAAAGTTTTTACTCCCGTGGGATCATTGCGGGAAATTCAAACCAACGTGAGAATCATCGCTGCGACAAACAGACCCCTCGAAGACATGATTAAGCAAGGAACGTTTAGAGAGGATTTATTTTATCGTTTAAATGTTATTCCTATATTTCTCCCTCAGTTGAGCGAGCGCAGAGACGATATACCCACCATGATCAATTTGTTTGTTCGCAAGTTCAACCAAGTTCATAGCAAAAAAGTCACTGGTGTTGATCCTGCATCGATGCAGGTTTTGATTCGCTATGATTGGCCGGGAAATATTCGTGAACTTGAAAACGTGATTGAACACGCCTTTGTAATGGAGAATTCCGATCAGATTACTCTAGCGTCCTTACCAGAGTTTGTACTTCAGGCAGTGGGGATCACTCTTAAAGATTGGCAGGAGGTTCTTGCCAATACTGAAACTCCAGTGGCGTTTGCATTAGCACCGACTGCACAATTAGGTTTGGAAATGGATTTGGGTGATGATGCCGAGGAGGATTTTGAGCATCCAGCCGGTGCCTCTGTTTCTGATCCAACCTTTGATTTTAATATGCAGAAGGAAGCTTTTGAAAAGGACTTTATTATCAGGGCTTTAAAGGCATTTCGTGGGCGTATTAATCAGACAGCACTTCATGCAAATATTCCTAAAAAAACTTTATTAAGGAAAATCGAAAAATACGGTATAAATGCAAAAGACTATACTTTGTAATCCGCTTGGAGCACCGTTTCCAGAGGATTTAAGGTTCAATTAGGGGTTTTAGTTGCCGTTCTTTGTGGCGAGCGTTAAAACCCTTCAGTTCACACTAATCCTAAACTTTGACTAAGAATAATTCAGATGATGCATTTGCCACCTCAGGCTTACACAAAAGAGACTCTGATTCAGGCCTATAATTGGTTACGGTCTCAGCCCCCTCACGTCCAGGAGTTGGCAAAGTCACCGGATGTTCTTGTGGCGCTCTACTCAAAAGCCCAAATGCATGGTGAGAATTATCTCAGTCGAACAAATCTTCAAGGCTTTAAGACTGAGCTAAAAAACCTCGCGTCAATGATGGGTGAGTTTGATGAGAGTCAACTGGGCGCCAAGAGTTCTGCAACCGCCGCAGTTGCGGATCGAAGTCCATATACAGCAGCGTCATCAGCCACGTCTTCATTAACGGTCCCTCCTTCCGCGCCGCCATCGAGTCAGACTTCTGCATTTTCAGTCCCCCAAACGCAAACCCCTGCAGGCCCTTTGATGCCTCAAATGCCAATTGGAGCAATAGCCACACCACCAGTTCCTAGCATTGCCTCATTAGCTCCAGACCCTGGGTTACCACTCTTTAATGCTATGGTTAATGTCCCTCAGGGGCAGGATTTGCGGAGTGTATTGGATGCGCGCAGCTGGACAATGATTCAGGAAGTTAAAAACCATTTTAATTTGAGTTCTGAAACCGAAGCGGTTCGTTTGTTAATTGCGATGGGTTATCAGAAGATGCGTTCGCAATTTTAACCGATAAGAAAAATAGATTATTGTGTGATGACCTCACTAGATGCTAAACTTCATAGAGTTTTTCATTGTATATTGGGGATTCATCATGAAGTTTAAATATGTTTTTCTGATCGCTTGGTCAACGTTTGCAGTAGCTTTGGATCAAGTAACCAAGCTTTATATTCACACGCGCTTTCAATTAGGTGAATCAATCACGGTGATTCAAAACTTCTTTAACATTACCTATGTTCGAAACCCAGGCGCCGCCTTTGGTTTTTTAGCTGAGAGCCATCCTGAGTTTCGTGAAATATTTTTTCTCTTAATCCCACCGATTGCAATGATCATCATTCTCGCGATTTTAAGAGGCGTATCGGATAAAGATCGTTGGCAAATTTTTGCGTTAAGCAGCATTTTTGGTGGAGCCATCGGGAATTATATTGATCGTATTCGTTTTCGTTATGTTATCGACTTTTTGGACTTTCATCTCTATGAAAAGTATAGTTGGCCGGCGTTCAACGTCGCAGATAGTGCTATTGTACTAGGTGTGATGGTTCTCATTGCATTAATGTGGTTTGAAAAGAAGACGGCTACGAATTCTGCCCCCACTAGTGTTTAAAGGTTCATAGGAGATGCACCCAGAACTTCATATCGGATCTTGGTCATTTTCGACTTATTTCGTTACCATCAGCTTGGATTTTTGCCTGATGCTTTTTTGGTTAAAGCATCGCAGTCAAAAACTGGGTTTTCCAGTTAGGCTTGCTCTTGATATTGGGATTATCTCTTCCATTGCAGGCCTATTGAGTGCTCGGATGTTTCATGTGTTTTATGAATTCCCAGAGTTTTATTTTGAGAATCCATCCCATATTTTTCGGCTGTGGGAGGGAGGCTATGTCATTTTGCCAGGACTCTTCGGGGCCGTTGCAGTTGGCTTAGTTTGGATTCGTCGCGCTGGTCACCCTGTTTTGCCTTGGCTTGACCTATTCGCTCCGATACTTGCACTAGGTTATTCTTTGGGGCGCTGGGCCTGTTTCTTCCAAGGCTGCTGTTATGGCAAACCCACGGAGTCTTTTTTTGGAGTTCACTTTCATCATTTGGAACAATCCGGGGAAACTATTGCTCGTTACCCCACTCAGATTTTTGCCTCTATTGGTGAGTTTATTGTTTTTTGTATATTGATCGCTTTTGAAAAACGAAAAGGACATCTCCTTAGATCGGGCCAACTTTTTGGTCTATGGCTTATTGGCCATGGATTAAATCGAATCATAATGGAGCTTTTGCGTGACGATCCCAGGGGTCCGTTATTGTTGAATCTTGGAGTTTCTTTTTGGCTAGCAGGTGGCATTATGATTACTGGGCTGTTTTTTTTAAGACTCAGGTGAATGCGAGCGCATCCTTGAGTCGCTCGGCCAAGTGGTCGCTGGTTAATTTGATTCGCGCAGAAAGGGCCGTTGGGTTTGGTGAAATCAGGTAAACTGGCATGCCATGGCTGGTCCAATTTGGCAAAACCTGAATGAGGCTACCTTCCTTTATTCGGTTTTGGCAAAGGTAGGCTGGAATAAGTGCCACACCAACATCGTTTTGAACAATTTGAAGGAGGCTCGTCATTTGATTGCTAGTAACCCTGCTCTTTACGGCAATGTTCAGCTTTGAATTCTGTGAACGCAAAGTCCATTGTTGCGAAAGCGAGCGTGCCCGAAAGCTAATACATTCATGATCCACCAGTTCTTTCGGGTGATGAATTCGTTTTGTTTTCCTCAAATAGGTAGGAGAGGCCACCATAATGAGATTTATTTCTCCAACCTTTTTAGCTTTAAATCGACTCTGATTGAGTTGGCCAATTCGAACGGCAAGGTCATAACCATCTTTGACGAGGTCAATTACTTGGTCCGTATAATTGAGCTCAAAAGTAATTTTTGAGTGCGCCTTGGTTAAATCAGCAATGGCTGGAGCAATCACAAAAGCTCCTAAATCTTCGGGCGCCGTTAATCGAACGGGTCCCGCGAGGACTTTGTCAGAACCTAATAGCGTTTGATTTGCCGACTCTAGTTGATATATGGCCGACTGACACTGAGCAAAGAGATGCTGCCCCGCAGGCGTGAGCGTTAAATTACGTGTGGTTCGTTGAATTAGCTTGGTACTAAGTTGATTTTCCAGTCTTGAAATGGACTTACTGATATTCGATTTGGGTACATTCAATATTTGAGCGGCTTTATTAAAGCTTTTTTGCTCGATAACCTTAATAAAGTAGCGAATGCTTTCCAGTTCCAATTTAAGCCTCAATTCCATTGTTTCTTTAAAGAAACATTATAGTGCAATTTATGCATCTAATCAACGACTGTGTTTTCGGCGATAATGATTTCAGAACAGGAGATCAAATCTATGAAAAACAAAAAGACTTTAGTGATTGGTGCCACGGGAACTGTGGGAACAGAATTAATGAGAATTCTCAAATCAAGTGGTATCGCGGTTAGAGGAACGACGAGCAAACCGATAAAAGCTACTGAAAGTGACATGGTTCAGGCGGATTTAAGTACGGGCGCAGGATTAGAGCAAGCCTTCGAGGGGGTCGATAAAGCATTCCTGATATCGCCTCCGGGCTATGCGGATCAGTACAGAATTTTATCTAAACTGATTCAACAATCCATCAAGAGTCATGTACAAAAAGTGGTACTTATGACGGCGATGGGTGCCAATGCTAATGAGGAATCACCATTTCGTCGAGCTGAGGTCGAATTCGAAAAATCAGGGCTCATCTATAACATTATTCGCCCGAATTGGTTTTTCCAAAACTTCCACACATTTTGGATTCAGGGAATCAAAGATCATGGCAAAATACTTTTGCCTGCAGGGAATGCTTTGGTGAGCTTTGTCGATACACGAGACATTTCTGCGGTTGCCGCAAAATTATTAACGACCTCTGACTATAATAATAGAGCCTTTGATCTGACGGGGGCAAAACCCCATAGTCATGATGACGTGGCAGTGGCTCTTTCGAAGGCCACTGGTCGGAAGATCACATATCAAGAAATTGCTCCTGAAGCTTTAAGGCAAGGTCTCTTAACAGCCGGGTTGCCAAGTGATTATGTGGAATTTTTGCTGATGATTTTTGGTTTCTTGCGCGAAGGATACAGTGCGCGAGTGGAGAACTCAGTGAATGACCTATTGGGGCGTTCTCCGATAACCTTGGAAGATTACGCAAGAGACCATAAAAATCTTTGGCAGTAATGAGTCCTTAATTAAAAACGACCGAATTTTTTAAACCTTCTCGACGCCTCTCCTTAATTTTTGTAGGCTACATAGATTCTGCTGAAAAAGGCTAACTTCATCGTTGCCTTCACTTCAAACCGAACTCAACGTAGATTAACTACGCCTCATTCGATTTGAAGCTCGGACGCCTCGAATTTTGCTCTTTTTCAGCAGAATCTACATAAAAGAGGAGAGGCGAAATGAAGGAACTAGCTTGGAAGTTTTTTAAAATCAAAGACGAAGAACTACATGCTGTTTTAATTTCCTTTACCTACTTTTTTTGTTTGCTGGCCTCCTATTATGTTTTGCGTCCCATTCGGGATGAAATGTCTATGCAACTTGGCTCCAAAAGTCTCCAAGAGAATTTCTTTAGTGTCTTTGTTGTTATGATGATTTTAGTTCCGGTGTTTGGGTGGATTACCAAAAACTTCCCCCGAGGCGCCGTCTTGCCACGAGTATATGTTTTTTTCGGTGCTACTCTTTTCCTGTTTTATCTGATGTTTAATAGTCAAGGGGTACAGTCAGAGTGGGTGGCCAAAAGTTTTTTTGTTTGGGTCAGCGTATATAGCCTCTTTGTAATTTCAGTTTTTTGGAGCTTTATGGCCGACATTTTTACCACCGAGCAGTCGAGTCGCATTAATGGTTTTATCAGCGCGGGTGGGACGCTGGGTGCTTTGGCGGGCCCTCTTATTACAGCCCTGATGGTGGATGTTATAGGGGCTAAGTACCTTGTTTTGGTTTCTTGTGGGTTTCTCACTTTGGCCATTCTTTCCGTGCAGCTGCTTCGAAGAGAGAGTTCTAATCAAGTCGGCGAGCAAGTATCGAAGATTGAGTCATCCCATGGCTTTGGTGGTTCCATTTTTTCCGGTCTTGGTGATATTATAAAGTCACGATATCTTCTGGGAATCTGCGTTTATCTGTTTTTTTATACGATTTTATCCACATTTCTTTATGGCATGTCGACCGATCTGTTTCCGCAAGTCTACCAAGATCCAACTCAGCGTACAAAAATTCTCGCGCAATTGGATTTGGCCGTAAATTTCCTCTCTCTCTTGAGTCAGTTTTTTTTATTTAGTAGAATTATCGGAAAATATGGGCGGCGGATTGGTCTTTTGGTTTTGCCGATACTCTCAATCGCCGGATTCTTGCTCTTGGGATTTAGCCAGAGTATACAAATCCTATTGGCCTTCGCAATCCTCAGACGGGCCGGTGAATATTCGGTGGCTAAACCTACGCGTGAAACTCTCTTTAATGTTTTACCGGCGGAACAAAAATACCGGGCAAAAAATGTGATAGATACTCTGGTATATCGAACTGGCGATGTTTCTTCGGCAAGTTTGTTTGCGGGCTTTCAAAAGGTGGGGCTTGGATTAACTGGTTTTTCATTTCTATCAAGTGCGATTGCATTGGTCTGGGTGATTAATGCTTTTTGGCTGGGTGGTAAAGCCGAAGAGTTGCTTGCTGAAGCAAAGTCTCATTCTAACGAGCCTGGAGTTCATATTTAAAAAAAGGAGAGTGCTTTAGCGCGAATTTGTCCCTGTGAAAAGAAGCACAGGAACAAATTGAGAAAGTACGCCTTTTAGAGTGAATTAAACTTTTTCGCCGTCTCTACCCTCTCTTGGGTAAACGGCAAATTTGTCGAACTCTCCGTACTCGTGCAGTTTATTATAGAGAGTCTTGATCGTGATTCCTAAAGCATTCGCCGCTTGCGTTTTATTGCCATGGAAATGGAGAAGAGCTTTTAAGATATAGCGTTTTTCCAATTCATAAAGTGTGAGCTTTGGATCGTACTCAGTTAAAAGTAATCTTTGTTGAGGAGCTCGGATATGCTCAGGGAGATCATTTGGCATAATCATGTGGCCATCGCAGAGAATCTGCAATCTTTCACAAATATTCTGAAGCTCGCGGATGTTTCCTGGCCAGTCATAGTCACTGAGGATTTTCATTGCTTCGTCATGTACTTGACGACCGCGACCTAGAAAAGCTTGTGACCCATGATTTAGGAAGTGATTCACTAACACAGGAATATCTTCACGACGTTGGCGAAGAGCTGGTGTACGAAGAACGATAGTATTGATTCGGTAGTACAAGTCTTCTCTGAATTTTCCACCGGCAACATCTTTTTCAATATTACGGTTGGTAGCACTGATAATGCGAACATCAACCATGATCGGCTCTTTACCACCTACGCGGTAAAGCTCGCCCTCTTGAAGAAAGCGAAGGAGCTTAGCTTGAATTCCAGGAGTCAACTCGCCGATTTCATCAAGAAAGAGAGTCCCACCATTGGCCATTTCTGCCAAACCAATTTTGCGGTTATAGGCGCCAGTAAATGATCCTTTTTCATGGCCAAACAATTCACTTTCGAGAAGGGCTTCCTGAAGAGCTCCGCAGTTAATGGCGACAAAAGGTTTGTTGCGACGAGTGCTGCGATCATGGATAGCGTGAGCGAGTAGCTCTTTGCCAGTTCCTGATTCGCCAAGAACTAGAACTGAAGCACTAGAGCTAGATACCTTCTCAACCATCTTCATAAGATTGGTCATCATATCTGATGCAAACACCATCGTCTTCGGCTCGATCACTCTCTGGCTTTGACTCGGATTCCAATACGATTGGTACGGGTTTTGAGAGCCTGGTAAGACTGGGGATGGGTTTGGAGGAGTTGTTGACATAAGTATCTGCCTTTCATTCAGCTATCCGTCCCAAATCCCTGGACTCAGCATCATTTATTAATGTAGTTTCACTCCATGACGCTAAGTACTAAACGCACTGCATCGTCGGTCGTGAACATATCAAGGTAGAGAAAAACTTCAAGAAAAATTTTGCACTGTATAAAGGTTTTTCAACAGTGTAGCCTAAATAAGATGAGTTTAGAGGCTAAAACGACAATTTTCGCGCGGTTCTTGAAAGAAATGGACGAAATTGGGCAGGCAAGTCCTCACACCCTAAAAGCTTATAAAAAAGATCTCGAACAGGCTTTTGAAGGGTCCTTAGATTTACCACTTCCAAACGAAGCTGAACTATTACATCAAATTAAAGAAGCACAAATTAATTGGGGTGGGCTTCAGTTGGCTTCTCGGCAGCGAAAGGCAGCGACGATAAAGGCCTTTCTTGATTGGCTTTTTCGCAACAAAGTCATTAACACGCCACTAAACGAACGAATAGAGGCGCCAAAGGTACCCCGAAAAATCCCTCATTACCTTTCTGTCGATGAGGTTCTGCACTTATTCGAATATCTCAAGGCCATTGATGCTAATGATCCCAAGAAGAACTTCTATACAGCACTCATATACCTATTGTACGGGGGAGGCTTACGGGTTTCTGAAGCTTGCCACCTGCGATGGGATCGAACACGGCTGAGCACATCGGAAATATGTATCCTAGGTAAGGGTTCAAAGGAACGATGGGTAGCAATGCCCGATAAAGTTGGAACGGCTATCAGAGCTTTGCCTAAGTTTGGAGATTACATTTGGGGGCATCTACCCCTAAGCGAGAGAATTGCATACTCTTGGGTGAGAAAACTCGGCAAGGAATCAGGGCTTAGAGCCCCGCTTCATCCTCATGCTCTTCGGCACAGTTATGCGACCCATCTTGTATCAGCAGGGATTAACCTCCGCACCTTGCAAGAACTGATGGGTCACTCGTCTTTAACATCAACTGAAAAGTACATGCACCTTAGCACCGATCAACTCGCTCGAACGCTTGAAAGTCATCATCCCCTGGCAAAACGCAAGAGTTCTCAATAATAAAAGTGTCCAACGGCAGTGAATACTCGATTGTTTTCAATGCCTGTCTGAGATTCCTGACCGAGTAATACCAACAAATCAAAGTTTTGCATCGGAAACCACTCCGATCCTACATAATAGTGCTCTGCTTTGAGGTTAGAGGACTTATTGAGAACCGCCGACTCTACTTGAAGCAGTGGGCGAACGCCAAAAGGGAGTTGATAGGAATAGCGAGCAAACAATGCTTGTTGATTAATTTGTGGAGTGCTCAAGATGGTTCGTTGTGCCAGTTCTGCTTGTACAAACGAAGCTTCGGTAAGATTAACAACGGTGTGTAGATTCACCTGCGATTCGGAAATACCAGCTTTAACAAAACGAGAGACATTGAAACCAACCTTGCTGTTAGAAAACAAAAGGCGCTGAATATTAATGGACCCTCCGTGAATCATTTCTTCGGTAACTAGTAACTCGGAAGGAGTAATCCAAGTCCCTTGGATAACGTTATTTTCGTCGAGGTAACTCAGCTCTAGGTTGTACGTTTCGTGGGAATGAGTCCAGCCTAACCCCTGGTTTGTGAGAGTTGTATGATCGGGAAGCCCCAATCCATGACTGATCCTGAAATGTCCATACCGGATGGCCCAATTTTCGCTGGGTCTTAGGAGTAGATAGTGATTTCGAGAATAAGCTTCTAAGCTTTTATCTGCTGAATCAATTGATCGCCAGGCCCCCGCACTCGCCACGACAGCCCAAGCTTCTTTGTCGATAGCACCTTCAACCTCTGCTTGCATGGGGAAAAAACGAGCCTTTTGAATACTTTTAGAATCTTGAACAAACTGAAGGAGTCGAGCTTGGCCACCAACTCGCCACCAAGGAGTTTCCGATTCGAGTGACTCGTTTTCGTTTTCAGTTTTCCAGTAGCTATAAAGCTCATTGGAAAGCGTCTTTCCATAAGGAGTTAAAAGTCCGCGGCCACTAGTACTATAATGGCAGGTTGAGCAGCTCAAGTAGCCATGACGAGCCGTTTCGGAAAAAGCGAAACTAAAATGTGGAGTAATACAAAATATTAAAAGCACGAATATAGAACTACTAAATAAAAACTTCATTTTGACCCCACTCAAAGACAATGAAATTCCCGAAACCATGACTCTATTTCAGCAGAGTCTAGTTATTTAAAGCACCCCCAGAGATCCAATCTCTGATCGCTTTAATTTCCTCCGGCGAGAGAGGGCTATAGCCCTGCTCGGGTGGAGGCATTTGATCTTTACCGTCAGTTCTTTCAATTGAAATTATTAGTTGGCTTTCATCAGGGTTACCCGGAATCACTAATTCTTTTCGGGTTTCTTCATCGCCATTCAACAATTCATTGAAGATGCTAAGCTCAAGCTTACAGGCGCCCTTATTATGACTGTGTTCATGTTCGTCATCATGATGGTCTTCATCAGTTAAATTAACGAGGTCTTGGCATTCTCTGCTAGTTGGTTCATGACAGTCTCCACATCGAACTTTGAAAATACGATCGCGAATCGAAGAAAATGTTGGTTGTAATGGGGGGATCTCTGGCTCAGGTTGGGGGGGGGACTTTCCAGCTTCAGGAGCCCCAGCATCCAGCCATGCCAGCAATATACTTCTCTCCCGAGCGGGAAGGAATTTTCCCTTTGGCATACTGCCAAGAACAAAAACAGTATTGCGAATTTCTCCAACGATTGAGTAGGTCTCGGCGTAATTATTGAGGGGAAATCTGCCACTACGGTGGCAAGACAAACAATAGGGGTCAATAATATCACGAAATACTGTTTGAAAGCCGATGGCATCTCTTTCGGCTTTGGTGAGAACACCAGTATTATGAAAGTCGGAGTCTGAATTTTTAAATTTAGTGTAGTTACAGCCTACAATTATTTGGAGCGCCAATACTGCTAATAAAATCAAACCCCGATCCAACTTCATAAATAACCCTTACGGAATAACTTGCCTGTTGAGTAATTTTCCATTGAGATCAAGAGTTAACACTAATTTAGCAGTAGTGGTTCTTGATTTCATGAGTAATTCAGCAACGGTGGAGCCATTAACTACTTTTTGAGTCAAAAGCAGTGACTGAAAATCACCAGCGAACGGGCGTAATTGTTCATTTTTCGCTTGTTCTTCCAAAACATAGTGCAAGCCTGCTTCAGCTAGAGAGACGGGGTCTTTTCCTGACCAAGCAACATTGGGTCCAGCAGTACCACCTTCATTGAGTTGGTGACTAAGAACTTTTCCAGTTTCGTCGAGTACCATAGTTAGGCTAAGAGCGACTCCTGAAGTTGGAGCGGTTTGATAAGCGGTTATTGAAAATTTTCCGCCTGATGGGTGGCCAGCCGCTAGTTCAGTAAGTACTAATCTCTGAAATTTAGATAAATAAGTTTTGTCGATTTTTTTAAGAACGACCAAGCGATCAACCCGATGGCAAGCCAATTCAGCTGCCTTTACCGCTGAGACAACTTCAGCTTTTGCTTGAAAGGCAAAAAGCGCCAAAGAAACAGTTAGAACAGAGTTAAATAAAGACTTCATGTTTACTCCAATTTTTAAGTTTCGTTGCTAATTAAAAAAGAAACTAATATCACTTAATCTATTTTTAAAGATAGGGGAACAGTTTTTAGCTCACCCCGATCTTGAAATTGAATCCATAGTCGATATTCCCCTTTGGCTGGAAAAGTTACATGGATCATCAAATGGCTATCATTCCCCATGTTGGTATTCTGTAGAGAAGTATCAAAGATAAAAATGTGAATTGGCTTTTCATGAAGGATATTCAGGTCATCAGGCCCGACAACCGTTCTTAATTTGGTATCAACAGGTTCAAACTGGTAAGTGATCAATCCTGCCTGAGTTGAAGTATTGATGCTGGGCTCAATGGCAATCCGAGATTCCTCTCCATCTCCGTGGCCTAATGCAGCAGAAGCTAAAGTGATCGAGAATAGTAAAATAAATTTATTAAGTTTACGAATAATCATAGTCCCTCCCGCCAATGGTCATAGTACTAAATGCAGGGGCTGCGAAAGTGGAAAAACAAATTAGTCAGGGCGCCCGTATTGAACTTGCTTTCTCAGATCTTTACTCAGACTCTGAAAGTGAACGGTATATTTGGTGAAGTGAGTTTAGGACTTTCGTATGCAAAAAAAAATCTTAGGTATTTATGTACTAGGAATATTTTTATTGGTTTTTCAAATCTCAAGAAACGAGTTCATTGAGCCAAATCCGGCAGTTATTGTTGCCAGTTCTGAATTACAACAAAATGAATTGCCTTTCCGGGTTTCGTTGAGGTCACCGGGTTCAGCTCACTATCTTTTTTTATTGAATGCCCGCAATAACGTGGTCATGGAACAAAAGCGACTCAGAGAGAAAAATCCCTATTATTATAAGATCGATCTCAAGAAATGGGACCTTGTTGCGCTGGATTATTTAGAAAAGCCAATTGAAGACATTCAACACTGTCTCACCAGAGAATTGATTGATGCGCTTAAGTTGATTTTGCGGGAAGCTCAAATTTGTGAATCACCGAATATTGAAGCCTCGCCATCGCATATCTATTGTGGCTCAAAATACACTCTACCATATGGGATACTGATTTTCGAAGACTCTATAAGAATCAATTTAGGTGAAAAACAAACGTCTTGTGATTTTCCAACAGTGCTCTGTGGGATCGCTAACAATAAACTTGTTGAGTGGGCCCGTGGATTGCTCGTTGGAATAAAGGATTTAAAATGCACAGAACTCTGAACTTTAGAGCCTAGGGTTTACTCTTTGCTGCACCCTTTTTTTCGATCTCACTGGCAACGCCGCGAATTTTTATTCGTACGTCATTGGGTAAACTATTATAAAAAGCTTCGGGATTACCTTGGGCTTTTTGCAGAAGTTCCATTGCTTTATTAGGGTCGTTACCAACGCTTTGCATGATCGCAGCAAATGCATCCGCTGAAATGTCGTAAACCTGCTGTGTTTGAGCTGCATCTCCTCCAGTGAGGTTTTGAACGGTATCATCAGCCGCTTTAGCTTTGGCGTCCTTTTTAAAGACAGCCTCTCTTTGGGTTTTATCTTTTAATAGATCTTTGGTGTCTTTAAGTGAGTTATCGACGGCCTGATCTGTTTCGGCGAAAGTCATCAGGGAAAAGAGAAAAACCAAGGTGATTGAAAACAATTGTTTCATAAGCGCGTTGCCCCCTATTTTGGATAAATAGCCATCGGTAATAGGATAACCACAATAAGCGATTCACCCAATAAAAGAGAGTAAATTGTTCCAAATTGGGATTATATTTTTTGACGCATTAAAAACTGTTTGTGATCCCAACACCAAACGAAACAACCGAGTTATCAATACTAATCACGTCAGTATTTAGCTGAGTGCCTTCACCCTTAAACATTGGTCCAGTATTACTATGGGAGACACTAAGCTCAAGCCAGTCCGTGGTTTGCCATCGTAATCCCTGAATGAGTTCGGTGATCTCTATTTCGGTTTTATCATAGCCAATACTGTAGATATGGCCAAAGACAAGAGTGGCTCCAAACGTCTTTGTAAAGTTAAGGTCCGTGATGATGGCCTGGCGAGAGGTCCAGTCAGTTTGAGCCACTAGCGGTTCTTCGTGAATGTTTTTTCTGAAGCTCAACGACCCAGTAAATACCACAAACTCAGTACCCATAAGTTCAGGGGTCGTAGCTAAACCGAAAGCACCGCCCGCGCCATACATCATGTGCTCATCGTTGATCTCTTTTGGGGTGGCGGGTAAGTAACCAAGTAAGGAATAGGCCGGTGCCAGATAGCCACCCCAAGGATCTCCGGGGAATTTAAGACCAAACTGGATCATAGCTAATTCATTTTTATTTTTGTTGTTGAGATCAAGACCGCCGACGATTTTAGTCAAATAAATACACTTAATTCCAAAGCAGGTTGTTTCAAAAGTTGGAGCTAAAGCAAAATCGAAGCTTTTTGAAGGGTAGTTTTCACCGGCATAGCGGTAAGCGGAATTACTGTAGCCAACTTGTATTTGATTTGTAAATCCAATTTTATTTTCTGGTGGAGCTGATATCTTCGAATCTCCATGCACTACTCTACTAGTGTTACCATCAGAACTATCCGTGGTTTGAGCTTGTTCTTCGCCTTCGGCACTAGACGTCGCACCAGAAAAGTTCAAGTAGAGTTTCCTTCGTTTTTTGGACTGTGGCTTGGTGATTTGGCTGGACTTTCGTCCGAGTGTCGTTTTGGTAAATTCACTGCTTACTTTTGCTAATCCGGTGTTGGCACTAAAACTGATGAAAATAAAAAATGTTGATAGGTACAGTGATTTCATTGATTTCCTCCAATTGTTTATAATGCATTCTTAATGCCGCCCTTAATTGGTACAAAAAGGCCAGATTCTCCAATCTAACTGACTAAAATCTCTACAAACGGTCAGAAATTGACAATTTGAAGAATTCTCTATTGATCTGAAGGAAATTTTTTTTCGCCATATTGTTTAGTTTTGCACGTCGTATGCCGATGTCTGGACTGAGGGCTTGCTTTGCCAATTTGAATCAAAGCAAGCCTGGCACTTAGTAGGGATTTTAAAATTAGCCCTGTGAGTAGTGAAGGAATATGATAATTTTTATTTAGCGCAATGAACTATGTCTCGAGAGGATGGAGGATAAATGAGTAAGCAACTTAGAATCCTATTAGTAGACGACTTTGAAATGATTCGTTCCCTACTTAAGCAGGCTTTGAAGCAATTAGGTTATACTGATTTGACTGAAGCAGTTGATGGTCTCGATGCTTTCGAAAAAATATCGAAGGCTAAGGAGTCTGGTCAGCCCTTTGATTTAGTTTTCTTGGACTGGAACATGCCTAAGATGACTGGAATTGAAGTTGTTCAAAAATGTAAGGCTGATGCCAATTTGAAGAGCCTTCCTTTCATTATGATAACTGCTGAACGTGAGCAAAAGAGCGTTGTGACCGCGTTAAAAGCAGGGGTGTCTGATTACGTGATAAAGCCGTTTTCTCCACGGCAGTTGGCTAGTAAAATTGAAAGAATATTAACTTCTACTAGCGCTGCTTAACCTTGGAATACGAGGATAGACAATGAGTGCTGCACTAAAGTTAAACGAACCCCATCTGACTTTTGATGAGACTATGGTGAAGATCATAGATAAGGCTGTCGTCGAGACGTTCAGTTCGTTCATGGGATTCACACCTGTTCTGCAGCACTCAGAAAAGTGCGATAGGGCACTGAGCGATCGTTATGAAATTTCTGGGATCATTGCTTTTATTCAAGAATCGGTTGAAGGAACTTTGGCCATCCGATTCAGGCAAGAATCAATCTTGAGGCTCCTAAGCCGAATTTACGGCGAAGAACTATCTGTGCTAGATAATCGAGTCATTGGCGGAGTTGCAGAACTCGCAAATGTTATTCATGGTATTGCGAAAGAAGATTTGAATCTACAAGGTTACCATTATCAAATGTGCTTACCCGTGGTGATCATCGGAGACAATCATTCAGTTGTGAGTGCTCTGAGTGGTCAAAAGCTAATCATGAAATATGATCTAGATGGTGAGCAGGCCATAATCGAATTAGTTCTTCATCGGCAATAACTTTCCAGGGAGGAATTAATGAAAACGTGCCAAGTCACATTGACGAAAAAGGACTTTTCAGCGGCAGATCTTGCCAAAGTTCAAGCATTGCAACCGAATTGGGTTACGGTATTTGGACATCCTTCGTATTTCGAAACTGGAGATTTGGGTGCTCGTGTTAAATCAATTTTTCCAAATGCAGAAGTGATTGGCTGTTCAACCGCTGGTGAAATTTCAAATGATGGTGTTTATGATCATCGTTTGATTATAACTGGTGTAAACTTGAAGCGACCTAATTTGAAAGCAGCTTGGTGCGAAATCAAAGGCCTAGAGGACTCTAGAAATTCAGGAAAAACTTTGACGAGCAAGTTTAAAAAAGAAGGTTTGAACGGAATTTTTGTGCTCTCGCAAGGTGTAAATGTCAACGGTAGTGATCTTATTGCTGGTATGAAAGAAAATGTAAATAATGACACCGTTATTACGGGCGGACTCGCTGGTGATGCTGGTGCCTTTCAAAGAACTTATGTTGTTTGCAATGAAAAAGTTGGCGCCAATATTACAGCAGGAATTGCATTTTATGGAAATGCGTTGAGGATTGGCTTTGGCTCGATGGGAGGCTGGGAACCGTTCGGACCAGTTCGCCGTGTGACTAAGTCTAAAGGAAACGTACTTTTTACTTTAGATGGAGAACCAGCTCTTGCTCTTTATAAAAAATATCTTGGTGATCATGCAAAAGGGCTTCCTGCTTCAGGGCTACTTTTCCCTTTCGCAATTCTTAAAGAAAACGGGGACCAAACTGGGTTGATTCGAACTATTTTAGCTGTTGATGAAAAAGAAGGATCTCTCACTTTTGCCGGTGATATGCCTGAAAACAGCACCGTTCGTTTGATGAGCGCCAAGACTGCAAATTTGGTGAATGGTGCTTCAGGCGCAGCTCAATGGGCCCTTAGTGCTATGGGTGACCGCAAGCCTGACGATGCATTTGCAATTCTCGTTAGCTGCGTTGGTCGAAAACTTGTAATGGCGGATGACATCGAAGAAGAAGTTGATGCCGTTCAGTCTGTAATGCAGCAGGGTACAGTGACTGGATTTTATTCCTACGGCGAGATTTGCCCTTTTGGTTTTGTTTCTGATTGTAAACTTCATAATCAAACAATGACAGTAAGCTATTTTGCAGAGAGTGATTAACGCTAATGAGAAGCAAAAAACTTCTACGACAGATCAAGAAAACTCTTAGTTCAGAGGACTTTGAATCCGAAATACTTAAGTTGAGTGAGCAAATCAAAGCTGGTCAACCTATCGCTGATGTTGAGACTTGGCTTGAGCGGTTTAGTGTGTTTGGTCACTTTCTTGACAGCATCGACAACTCGTATTCACAGAACGTGACAATGCTGGAATTGGCGAACCGAAGTTTAGAAGTTTCAACAAAAGAACTTTATGAGGCGAATGAAAAGTTTCGCCACATCAACCAGGCTATAACTGCGATGGTTAATAGCCTTGATGAAGGCTTCCTTGTTATTGACCATGAAGGAATCTGTGGCCAGATTGTTTCCCTCGCTGCCAAAAACTTCCTTGGGCGAGAGCCTGTTGGTGAGCACTTGGCGGAGATCTTACAAATTTCTGCTGAGGATCGCGATTCATTTGATGAGTGGCTTAGTATGGTGTTTAGGGAAGTAATTCCCTTTGAAGACTTAATCGATTTAGCGCCTAAGCAACTCAATAATTCAGAGGGGCAGCGGAGAATAGAAATTAAGTTCAAACCGATTAGAAATATTGAAGATGGTAAAATCGTTGAAGTTGTTGTTATACTGATCGATGTCTCGGAAAGAACAGAGGCTGAACGAAAACTTGGTGAACAAAAGCTGTTTACAGATATGGTCATTAAGTATCTTAACAATAAGCCGAACTTTGTTCGAATGATTCAGATGACTCGAGAAATTGCGGATTCCATGAAGTCTTGGGCATTTAACCCAAGTGACTGGCAGGAGCAGTTTAATTCTTTGACTCGTGAGCTGCATACTTTGAAGGGCGGCTTAAATACTCTTTCAATGTATTCATTAGGGTATAAAATTCACCAAACCGAAGACAAAATTTTAATGTTCTGTAAAATGAATACCAATTTGCAGGAGAGCGAAACCCTCATTCACTTGCTTGGTCAGGAACTGCATGAATCTTTAGAGGAATTCCTGCAAAAGCATCGTCGTATATTCACTTTTGACAATAAGCCCGCGGTGATGAAAGAGATTCCTACTAACAATATTTATAAGTTTTGTTCGGAACTTTTGAAGATGGGTCTAACTGACCTTTTGAAGTACTATGTTGACGAAATAGTAGCCGTTCCTTTTGCAAGCTTGTTTGCGCCTATTGAAGCCAATGTATACTCCCAATCTTTGATTCAGGATAAGAATATAGACTTTAGAGTTCTCGACTCTCGCAAAATACGGGTGATCCCCGAATTCTATACTGGTCTCTTTGAGCAATTGGTTCATATTTTCAATAATATTTTGGACCACGGAATAGAATCCACTGAAGAACGTCAGGCTATTCACAAAGAGTTGAGAGGTAAAGTTGTGGTTAATTTGGAAATATTGGAAAACTTCCGAGATAAAACTCAAATGTTACAAATTACCATTAGCGATGATGGGCGCGGAATTGATCCTTCGGCGATTAGAAGCCGCCTTTCCGAAAAAGGCATCGACACCTCGACTGAATCCGATGAACAAGTTATTAGCCATATTTTTGATCAGGGATTTTCAACTCGCGATACTGCAACAGTTTCTTTCGGACGTGGCATTGGAATGACGGCGGTGCTGAAAACCATAAAGAGCATGGGCGGAACGATTTCAGTGAAGTCGGTATTTGGCCAAGGTACAATATTTGAAATAGTTGTTCCATATGTGCGTGAGCTCAATCCAATCATGGTTGACTGGTACAACAACGGAGCTTCTGGTGCTGGCCCGCAAAGTTCAGTCAGCTGATCTCGAAGATTGAAATTCCGATCGAGGCCTTTGGTCGCTTCCGTCTCGCTTGCTAATTCTTGTTGATTGTTATCCTCAATTCATACCATTTCCATTTAGCTCCTAGCCCTTCTCCTTGCCGCCTTGAATTTGGCCATTTTTCAAAAGAATCCACCTAGAAAAAAACGATAGACTAAAAGCTGGAAAAGTGAGTCTAGATTTCTTTCGGAAGTATTAAGAAGTTTCCAAAATTTCCGATGTAGAGTTTGTATCATAAGGTGGTTTGTAGGTGAAATTCGAGTTGAAGCCAGACATTTTTGAAAACTTCGTGGATGCTATCTGCATTCTCAATGAAGAGCTTCAGCCCGTGTATTTTAATCCGAGTTTCGCTAACCTTGTTGAAGAAACCTCTCTTGCGGGAATTCGAAAAAAGAAAATATTTGAGTTAGTACATATCGAGGAGTTTGATTGGGATCGCGTAAAATCCGGTACCAAGGCACTCCTGGAGTCTCCGGTCCGAGAAGCTCAGTTTAAGACTAAGACCCGCGAAGGAAGAATGCAAATCACTTGGAAAAGCATTCGTGATCTGGATGGGTTTGTTCGTGTGCTTGTTTATTTAAAAGATGTTTCTTTAGAAGACGTGCTTAATCGCAAATATCATGAGGAACTTTTGAAAAAAGAAGAAACTATTAAAGCATTGGATCAACATCTCTTTCAGATCTCCCTCATTCGGGATGTCCTCGAGAGAACAACGACATTCGATGATCCATTGGTGATGCTGCGTAATTTGTTTGCTCACTTGGCCGGAATACTGAAGATTGATTTCGCCATGTATTTGCGGCAAGAAACTATCAATGCATCTCCAATTTTATTTGCTTACTCTGATAATGGTGAGCTTAATCAAAAAGAAATCAGAGATCTTTCGGAGCTAGTGAAACCCCAACTGTTGGCCAATGAGTTGTCCCATCAGCAACTTGGCGGTTATACCTGGCTGAGTTTCAGATACCTCGATGATTCAGATCGACAGAAGTTCTTTGTCTTTGCAAAGAGAATTGATTTTTCATACGAGGATGAAAACTTGCTTGAAACGATTTGTGAGCCGTTGAGCTTTTCTATGGATAACCGTGAGTTATTTAAAAAGGCCATGACGGATGAAATGACAGACCTTTATAATCATCGTTACTTCAAGGTTCGACTAGAGAATGAATTACGTGAGCATGGTGAACGAAAGAAAACATTGGGGCTTTTACTTTTGGATATCGATCATTTCAAGAAGGTGAATGATACTTATGGTCATCTTGTTGGCGATATAGTATTGAAAGCAGCGTCTCTTTGTTTAAAGAACTTCTGCCGTTCCACGGATGTCCCCGCACGATATGGGGGTGAAGAATTTGCACTTATTCTTCCTGATATTGATGAATCAAATATTCTCTCGATTGGCGAAAGACTCCGACAAACCATTGAGGCTCTGGCTATTGCTGTTCCTGGAATCGATCACCCTCTTCGAATCACCGCTAGTATCGGTCTTAGCATCTTTCCTTTGCATGGTAGAACCCCGACGGAGTTAATTGGAACTGCGGATCAAGCACTATATGAGGCGAAACGATCTGGTCGCAACAAA
The DNA here is from genome assembly GCA_964648725.1 of uncultured Pseudobdellovibrionaceae bacterium. Classification (GTDB taxonomy): domain Bacteria; phylum Bdellovibrionota; class Bdellovibrionia; order Bdellovibrionales; family Bdellovibrionaceae; genus CAUJGP01. The sequence continues at coordinate 10,598 of CAZYOE010000001.1, read as the reverse complement.
GCTCTCCTCAAGGCAAATGCCGCATAAAGTAAGATTGCATAGCCGGTGGTGTTGCGAACGGCCACAAAGGCAAATCCCCAAAAAAAGTCAGCCAAATGAAGTTCTAGGAACACTCGTCGTTCGGTCATTTTATAATTTCACTTGATTTAGCTCATCGGGGGAAATTTCGCGCATAAAGATTTGATTGGAAAGTGGATAGCAGACGGCTAGTTGTACAATCTCGTTAGGGTGGACTTGTTTTGTTTTACGTAATGCCCACGCATAGAGACGCATTTGGCTAAAGGCCTTTTCTTGAAAGTCAGCAGAACCGGTTTTGTAATCAACTATCCAAACCTGTCCGTTTCGATCGCGTCCCCAAAGGTCAATTTGCCCTTCCACGATAGCTGTTGGGGTTTGAACCTGAAAAGTCCATTCAGGAAATCCCGAGGAAAGAAGATCCTGAAGTGGAATTTTTGAAGTTTCAACAAATGACTTTATTTCTTCTGGAATTTCAGAGGTCCCCTTAGAGCTGCAATAGCTTTCAAACTGTCGATGAGTTTTAATTCCTCTCTCAATAAAGGTGACTTCAATTTTATTTTTTGGTGCACCGGCTGAAGATAAGGTGGCATCCTCCTTTAAAAGAGCGGTAATTGATTTTGATTCAATCTTCGTATCTGGTTTGACCGTAAGCACTTTTGGCTCGGGATAGTTGATAATATTCGTTGTAGTCGCCAAATTCGATTGAGATACCGATTCTATATCTTTTATGACAAACTCATAGGTGCCTTGTTCGCTCATAAATTGACCGACTCCTCTTGCGAGAAAGTCTTGAAGATGGCGAGCCCATCCTGAAGCTGATACCTGTTGGCTTTCATTGGGTGGGAAAAAGTAAAGTCCTTTTCGGGTCCGTGTTACCGCCACATAAAATAGACGTTCCGACTCCTCACTTAAAAGGTTGTGAACTTCATCGGCTACTGATTGAGCGTGGTAGCTTGATCCGGTCTCGCGGGTGTTTGGATCAATCATTGATGTTGTCCAATGTTGATTTTCTAGGTCGGTGGTCCAAAATTCAGCGCCATCTTTTTTTCGTGTGTGGTTTAAGATTGGCAAAAACACATGATCGAAGTCTAGGCCTTTGGAGTCGTGTATCGTCATAAGTTGAATCTGATTTGACTCACGAATAGATCGCGCTTCATTTTCGTTGTTACTATCGGTTTGCAGAGCCATCTCCATTGGGTCCGAGTAGTTTAACATTCCTTGGCGCGACTGCTCATTGATGTGAGTGATAAGTTTCCACAGATTTCCTTCCCTTCGTCCGCTAGGGTCACTCTGAGAACATTCACTAAACATCGACGAATTCAATATTAGGTCTTGCCAGGCTTCAATGTGACCGAGAGTATTGAGCTTCTCTAATCCCATTAGCAGCTTTTGAATAGAGGGTTCGTTGAGGTGCCGGAATTCATTCCAGAGGGGAAAGGTTGAACGTTGCGCTGTTTCTAATAATAGATCATCAGACACTTTAAAGGCAGTCGTCCGTAAAACTTCAATAAGATTGGTGTCATTAAAGGGATTAACTAAAAAATGCCAAAGGGCCAGAGCATCTCGAACCTGACGGTCGGCTAAAAAGCGTCCTTGGGAAGAAATCTGGGCGGGCAGTCCGGCGGCTTGTAGTTCATTAAATAATTTTTGAAGCTCAGCATTCTCGCGGCAAAGAAGAGCAATGGAGTTGGGCTGTATGCCAGATTCTAGCAGGTTTTTCAGAACACTCACAATGCCGGTAAGATGGAGTGTTTCGTCTTCCGGTACTAAATAAAAGTGGCCAACGAGTAATGCATCTGTCTTTCTCTCCTCGAGCGAATCCATCGCCGTAAACTGATGAGGATTAACTGTATCCATAAGGTCATTAATTAAACAAAGCGTGGGAGTGAGTGAACGGCGATTGATTTTTTTGACTTCAATTTTAGCGCCGCCTTCTGCGAATCTACTGAGTTTTTCATGAAAAACTTTACTGCGTGCACCTCTGAAAAAGTAAATTGATTGTTGCGGATCACCCACCACATAGTGAGGACAAGCTCCGATAAGATGATTCAAAATTTCCACCTGAATGGGGCTTGTATCTTGGTATTCATCAATAAACCAATAGTTCCAAGTTTCAGAAAAAGCTTTGGTTTGTTCAGGAAAGGTTCGCAATATATAAAGTGAAAGCAACTCCAAATCTTCAAGTTCTAATTCCGCCATTTCAATTTTTCGTTTTAGCCAGATTTGTGAAAAGCGGTGGCCAAGGTTGGCTAGAGTGTCTTGATCTTGGATATGCACCTCAAAACGTTTCTGGTCTGTCCAAGGATCTTCGGTGAGTTCTTTGAGATTCTCAGTAATTTGTTTACGAAGCTCTTTGGCAGAGTCATCCCAATTGGTCATGGCTCCAAGACTCTTGGGCATAGCCTGATAAACGAATTTTATTTGTTCTAAGGTGATCCAGACTTCGTCATCTTTTCTACTTAGTAAATTTTGAAGTTCGCTCAGGCTTGCACCAAACTTTCTGAGGGCTTCACTTTTTGACTTGGTCAGCATTGTTTCGATTTGCGGTTTAAGTTCCGCGACATTTTGTCGGATACTCTCAAACAAACCCTTCCAATGTGCAATAAAGATGGGAGCGGGAAGCGGCTTAATGTTTGGATTTAAGATCGAGGCACAATGGTGTTCCAGCAGAAAAATCTTTAGTCGCCGCCAGCCAAATTTTTTGACCATGTCCATCACTTCAGGGTCATTTGTTAATAACTCGTGGAGAATTGTGGTCAGTAGGGACTCTGCTTCGGCCACAACTTTGAAGTCAGGATCGAGGCCGATGGAGCTGCCATGTTGCCGTAAGAATTGATTGAGGACCCCGTGAATTGTTGAAACCATTAAATGACCAGAACTCTTCAAAAACTTCAAAAAGAGTTCACCAAAGGCCGGATCTTTTTTTCTCAGCTCAAGAGCTTTAGACAGTAATCTCTCTCGGACTTCTTGCGTGGCCTTTCTTGTAAAGGTGGTGACCACAAAGCGCGGGAGTGTCCCTGGGTTTTTATGTTGGTACTCGCCCACGAGATCCACAATTTTATGGATCAATCCATAAGTTTTTCCTGCACCAGCTCCGGCTTTTACCATTGTGTTGATAAATTCGGAATTTTCTGAGTTTAGATTCTGGCTCTGCATACATGTCTCCAAGGGCATTTTTTGCAATCTGTGTTTGGATGGGGAATCGCTCTGAAATCTCCCGCTAGAATTTTTTTGGTGGATTCAACTAAGATCTCATTAAATCCGCCAAGCAGATTCTGCTTCTCTTCTGCAGAAATTTTGCTTTTAGGTGTCGGTATTTCGACAACATCGGGAGAGGCTTCGTCAAGCGTAAATCCTTTCCGAGAAAAATCTTTTAAACTGTAATAGTGGGCTGCGACCACTTTCATTGCGGGAATTTTCTTTTTTTCTTCGGTTTCGGCAAATCCAGATTCGACGCTATCAACATATGCAGGGAGCTGGAACTCTAAATTTTGCAGCCACGACCCTGAGTTTCGATAAGAAGCGGTGTCGCTCTTATAATCAATGACCACTGCTTCATTATTATCTCTGGAAGCGTCAAGTCGGTCGATTTTACCTCGAAAAGTGATTTTGTGTTCAGCAATAATCAGATCTCTTCTGAACCAAGCTTCGCGCGCTAAAGTATAAAAACGCGGAAACTCTTTTCGATAATTCTCCTCGTGCTCAACGAAGCGTTGACCTAGTTGAATCAATTGCGCCCGGACGAGTTCTTTTGTTTTTTCAGAAAAAAACATCTCTCTATGCTCATTGATAGTTTGATCCACAATCTCGTTTAGTTTCATCCTGAGCGTTTGCGCCGAAAAAAGCTCCTCCGTGAGGAGTTCTAATAATCGATGATGAATAGATCCTTGAGTTCTTGCATCCAAATCGAGATCAACGACGGACGGATCGACTAACTTTAGACCTTTTTCCGCAAAAAACTTAAAAGGGCACTCCACATAGGCTTTGAGCGATGCTGGGGAAAGTGTAAATGACCATTTTTCAGAGACTAATTTAGGAGAGTCATCTTTAGGTACGGTAGGATCATTGAACTGTTCATACTCCCATCGCGCTTGATTCCAATGATCTAATTGGTGGAAAGAAATATCGGCTTTCTCCCGTCCATTAAGCCAGAAAACGGAGGGAACCAATTCGCTGCCTTTGAAATCAGATTCGGCAAATGTAAAGAATTGTACTTCTCCTGTTCCGAGTAAAGCAGTCAGTTGATACTCACGAAAGTCTCGATCAGGGTGGGCCAACAAATGGCCAGTATGATGTTGTAAGCTAAGAACTTCTGCTCCGCTTACGAGACCACTGGAAGATTTTAATTGTGATTCAGAACAGCCAAAATAGATCTGAAGGGTTTTATGAGGAGGAATTCCACTCATCAATGAAAAAATCCCTATTCCATGCCCAGTGAGTTCTGTGATCGTCTGTTCTTGCTGGTTTAAATAGTCTTCTAGGTACTCAATCCAATCGCGAAGCTTGCGAGCTTCTAATTTTTTGGCTTCAATCAGCCACTTTTTGCAGATCTCTAGGAAGTCCTGTGAAAGCAGATCCCTTTGTGGCCATACATCGAGGGCCCATTGCAGAAAATCCTCGGCAAAGAAAAGTTGGGTTTGTAATTCAATGGATGATGCATTTATAAAAGCTCTTTTGGACCAAAGTGATTTATGCGTTGAGTAGTTAGAACATTCGTAATTGAGCGGATGGAACTCAGCGATCTCAAATTCTTCTGGCTTTAAGCTGTGCCCACAAGTTTTTTTGAGAAACGAAATCCAGGCGACTGTTGGACCTAGGCTCCCCAACTTTATAGTCTCAGATTTTTCAAATGGGATGAGTTCTTTTTTAAGGTGCCAACGAAGTACGGGCCAATATTCTTCAATATCGGGAGCGATAAGGGCAATTTGGGAAGGTTCCTTGCCTCTCTCAATCCATTGGCGAATCTGGCCAATGGCAAATTTAATTTCAGCAATTGGAGCTGTAAATCTTTTGAATTCAGCCTTCGCATTTTGGGAGTTAACTTCGGGAAGCATTATCACTTTATGCGAACGTTGGGTCAGTTGCTCATAGGGATACGAAATCCATGAAAACTGTGGCAGCCAAGTTTGCTTGGGAACAAGGACCTTTATATCGCATGAGATGGAAAGGGTTTGTAGGAGTTCCGCCTCGATGGTTCGGATTTCAGGTCCTACATCAATAGTAAGATTTCGACTCCAAAATTTTTCAAAACCACTTTGTTGCAACAAAAAGGCCGCTGACCACTCGCTTAGGAGTAAACTTTGCTTATTTATATTTTCCCAGATTGAAGCTGCCAGGTAATACCATTTCTCCCAGGAGCAAGGTGTTTTACAGGTATCAGAAAACCAGTTTTCCATGACCTCATTAGACTCTGGATGGCACAGAATTGGTAAAAGTTCATTAAGGGCCCTTAGGGCGCTCGAAGGCCTTGCATAGGGTAATCCAACACTACCTGCAAATTCATGGCTGAGTGCGCTTTTTAAGTAACTTGTCATCCAAGCATTGCTGACGAATTCGGATTCTGGAAAGCTTCGCTGTACGAGAGTTTTCCAGAAATCTTCAGCTCGCAAGACCGCTGGTCCCGCGACAAAACCATCTCTTTTCAGAAGAGACTGTTGCCAATAAAGCTTTGAATGTAAATCCGAAACAATTAAGGTGGAATTGCTGAGATCAAGCGTTTGAATAAAATTGGTTTTATGTTCGAGAGAGGAATAATGGCAGAGTTCAATCATGTGGTTACTTTGGTCATGATTTTTCTTAAAAATCAAGGCAGGGGTGCTCTCTCGGAAACTATCGGCGTTGTTTTAACTTACGACCTTTAACTTTATTAAAATCCATAAATTTGAAACTCGGGTCAAAACCCATATCCATGGTCAGAGCGATTTGGAAACGTCGATCTTGATCTTGACCAGGGTATTCACCAAGCTCCACACCGTAGTAAGCCATATCGATTTGTAAAATAAAGAGATCAAGTGAAGCTCCTAATGAGTAGTAGCCTTGGCTGAAACCTCCACGAATATCTATAAATGGTAAATCGAATTCAAGTCCCATATGAACCTTTTTACCGACATTTTCGCCGAGAGCGTTAATGTGTTTATAATCAATTGCAGCTGTCATTCCAAAAACCGGAAAATCAAACCCCGCAGCAACTCCTAGGATTCTCTCATCCAGAATGCGGGGTGGTTTTTCAATGCCAGTTTCTTTCAAAAATGAAGTTGTGCCGACATCCTTCCATACGCCAGAAACCACAGGATTCAATGGTACCGGAATCTCCCAAACAAATCCAAGGGCGGCTCCGTAGCCAGTGCCTCGGCGATTCATATTGCTTTGAATTTGGGTGGTCTGACCATCAGCAAACTGGGAAACCCCTATTTCCTGGTTTGTTCCCGCCCGAGTGATTCGTTTTGCAGTAATTCCAAAATGGGAGGTCGGGCCAATGGGAAATGATCCTCCCAATATAACGCCATAGTCGTTGATATAATTGATGTCGAAGTAAGGAAGGATTGGATCTTTCAATTCAAGTCCAACATAGCCAGAGTCGTAAACGCCAATACCAAAGTTAGGCATGGTGAGATGAATTTTGCCTCCGGCACCCACCCACAACTGTTGACCGAAGAAGTCAGCGAAGCGATCGATGCCAGTGGCGGTGGATTCCGCAATCGTATTCGCAGAATTGTAGGCGTTTTCGCCATTTATGCCAGTGGCCAGATTTAGCACAGTTAAATTAATTCCCTTTACGCGGCCGAGGGCTGCGGGGTTATAGAAAAGAGCATCGCCATCACTGACAACGGCGGTATATGCATTACCCATTCCCAACGCGCGAATTGACTGGCCGTATTCAAAAAACTCTTTAGCCCAACTGATGTTGATAAAAAAAAGTATAAATAAAAAAAGTGTAGGGCGAATTTTCATCATGGTGGTGGGGGTGGTGGAATGGTTTGGGTTGGGTCGCAGGCATTTGTGCCGATAGGAAGAGCCTCGATGCCTTGATCGCTCTTAAGAAGATCGCGATAAGTATTGATGATTGCGGTTTTTTCATCGTCAGTTAGGGTGCTATAGTCGAGGATATTGCATCCACCGGCGGGAGGCGTAGGCCCACAGAGTGCTGTGAAAGCGGCGGTAACGACCGCGAGAGTTGTTGCGGTGGAACTCCCATCACCAAGTATGGCGCTCAGGTTTTCCACCAAAAGCCCAAAGCCAGTGGCTATTTCGAGCACTTGGGTGTCGGTGAGCTTGGTGGAATCACAGGAGTCAAAAGAGGCGTCCGTGGTTCCGTCACCCAGGGAGTTCGTTCCATCGACATCTGATGTGACTCTTAAATAGGATCCAATTTTCGCCATGGAAAGAATTGCCATCAGCATATTAACTTCTTTTTCGCCATTCATGGCGGCTAAGCGTGCGGCAGAGGTTGCGCCGATTTCTTTGAGCTTCTTCTCGGCTTCAGTGCAAGAGGTGGGCGTTGTAGCCTTATCGGTGAAAGACGCTCGAAGGTATTTAAAGATAGTCGTTCCAGTTAGATTAATGGTCGAAATGCTATTAAAGAAGGGAATAAACTCCATTCCGCATTCACCAGCATAAGCACTGGCAAAGGTGATTCGCACGTCATTTTGCGAAGCATACTCAGCATCAATTTGACCAAGGTCCGTCAAAGCTTCGGCGTATTGGCCCGCATCGATTTTTAAACGGGCAGAATAAAGGTAGGCAGCATTGGTATCCTTGGGAGTTAAAGGTTCAAAGATATTCGCGCATTGAATAAGCGCGGCAGAACAAAACAGAATGGCAATAAATCTTCGACCTCGAGTCATATAAACAGGGTACGTTTATATCGTTAAGGTTGAGGAGTCCATATTGTAGTTAATCAAGATGGAAGTCGAGGGAAAATAGTGAATGGGCCGAAGGTCAAGCATCGGCCATTTACTGAAATATGAATTAATTGTCATGTGGCTCGTTAAAACCAGACTACCCAATGTATTAATTTTTCGTTCCACTGAAAATATGAAAAACTATCTAAATATTTTTGCATTAGTCATTTCATTAGCCATTAACTTAGGCTGTTCCAAAAAAACAGATTTCAACGGCAGCAGCTCATCAAGCAGCGACGGTTCTGGGGCCGGTGACACTCAGCCTGCCAAAAATTTTCTCTGGGTTCATCACAAGTCTGTTTCTGGCGCATTGAGATATACTCACAAAACTGTAACCACGGGAACTTGGCCAGATCAGTGCAAGGTGGATTTAGATTCTACCAATATAGCTGATCGAGATATCATGTGTATTACTGAGTCAACTGAACTGGATTTAATTCATCAAGGGTTGACTCTCGAATATAATGTACCGGCCCATGAAAAATGCCCTTATGTAACTACGATGGCGCCATTCTTTTTTCGATGGGAGCCTCCCCGTGATGATTCTGTTCATCTTGAGCCAGTTTATGTCTTTGTCGATGATGACCAGCAAGCCGGAACGTACACGGCTGCCGCCTACTACGATTTGGCTGGAACAATTCCTAATCCAAATTTTTCTTATAAAAAAGGGTCTTATAAATGTGGATTTAATTATTCGGATGTTAATGGTCCAAACTGCTGCGAAGGTAAATATAGTGAAGCTGTTAAAACAACCTCCGTTGATCCTTCCTCAGGTACTGTTACTACTACTTACACTTCATCAGAGATGGATTGGAACGGAGATCGCAGTAGTTGTCTGGATGGCCCAGCATTGAAACTTAATCCTAACCTTGACGGAAAGTCGAATTGGCCCACACCCATTATTTGGCGTATGAAAGAACAGGTTGGAGGCGGTACCGCTTTAATGAGTAAAACCAGCCTTGCGTCTCCTATTGAGTTGTTTGCTCAATTCAAAACTTTTGCTGAAGACACGACACCAGTTGAGAAAAAGAACTTTGGAACTTTCGAAATTAAAAGTTTGTTAGATCAAGGCTACAGTACGACGAGGCCGCTCGCCACATACTATTCTAACGCTTCGATCCCTAAGGCTTTTAATGACATTCTCGATTATTCTCCCAACAAGGATTTATATTCCCTATATGGCGATCCCAGGTATTTCTCGGTCTTATGCACAAACTACGCATTTGAGGTTACGGCGCGCATTCGTGTGGCGGTAAGGGAGTGGAATACATACCCTGCCTTGCAGGCAGCAACCGAGCCGACCGCCAATGAAGATGACAATAATGATCTAGAGCCAGACTGGCCACCGGCCTACCCCTATCCCAATGGAGACTTTTTAGATTGGGAAGATTCCGGTGGATGGATGTCTAGTGGTTTCAATACCTATCCCGGTCCATACCTATAGCTTATACCATTTCCATTGAGTAAGATCCTCAAAACCATTTATCGTGATATTCACTGCACTATTAGTATTGAAACTGATTGTTTGAGCGAAAAATCGATATTCCCTATTGAGGCTCCGCAGCTACTACCTTTTTCAAATCGAGTTTGTGTGCAGGAACGCCACCCCAAACCTCACCAGCAGGAACTTCGGTTTTAGGCATGACCACTGAGTTAGGCAATATTTTAGCGCCTTTTCTAATTTTCACTCCACCCATAATTGTAGCTCTCAAGCCAATAGTAACATCATCTTCAATGATCACCGGCGCGAGCACCAAAAATCCGGCTTGGCCATAATGAGCGACGATCGTTGCAGATCCACCAATTGTAACTTTTTTGCCTAAGTGAAGAAGTGAGGGATCAGATATGTGTGTGGAGTTGATCACTGAACCTCGACCCACTTTCATGCCCATGGCTTTGTAAAACCACAAACTGAAAGGTGATGGAGTGACAAACTCCAAAAACGAATAACGAAGCATGTACAGGATGCCATTATGAATATACCACTTTATCGCTTCCAGGGAGTAATAGGGGCCTTTCCATGCTTTGAGGCGGCCCACCAAGACTTTATTCAAAATCGGAAGAATAACCATAGCGGTAAAGCCACAAACAAAAAACGAGGCAACAATCGCAGATCCAAGTGCGAATGCGCTCATTAATTCAGAAAAGGAACTGCTCCAGCGGTGAGTCCATCGTACCAACAAAATACCGGGCATCACCGACATTCCCAGAATAAGCGATGCGACCCCGTAAAGTGGCACCACCATAATTATATGCATGACCGTTTTAAATTGTCGCATTAGAGTTTCCCAAAAACCTGCGAAACCTTTTTTATCGCTATGGCGAATGGCATGTGGGGACTTATCTACTACTTCAGGGTGCGAATGTTTTTTTGCTTGCATTTCTCATCTCTATAAAGTTACGGGCATGAGCACGGCCTAAGTTAAAACCTAACTTAAACCCCAACTTAAACCCAAAGACCAGACCTATTTAGATTCCGCAGAAAAAGTCCAACTTCTGCGTTACCTTCGCTTCAACTCTCACTCAACGTAGGGGAACTCTAACCCTATATCACATCTTTACGCAAGGTTGTGCTTGGGCCGGGGGCTTCTCGAAGTCCTGGGAAAATGAGCTTGGAAGGCAACTTCGGGACGGCCATCCATGGCCTCGCCGAAATGGAAGATTCAAAGATTTAATGGC